>JAZKJD010000038.1:0-17487 GCA_040384585.1 Pseudomonadota bacterium | reverse complement strand
ATTTAACACAATTTTGTGTCTCTCTCGCTGGTCTGAATTTTGGGGAGTATTATAGTGCGCCAATGTACGGTGAGTGACCAGGTGAGTTGGCTACAGGCTCTTCATTCTCGTTGGCAGTGTTTACATAGTGTTATTGAAATTCAGAGTCAGCGTGAAATAAAAGGCAAAGTCACTGTAGAACATCGCTACTATATTAGCAGTTTACCGGCGGATGCTTCTCGCATTCTCAAGGCAGTACGCCAACATTGGCAGGTGGAAAATAATCTTCATTGGGTTTTAGATGTTTGTTTCGAAGATGATCAGAGTCGCATTCGCAAAGGCAATGCACCCAGAAATATAGCTATTATCAAAAAAACTGTTCTCAATTTATTACAAATTATTAAAAAAAATATGCCTAGAGTCGGCTTCAAAGCCATGCGGAAACTTGCTGGCTGGAGCCATGACTTTTTAGATTCCGTCATAACCGCTCAATTTATATGAGGTGGCCCTGGGTTTAGGACAGTCCTTTATTGCATCTTAGAATTAGCGACCGTATAATGCGCGCCTTAGACGATTCCCTATTAGATTCTTACCTCACCACCATGGGTTGGGAGGTTTATAACCGAGAGATTCTTTATGCGACATTATGAGATTGTCCTCTTAATTCATCCTGACCAGAGCGACCAAGTGCCTGCAATGATACAACGTTATACCGCCATTGTTAAAAATAGCGGCGGACATGTTCATCGACTTGAAGATTGGGGCCGCAGACAGCTCGCTTACCCTATTCATAAGCTTCTCAAAGCACATTATATTTTAATGAATGTTGAATGTGGGAAAGACGAAATGACAGAGCTTACAGAAAATTTTCGTTTTAATGATGCTGTTTTGCGCCAACTTACTATCCACCGAAATCGAGCTATTACAGAAACCTCCCCTTTGGCTAAGACTAAAGAAGCACAAAGCCAAGAAAATAGACGAGAATATGCGCGAGGCCCGGTCGAGAGTGCCTTGGTTGATGAGGATAGAAGCTAAAAAGAAGACATTGTACCTGTGCTATGGGTATATTTTTAATTGTTTTATGAGGTTTTATGAATAACTATACAAATAGACGTCCCCGTAGATTCTGCCGTTTTTCTGCAGAAGGTATGACTGAGATAGACTATAAGGATACCAATTTATTAAAGAACTATATTACTGAGACAGCTAATATAGTTCCTAGTCGCATTACAGGCACAAAAGCCTGTTTTCAGCGTAAATTGACCCAAGCGATTAAACGGGCCCGCTTTTTAGCGCTTCTACCTTATTGCGATAAGCACCAATATATGGTGTAAGCCGTTTATCAGGTGGAGACTAAAATGACTGGGTTTCTGCATCGCTGGGCGATCTATGTTATGCGAGGCCGCCAACAGGCCATTATAGTAGGCTTACTATTTACTATTGTGCCTTTATTGGGCTGGGTAAGTAATGTCATTATTTCTTTGGTTACCTTACGTAAAGGGCCAAAAGAAGGCGCCATTGTATTACTGTGGATTATTTTACCTGTTGTTGTGGTAGCTAGCTTAGCTAATCCTTGGATTGCTTTGTACAATATTGTCGGAGGTAGTCTCTTTGCTTATCTTTTGGCATTAATTTTAAGACAAACTCAAAGCTGGAAAAAGGTTTTAGAAGTCGGAATGTTTTTAGGATTGCTGGTAGTATTGCTGGTTCATCTATTAGTTCCGGATGTGCAGGCATTCTGGGTAAAACAAGTAGCGCATTACGCTTTAATGATAAAAACTCAGTTTAATTTCTCGATTAATACGGATCAACTACAGTTTTTTACGAAATTCGCTACGGGTTTTCAAATAGTATTTCTGTCGCTGGGCGGGTTTATTAATTTAATACTTGCACGAGGCTTACAGTCAATGCTATATAATCCCGGACGGCTTCGTCCTGAGCTAGAGGCAATACGGTTAAGTAGCTGGGATGCATTAGTTTTTCTAGTTATTGCCGTCGCAAGCGTGCAAAAATTTGCTACCGCACAAGATATCTTACCTGTTGTGTTGTTGCCCTTTATGCTAGCTGGCTTAAGTGTTATACATGCACTTGCTCGTCTAAAAAATGGATTTTTTAAAGGTTGGTTTTTACTATTTTATGGTTTATTAATTGTTTTTTTCCCTTATTTAGCCGCTTTATTAATTGTGGTAGCGATAATGGATAGCTATTTGGATTTTCGTCATCGCTTATTGCGTAAGTCCAATTGAACTGAGTCAGTCTTTAGTAGCTAAAGGGTAACGTTACAACGCATTATTCATGTGATTCTTGAGGTACTGTCATGGCGCAAGTTATTTTATTAGAAAAGATATATTCTCTAGGAGATTTGGGACAACAGGTTTCTGTACGCAATGGTTATGCTAGAAATTATTTAATTCCTTATGGCAAGGCTGTTCCTGCTAACAAAGAGACGATTGCGCAGTTTGAAGTCAAACGTGCTGAATTAGAAAAGTTGGCGCAAGGAAAATTAGCAGCTGCGCAAGCTCGTGGCCATGCCTTATCTGAACTTGTATTAACCATACCGGTTAAGGTAGCAGAAGAAGGACGCTTATATGGTTCTATTGGAGTACAAGAGTTAGTTCGTGCTGCCAATGCGGCAGGATTTGATCTGGAAAAAAGTGAAATTCAATTACCACAGGGTTCTCTACGTCAACTTGGGGAACATGAAATAATAATACAATTACATAGTGATGTGGTGGTGACTTTGAAAGTCAACATTGTTTCTGAAGAACAAAGTTAGCAAATATCCTTAGGTTCTGCCTCTAACGTTATGATTGTCGTCATCCGCAAGGCGAAAACAGCGAAAAAAACGGAGTTTACACAAGGTAAATGAGTATTTTTGCGCTGTTTTTAACGCAGCAGATGGCGACAAGGGGGCTTTAGAGACAGAACCTAGCAAAGCGTAGACCTGTTCATTCAAGGCGAGTACTGCGATGCAAAAAACCGATCATCTTAAACTGCCCCCTCATTCGGCTGAGGCAGAACAATCCGTTCTAGGCGGCTTAATGCTTGATAATCAGTCATGGGATAGAGTCGCAGACAAATTACGAGAAAAAGATTTTTACCTGCTTGCCCACCGTATTTTATTTCGTACCATCGTTGACTTTGCTAACCATGCAAAACCTTTCGACGTTGTAACCTTAACGGATGCACTTAAAAGTACAAATCAATTATCTGAAATAGGCGGCGAACTTTATTTATATGAGCTTGCCCGTAATACACCGAGTGCTGCCAACATCGTTGCCTATGCTGATATTGTCCGCGAACGTTCTGTATTACGTCAATTGATTAGTATTGCTACTGAAATCACTGAAAATGCATTTATGCCTGCGGGTCGATCCATTAATGAATTAGTGGATGAAGCAGAACAAAAAGTTTTTCAAATAAGCGATCAAGGCGCAAGAGGAAGCGGTCCGCTGCGTATTAGTGATTTCTTGGCGCGCGCTGTCGATAGAATTGACATTCTTTTTCATTCTGACCAAGTTATTACTGGGCTTTCAACAGCATACAAAGACTTAGATGAAATGACTTCGGGATTACAGCCTTCCGATCTGGTTATTGTAGCAGGTCGCCCATCGATGGGAAAAACCACGTTTGCCATGAATATGGCAGAACATGCCGCAATTCAAGGAAATAAACCAGTTCTTATTTTTAGCATGGAAATGCCAGGACAAGCCTTAGCGATGCGTATGATGTCTTCATTAGGACGTATTGACCAACATAAAATTCGTACGGGGAAACTCAGTGATGAAGATTGGCCGCGCGTGACATCGGCAGTGAGTATGCTATCAGAAGCAAAAATGTTTATTGATGATACCCCTGCGCTGAGTCCTGGTGAGGTCAGAGCGCGTGCTAGGCGTGTTGCAAAAGAGCAAGGCGCTTTAGGATTAATTGTGATCGACTATTTACAATTGATGCAAGTCCCTGGCTCTAAAGAAAATCGTACTACTGAAATATCAGAAATTTCTCGTTCACTTAAAGCGCTTGCCAAAGAACTTGATGTTCCCATTATTGCCCTATCTCAGTTAAACCGTAGTTTGGAACAACGTGCCGATAAACGACCAGTCATGTCAGATTTACGTGATTCAGGTGCCCTAGAGCAAGATGCGGATTTAATTATTTTTATCTACCGTGACGAAGTGTACAACGAAGGAAGTCCAGATAAGGGCAGTGCAGAGATTATTATTGCCAAACAACGGAATGGACCTACGGGCAAAGTGCGACTCACTTTCTTAGGAAAATATACACGGTTTGAAAATTTTTCTCCGCAACGCTACCATGCAGAGAACTATGCATGAGCCGGCCAGTAGTCGTAGAACTCGATTTGAATGCGCTACACCATAATGTTAAGCAAATACGTGGAATAGCGCCTCAATCAAAGATATTAGCGATGGTCAAAGCGAATGCTTATGGTCATGGTTTAATTCCTATTTCACGTGCGTTAGCGAATTCAATCGACGGATTTGGTGTTTCTTGTTCTGAAGAGGCGCTCTGTTTACGTCAAGCGGGAATAAAACAACGGATTGTACTCATGGAAGGTTTGTTTTCAGCGTCAGAACGGCCATTACTCGATAGCTATCAGCTGGATACAGTAATACATGATAGACGACAGTTCACTTTACTGACTCAACAACCCTTCACTAAACCTGTGAATGTATGGATAAAAATAAACACGGGAATGAATCGATTAGGACTTTCCTGCAAGGATTTCTCTGAAATTTGGCAGCAATGTCAGATTTGTTCCTGGATCAATGTTGTTTGCGTCATGACACACTTTTCAAGTGCTAACAAACCAACAGAAGAAACAACGACGCTACAACAAATAAAACAATTTGAGCAAGCGGTAGAAGGGTTAACTATCGAAAAAAGCTTAGCGAATTCTGCCGCTATTTTGGCATGGCCTCGTTCCCATGCCGATTGGGTACGCCCAGGATTGATATTATACGGCGTTTCACCTTTCTCAGATTCTTCCGGTATTCAGCATGCCTTAAAACCGGTTATGAATCTAAAGTCTGAGATTATTACAATTAATCAACTACAATTTGGCGATAAAGTAGGATACGGTGGAACGTGGTTGGCACCGGACAATAGGCGAGTGGGTGTTGTCGCTATTGGCTATGGCGATGGTTATCCCCATCGTGCTGAGAACGGGACGCCGGTATTGGTTAATGATAAGTTAACTGGACTATTAGGCCAAGTTTCTATGGATATGTTAACCGTCGATTTGCAGTCGCAACCGGATGCGAAGCAAGGTGATCCGGTTAGTTTGTGGGGAGCAGGGTTACCCATAGAGCAAGTTGCGATGAGTACGTCAACGTTCCGTTATGAATTGTTATGTGGTATTAATCGAGGACAGTTAGTTCGTATGCGCATTGAGGAAAAAAACGATGCAAAAAAAGATGATTAACTATTTTATCTGTGCACAGTACAAAAAAATGCTTGGCACGGGTCCTGCCAGCGAATGCACTTTTTTTGCTGGCTTGTCCCACAAAAAGAAGTCGCATTCACTGTCACCCCTGCTACTTTTTAATTTTTGTATTGCGCTGAGTTATTTTCTAGGATTATTGTTTATTGTAAGTGTAGCGGGTTGTACAAGTTTGCATTTATCTAAGCCAACGCCAGTCAATCCTAGCGTTAACGAAAATGATATTTTTGTCGATCCCGTTGTTGCACATTATATGGGGGCTGTCGATCGCATGAAGTTACAAACCCTAATTGCGACAGCGCAACCTCAGCAAGCGGTACAATGGTATAGTAGTATGACAGGTGAGCGACTTGAGTTCACAAGTTTTCGAATCTATGTGAATGCACAAGGTCAAGGTTGTAGAAATTACCGCATAGCACTCAACCGTGGACTGTTAGGGCATCGGTCATTCAACTATACGGCATGTCGCGATAACCAAGGTGTTTGGAAAGTGAGTACGCCCTAAATGAGGTTTAGAATTTCAAATGAAAAAACATCAAAAAAACATCTAATAGCGTTAATTCTTCTCATATTTTCCTCGACAATAGTTGCTAGAGAGAAAATACCTTCACCACAGATTTCCGAATTATTTATCGATTTAACATCCTCTAAAGTGCTTTATGCTAAGCATGCTTCATTAGCGTTAATTCCCGCGTCAGTTACCAAGCTTTTTGTAGCGGCACGTGCGCTCCAACAGTGGGGGGCTTATTATACTTTTCCCACGCAAATTTATCGAAGAGGCCAATGGAAAAATGGGATTTTAACAGGAGATTTAGTTTTTTATGGTCTAGGAGATCCTGAATTTACGAATGAAAAAATGTGGCAATTGGTTAATAATCTGCAACAGATCGGTTTAAAAAAAATAAAAGGGAATATCATTGTGAATGCGTCTTATTTTGGAAACGTTATGGTAAGTGCGCCTGATCGACTTGAGGCAAAATTGCACACTAAAGCGGCTTATGATGCCTCACTTTCCTCGGCAGGGACAAATTTTGGGACGATTGCCGTGACTATTCGGCCCGGGGAAAAGTCAGGTGATTTAGCGGAAGTAAAAATTTCACCCTATGCGTTGCAGAATAGTTTTCTTGTTGGAAAAGTGATGACTCGTTCTGGGGAAGGTAATGTTTTGCAATTAACGCGTACCAGTAAAGATAGAAAAGAAACTTTCCTGGTTTCAGGAACGATAGGGGTAAAGAGTGAGCCTGTTACCCTTTATCGCTCGGTAGGCAATCCTAATGTAGCAACGGGTGCCTTGTTAAAAGCCTTTTTAAGGCAAGCGGGTATTGTGTCAGATGGAAAAATTATTGTTGAGTTAACGCCGGTAAAGAAAACGGATACGTTATTAACACAAGTGGAAAGTGTGCCACTGATTCAAAGTTTGCAAGACATGTTGCGGTATAGTAACAACTATATCGCAGATACCTTAACCTTGGATCTATGGACAGCCCATCAGCCTAGATCACTTTCTTCAGTAAAGCTTAGCGATGCAGCAAAAATTCTGTTAAATGCCAGTAAAGAAAGATTGACTGAAAAGGATAGGGATAGTGTTCCTATTCTTAATAGCGGCAGTGGCTTAACTCCATCAAATCGCATATCTGCGAATAATCTTATTCACTTATTAAAAGGAGTTTATCAAAATAAACGCGATTTTCCTGTGTTTTATGGTAGTTTAGTGGTTCCAGGTCAACAGACATATTGGCACAATATTCCTACGATTGAGCATCCATGGATGAGCCAAACCAGTGTAAAAACAGGGCATATCACGGTACCTAGCGTTGTTTACACTATGGCCGGCTATTTTAGAATGAATAATGGTGATCTAGGCGCATTTGCTGTGTTATTTAATTATCCTTCTAACGCGGAAACAGAGAATGCTCAACTCTTTAAGGTTTTAGTAAAGCATTTAGATAGCGTGTTTCAAAACTATCTTTAAAACTTTTTAATGGAAAAAAATAATGGGAATGCATTTCGATAGCTTGTCGTTGCTTTGTTATGGGTTTTTGTATCTCAGTATCCTATCACTTTGGTTACCTAGGGCTTTAGAATTCCGAATTCCAGTTATATTCCTTATTCTTTCAATTATTTTCGCTTTCTTAAGCCAGATAATCAAACCGATCGCAATCATTCCCATTGTTCTACTACCTGCTGCTGTTTATTATAGTCAGATAAAAACAAATAGGTTTGTAACGATTTTTTCCTATGCCGTCGTTGTATTGCTGGGTATAGGACTTACTGAACATTGGATTCCAGGATTCCATAATCTTAAAATACTGAACCAGGTTCATATAAGTAACGATGCTATTCCATACACCTTATATCTTAATTTTGACAAAGCGCTAATTGGTATTTTTATTCTCGGTATTGCTTATAGACTTATTTCTGGGAAAAAGGAGTGGATAAAGGTTTTGAAACAAACGGTACTACCACTACTTGCTATTATATTGATATTAATGTTAGTAGCAGTTTTTTTAGGCTTTGTTCGTTTTGAGCCTAAATTACCGAATAGCTTGCCTCTATGGATTATCACTAATCTTTTATTTGATTGTGTTGCAGAAGAAGCGTTGTTTAGAGGATTTATACAAAGAAACTTATCTATCAGGATGAGAAAGATTGTTTATGGCAACTATTTAGCCATAATATGTACATCTATCTTGTTTGGATTGATACATTATCCCGGTGGAATTAAATATATGCTGCTGGCAACGGTTGCTGGAATAGGATACGGTTGGATATTTGATAGAACAAAACGTATCGAATCAAGCATTGTTGCACATTTTAGCTTAAACCTAGTTCATTTCATATTTTTTACTTATCCAATGTTAGCAAGCGCGGTATACCCGATCACTTAACGGGGGGAAGCCAAGCTTCCGCCCCGTTATTCAAGGGGAGAAATCGCGATTCTCCCCTTGAAAATCCCCATCGCGCAAGGAAAGCGCTTGAAAATGCGATCTCGCATTTTCAAGTGCAATGGGTATAGAAATTAAAAGCCTGTAAGAGGGGACTTAGAGACAGAACGTAAACAAATAAGTTCTTTCTTCTGTAACAACGGCATCTAATGGGACATCCCAATTTTTTGTTTCCAAGGTTTCTAATTTCTGCCATTCATAGGCTAGACCTATTAAAAATGGTTTTATTGGCCTTGGATTTTTTAATAAAAAATGAAAACTTCTATCATAAAAGCCACCGCCCATTCCTAAACGTTCACCTTTGATGGTAAAACCAAGTAAAGGGACTAGCACTAAATCGAGATCACAGGGATTAATGATGAGTTCAGTCGATAAAGGAGGTTCTGGAATGTTAAAGCGATTGTTATTTAAGGGTGTATTTTCTTCATAAGCGCTAAAGATTAATTTTTTTTCTTGTAAAACAGGTAAATAGCAGTGTTTATGACTTTCCCACGCTTTTTTAACGATATTTTCGGGATTAATTTCATAATTGATTGAGAGATAGGCTGCTATTCTTTGATTTTTTTGAAAGAGAGAATCCTTAATTAATCGTTCAGTCATTTTTTGCGAAGCAATAACTTGGTCGTTTAATCTAAGGTTTGCACGCTGTGTTCGTAATTTTTTTCGTAGTTCTTCTCGAGAATCCATAAACAGAGTTTAGCTTAACAGAAGATAAGTATCTGATTCGCCGGAGTTTCCTGATCCGAAGATGCAGGTGGGATTAGGTATATTAACTTTAGGCTTCTTGCAGTGAGTTAAGTGTCCTTAAGTCAAAGCAAGTATGCTCACAGTAAATAAAGAACCCATCCCTTTACTGTTAAGTATCGATCGAAAAACAGCGGGCTGAATCAGATACTAGACTAGTATATACCCATTGTACTTGAAGTTGCGAATAGCAATTTCAAGTACTTTTTTCACGATCTCTATATTAACGTAGGAGAGGGTGGTAAAATGCAGCGATACGTATTTTTTTATAGAGATCCCTATGCAAATTCAGGTCAAGACTCCTGCCTTCGATGATTTCTATCGTGTTTTAAGCCAAGCAGAGGTGGTGACTTCTCCTGCAGAAATCCATGGTGTGTTGTGTGGGTTTGTTTGTGTCGGCCCAAAGCTCAATGGCGGTTTTTGGATCGATATTTTATTAAAGCGTTTAGATGTAAGATCTAGACTGATGTTGGGACCACAAGGTGCTGTTGTAGGCCTGTACGACGCGGCTTGTCGACAATTGAGTGGCTTACAATCTTTTAAATTATTGCTCCCAGATGAGCAACATGAATTAGAAGAGCGTGCTGAGGCATTAAGTCTTTGGTGCGAGGGATTTTTATATGGCTTAGGTCTAGGGGATAGCTCCTTTGACGAGGAAGCATCTGATGCAGTGCATGAAGTACTCTTTTGTATTGCTGAAATTGCCAGGCTCAATGTCAGCCAATTAGAAGTTACTGAATTGGATAGGCTGGCTTATGAAGAAGCGATTGAGTTTATTACCCAGGCGATTCCACTTATTTATGAAGAGTTGATGCACTATCCCTTAGAGGGAAGTATGGGCTCAATCTATCTGCATTAGATTTCTTGTATACTCTTTCTGAACTGAAACAGCGTCGTCGTCAATTATTGACGGCAGTGGATAGCAATGCCATTATTATTCTTGCATCGGCAGCAGAGCACTTCCGTAACGGGGATGTCTATTATCCCTATCGTCAAAATAGCGACTTTTATTATTTAACAGCATTTCCCGAACCTGATGCGATCGCGTTATTACTACCTGATGCACAGGGAGGAAAGTGCATTCTATTTAATCGTCCTTATGATCCTTTACAAGCCATCTGGCATGGCGAATCTATCGGTCAGGAAAAGGCTTGTGAACAATATGCTGTCGATGAGGCTTACGCTATCGATCAACTTGAAATCCTATTACCAGATTACTTAGTGGGTCGCTGTCACTATTACTGGCTAGGGGCTCAAGATTCACCTATTGTAAAGCGCGTTAATAAAGTAATAACTAGCTTGAATAAAGTAACGGTTCAGCAAGAAGACCTTGTTAGACTACCCGATATTCTGCATGAAATGCGGCTTAGGAAAAGTCCTTCTGAACTTGCATGTTTGCGACAAGCGGCTAGCATTTCATCACAAGCCCATGGTCGCGCTATGCAAGCGTGTCGTCCTGGTCTTTATGAATATCAATTAGAAGCAGAATTACTCCATGCCTTTTATCAAGAAGGGTGCCGTGCAAGTGCTTATCCTAGCATCGTCGCGAGTGGTGGTAATGCCTGTATTTTGCATTACACTGACAATAATAGTGTTTTAAAATCAGGCGATTTGGTGCTGATAGATGCCGGTTGTGAGTACCAGTTTTATGCTTCCGACATTACTCGATGTTTTCCTATTAGTGGGCAATTTAGTCCTGAGCAAAAAGCGATTTATGCTATTGTTTTAAAAGCTCAACAAGAAGTTATTGATTTAATAAAACCGGGTGTTGTTTGGAAGTGTTTACAGACACGTTGTATACAAATCATTACCGAAGGTTTACTTGATTTAGGTTTATTGAAGGGAGAGGTGTCTTCACTGATTGAACAAAAAGCCTATAAAAAATTTTATATGCATGGCTGTAGCCATTGGTTGGGTTTAGATGTTCATGATGTAGGGCGCTACAAACAAGATAAAAGATGGCGTCCTTTGGAAGCCAATATGGTGTTCACTGTAGAGCCGGGTATTTATATTGCCGACCAAACACCCGATATTGATGAGAAATGGTGGAATATTGGGGTAAGAATTGAAGATGATGTTAGGGTGACAGAGGATTCATGTGAAGTTCTTTCCCGAGTACCCAAGGACATACTTGATATTGAATCGTTGATGCGTTCATGAAAGACTACGATATCCTCATTATTGGCGCTGGAATTGTAGGAACAAGTCTAGTTTTAGCCTTGTCTCATTTACCGCTACATATTGCTTTGATAGAACAAGCGCCTTTTACGCCTAATGCTGTTCCTGGCTTAGAAAGTAAGCCCATCGCGTTAAACTATGCTAGCATTCGTATTCTGCAAGCATTAATACCCTGGTCTGCGTTATCAGCGCATACTAACCCAATTGAAACAGTACAAATTTCTGAACAAGGTTGTTTTGCTGCCGCGAGAATTACCGCTAAAGAAATGGGTGTTGCGGTATTGGGTTATGTGATTCCTGCGGCGCAACTGGGTAGTGCCTGTATTAAGGCGTTGATTCAACTGGCTGAAGCAGAAAAAAATGAAAAGCGTAGCTTAGATTTGTTTAATCCGGCGCAATGTCAAACATTGACGAAAACAGCAGAGGGTTGGGAAGCCTTAATAACGGCAAAGGGAGGCGGGGAAACCATTCGTTCTCGTTTTCTCATTGCGGCAGATGGTTCTAACTCCATCGTGCGGGAGTTGTTGGGTATGGGTATGCAAAGGGAAAGTAGGGGGGGGGGGAAGGCATTAGTAACGACGCTTAGCGTATCCCGCCATCATCGCCATACAGCGTATCAACGATTTACCAAAGAAGGAGTTATTGCTTGTTTACCTTTATCAGGAAATAAAGTGGGACTCGTTTGGACTGCAGAGCAGTCCGTTATTGATGAATTGCAGTTACTAACAGAATCCGATTTTTTAATGCGCTTACAAACGGTTTTTGCTTATCGTTTAGGGGAATTTTTAGAACGAGGTAAACTCAGTGTTTATCCGGTAAAAAGCTTTATAGCCGAATTACAGGCCCAGCCCGGGTTGGTATTATTAGGTAATGCAGCACATACCTTATCCCCGATTGCGGCGCAAGGGCTTAATCTGGCTTTACAAGACATGGCAGAATTAACGGATATTCTCACTGAGGCTTTTCACGCGAAAAAAGATTTGGCAGACCCCAGCATTAGTCAAACCTATCTGGCCGCTCGTTTACCTGTGCAAAAGCAATGGATGGGATTTACTGAAAATTTAGCTAGTTTATTTAAACAAAAGTTTGCACCATTGACATTATTGCGTAATAGTGGATTATTAACATTTGATCTGGTTTTCCCTTTCAAAAGAAATATAGCACGACGTCTCATGGGAATTTTCGGTCGACTTCCACCTTTAGTCCGCGGCTCATCATACCAACGAGAAGAAGAACATGTCGAAATTTAAGCAGTTCGTAGATAAAGAAGGTAAAGTCCTCTACATAGAAACGAATGCCTTAGGGCAAAGTTTGCTAACTACCCCAAAGCTAAATAAAGGGAGTGCATTTAGTGAAGATGAACGTCAGCAGTTTCGTTTGCTAGGAAAATTGCCTTATGGTATTGAAACCTTGCAACAGCAAGTAACGCGTATTTATCAGCAATTTTTAAAAAATGACAATGATCTACAGAAACATGTTTATTTGCGCAGCTTGCACGATACCAACGAAACCTTGTTTTATAAATTAGTCAGTGAACATCTAAAAGAAATGTTACCGATTATTTATACACCGACGATTGGCAAAGCGGTAGAACAGTTTAGTCATGAATTTCGGCGACCGCGTGGTTTATATATTGCTTATCCCGATCGTGAACATATCGATACGATTATTGAAAATCGCTTAAATCCTGACGTTGATATTATTGTGATGACGGATGGTGAAGGGGTACTTGGTATTGGTGATCAAGGTATAGGCGGTATGGATATTTGCATTGCTAAACTCATGGTGTATGTGATTTGTGGCGGTGCCAATCCCCATCGCTTATTACCTATTCAGATCGATGTAGGAACCAATAACGAAAAATTACTGAATGACCCTATGTATCTGGGTTGGCGTCACCCACGTTTGGTCGGTAAAGAATACGACGAGATGATAGCGCGTGTGGTTTCAGCGATTCAAAGAAAAATGCCCCATGTTTATTTACATTGGGAGGATTTTGGTCGCGAAAACGCAAGACGTAATTTACAACGTTATCAAATGCAGTTATGTACTTTTAATGATGATATGCAAGGGACAGGGGCAGTCACCTTAGCGGCGTTACTAGCCGCTATTAAAATCACAAAAATTCCATTAACAGAACAGCGTATTGTTATTTTTGGGGCAGGGACTGCGGGGACAGGAATAGCGGATCAACTTTGTGCAGGTATGGTTCGTGAAGGACTCTCTAAAGAACAAGCGTTATCGCGTTTTTACTTAGTGGATAAACAAGGGTTGCTAACGGAGCAGACATCGGGGCTCACTGATTTTCAGCGGCCTTATGCTTCTCCTTTGAAAGGCGAAGGGGATATCGATTTAGAAGCCGTTGTGCGAATAGTAAAACCCACCGTGTTAATTGGATGTTCAAGTCAAGGCGGAGCATTTACCGAAACCATTGTAAAAATCATGGCAGCAGATACTGATCAGCCTATTATTTTTCCTTTATCTAATCCCACGGAAAAGGCTGAAGCAACGCCATTAGCGTTGCTTCATTGGACAAAGGGAAAGGCATTGATCGCAACAGGAAGTCCTTTCGGTAGCGTTGAATTTAATGGACAAACATTTCGTGTTTCACAGTGTAACAATGCTTTAATTTACCCTGGCATTGGTCTAGGTGTTATTATTGCAAGAGCCACACGATTGAGTGATGCGATGTTGTGGAAAGCGTGTCAAGCCTTAGGTCATTATGCTTTAGACGTAGAAAGCGTTAATCCATCACTACTACCTGATTTTGAAGAGATTCATCAAATAAGCCAACATGTTGCTTTAGCAGTTGCAGAGCAAGCACGCAGCGAAGGATTAGCGCAGGTAAGTGATACTATCGATTTTGTCCACTACATAAAAAGTCAATTTTGGTTGCCACAATATTATAACTACCGTTATCGTCATGACTTATAACCATTTAGCAAGCAAACATAAATTATAAAATATACCGCTCGTATTTGAAGATGCGAGTCTTTAACTGTTGTGATTTATACCCAAACACGATTACACTAGGGTGTGTCGTCATTTAGCGAGGATGAGCCAGAAAGCGTGGTTTTTCGAGTATCGTAACGGAGCATACTTGCGGGTATGTGAGTAACGAAACGCAGAAAATACGACGGTTTATGACCATCATCGTGGCAAATGACAACACACCCTAATACCCCTTTCACAATAATAAGGATGTTTCACATGAAAGATTATAGCTTTTATTTATGGATGGCATATTTAACCACCTTAAGTGTCTTATTGATTAATCTCATCATCCCTTTAACTCGCTATTATAAATTGTTGCGGAAAAAAGCAAAAAATTCTTCTATCTCTAAAAAGCAATGTTAAGTTTATGGAATAAGAATTTTATTAGCTATTTGTTATGGCCATTATCTTTATTATACCGCTGTCTTGTCTTATTGCGTCGCAAACTTTATCAATTTCATATAAAAAATACCACACATTTTTCCGTACCCGTTATCGTGATTGGGAATCTTACTGTAGGAGGTTCTGGGAAGACGCCTCTACTTATCGAAATAGCCAAATTTCTGCAAAAAAAGGGCTGGCGTCCCGGCATTATTAGTCGTGGTTACGGCGGAAAAGCTACGCATTATCCTTGTCGCGTACACGCAAAAAGCAATCCGCGTGAAGTAGGTGATGAGCCTTTACTGATAGTTAGACACACGGCATGTCCTACCATTGTCGATCCTAAACGTAGTCGAGGAGTCAAAGCCTTACTTGGAAAAACTAATTGTAATATCGTCCTTAGCGATGATGGATTGCAGCATTTAGCCTTAGGTCGGAATATTGAAATCGTCGTTATCGATGGCCAACGCCGTTTTGGTAACGGTTTTTGCTTACCAGCAGGACCTTTACGTGAACCTATTTCTCGATTGAAAACGGTTGATTTCATTGTAAGCAAGGGAAAAGCCTGTCCGAATGAATTCGAAATGAAAGTCATTTCTGGGCATTTTTATCAGCTTATTCAGCCAGAAAATAAAAAAAATGCAGATTATTTTTATGGAAAAAAACTTCATGCTGTCGCGGGTATCGGTAATCCAGAGCAATTTTTTAGTAGTTTACGCACGCTAGGCCTTACTATTATTGAACATCCTTTCCCCGATCATCATTTTTTTAAACTACGCGATTTTAATTATGGAAAGGATGCCATCATTTTGATGACAGAAAAAGATGCTGTTAAATGTGAAGGATTAGTCGATGCTAGACTTTGGTGCTTAAAGGCAAAGGCTACACTAGATGAAAGCTTTTATAATGCATTATTAGGCCGAATAACGACTACAAGTGATAATGTAAAATCTTCTGCAAACTCGTCTTAATATCCGTTTTTGGTTGCCAATTAAGATAGTGTTGAGCATTCTTAATCGACGGCACACGATGCGCTATATCCTGATAACCTTTTCCATAGTAACTCTCTGCTACACTATTTTGTAATTGAATTTGCTGCGCCGTATTGGCATACGTAGGATACGTTTTTATTTGTTCAATTAATAATTCTGCGAGTTTACGAATCGAAATGTCATTTTTCGGATTACCAATATTAAAAATACGCTGATCAGCACAGCCTTTTTCATTCGTTATTATCTTTATTAAGGCTTCGATACCATCATCTATGTCGATAAAGCTACGTCTCTGTTGTCCACCATTGACTAGTTGAATCGCTTCGCCACGTAAAATATTGCCAATAAATTGACTGACAACACGCGAACTACCGGGTTTAGGATTATGGGGATCATCAAGCTTTGCGCCTATCCAATTAAAAGGTCGAAATAAGGTATAAACTAATTGATCCTTTAGACCATAGGCATGGATGACTCTATCTAACATCTGCTTACTACAAGAATAAATCCAACGTGGCTTATTAATAGGCCCTAATACAAAATTACTGGTTTGCTCATCAAATTCTTCATCGCTACACATGCCATAGACTTCTGATGTAGAGGGAAAGACAAGCCGTTTTTTATGTTTTACACAAAGACGAATAATTTTCAAATTGGCTTCAAAATCCAATTCAAAAATAGCTAAGGGATTTTGGACATAGGTTGCCGGTGTGGCAATCGCAACCAGTGGCAGAACAACATCACAGTGTTGAATCTGCTGCTCTATCCACGGAGTTTCCTGATTGATATCGCCTTGCTTAAACTGCAAACGGGAATTATCCAAGAAATCACGAATTTTATTATCGGCTAGATCTAAACCAATAAAATTCCACCCAGTAGTCACTAAGGCTTGTTCTAGTAAACTACTGCCAATAAAACCATTGATACCAAGAATTAATACTTTTAAACTCATATTTTTACTAGATTCACATTGTCAACACACCCTAAGCAGCTAGCACTTTACTTAATTTATGCATAACACTCAACTACTTGACTGGGATAGTAAAATTTTAGGCGTGCACGTCGCTAAAATTCTAAGTGCACGCTTAGATAAAGGAAGTTTAGAGAAATGCTTGCAGGGACTTAAAGCACAAGGAATAAAGCTGGTCTATTGGGTATTTGCTAGTCAGGAGCTAATGTCGCAAAAGGCTGCCCAAGCTTGCGGAGGCTTTTTAGTCGATGAGAAAATCACCTACTGTTTAGATTTAACCGCGCTATCCCCTTTACCTTTTTCCACTCCAGAGATAGAGATTTATACTAACTCTTTCGCCAATCCAGAACTTATCGCGTTAGCGATAGAAATTTCGAAATTTTCCCGCTTTAGCCGTGACCCACATATTCCAGAAGAAGGAGTCAATAAACTGTATACGGCTTGGATCAATAATGCTTGCAAAAAAAGGGTTGCGAAAGTTATTTTAGTGGCTAAAATCCATCGCATTGTAGGAATGGTAACTATCGATGACAAACAAGGGCGTGGCGATTTGAGTTTATTAGCGGTCGATCCGTTGCATCAGGGTAAAGGTATTGGTAAACATTTGGTTCGTGCCGCTCAAGCTTGGTGTTTTACCCATGATTATTCCATCAGTCAAGTCGTTACGCAGAAAATCAACCCAAAGGCGTGTCGCTTGTATGAAAGTTGTGCTTACCAACAAGAGAAAATGGAATATTTTTACCACTTTTGGCTGTAACAATTCATGTAGTGATCTCTCTCTTACTCGACAAGAACTTTTATGGTAATTTTTAACTTGATAGCAAAAAAATTATGTCAAGGCAT
>JAZKJD010000037.1:0-1625 GCA_040384585.1 Pseudomonadota bacterium | reverse complement strand
TTCAAGGGGAGAAATCGCGATTCTCCCCTTGAAAATCCCCATCGCGCAAGGAAGGCACTTGAAAATGCGATCTCGCATTTTCAAGTGCAATGGGTATATATTTAGAACAGGTTAATCTATTTTTTTTGGTATTTATCCTTGTGAAACTTTCGGCACTTGCGCGCATCCTTCAAGGGCAGTTAATAGGTCAAGAATGTAGCTATACGTCCGTGAGCCTGGATTCACGGTCGATTAAAGCCGGTGAGCTTTTTATCGCTATTTCTGGAGATAGTTTCGATGGTCATGCATTTATCGGGTCGGCTAAAGATCACGGGGCTGTCGCAGCGCTTGTTGAGAAAGTCGTTCCTTCTGATATTCCTTTGGTGTTAGTGAAAGATACCCGAAAGGCACTTGGAAAATTAGCGAAAATCCATAGGGAACGGTTTTCTATCCCTATCATTGGCTTGACAGGTAGTTGTGGGAAAACAACGACCAAAGAAATGTTACGCGCTATTTTAAGTGAATGTGGTTCTGTATTGGCCAGTCGCAAAAGTTTTAACAATGATATCGGTGTTCCTTTAACGTTACTTGATTTAACCGCGCAGCATCAGTTTGCCGTGATCGAAATGGGAGCCAACCATTTGGGAGAAATTGCGTATTTAAGCCAAATGAGCAAGCCGGATATTGCATTAATTACGAATATCGCGCCCGCACATTTGCAGGGATTTGGCTCTATTGAGCTTGTCGCAGAAGCAAAATCAGAAATTTTTTTGGGTTTATCACCCCAGGGGATAGCCGTTATTAATAGTGATGATTATTTTGCAAACACTTGGAAACATCGTTTAATGCATCATCGAGTTATTCGCTTTGGCTTAGGTGAAACAGCGGATTTTTCTGCAAAAAATGTTCATTTGGATTCACAAGCTAGGGCGCAGTTTATGCTTGTGACGCCGAAGGGAAAGATATCGATTCATCTTTTATTGCTTGGAGAACACAATTTATTAAATGCATTAGCAGCGGCAGCGGTAGCAAGCCAAGTCGGTGCATCGTTATGCGATATTAAGGCAGGCTTAGAAAAAATGCAGGGTGTCCCAGGGCGATCAATGGTATTAGAAAGCAGAAGTGGTGCTACTATTATCGATGATACCTATAATGCAAATCCACGCTCAATGACAGCTGCCCTGCAACTTTTAGCCCATTATCCAGGGCAACACATTTTTGTCATGGGTGATATGGAAGAGTTGGGCGATAATGCAAGTTATTATCATCAGAAAATGGGTCAATTGGCAAGAGAGTTAGGAATTGAGCACTTGTATACTTATGGTAAGTTAACGGCTCTAACGATGCAAGCCTTTGGCGCTTCAGGAAAACATTATTCTAGTCAAGAAGCATTAATTCAAGCGCTGAAACCCTTGTTACAGAAAGGCGTTACCGTGTTAATTAAAGGATCGCGTCATGCACGAATGGAGAAGGTTGTCAGTGCTTTAGTCGATTAATATACCCATTATACTTGAAGTTGCGAATTCGCAACTTCAAGTATTTTCTTCTTGCGATGGGGATTTTCAAGGGGGGAGCGCTTAGATCGCGATTCTCCCCTTGAATGACGGCGCGTAAGCTTTGCTGATCCCCGTCATGTAATCGGGTAT
>JAZKJD010000036.1:0-23063 GCA_040384585.1 Pseudomonadota bacterium | reverse complement strand
TCTGCGTTTCGTTACTCACATACTCTGTGTATGCTCCGTTACGATACTCAAAAAAAACAACCCCTTTTCGCTCATCCTAGCACAATTATCAACACGCCCTATTTTTTTTCGATGACAATTTTTGGAAATCGAAAGGTATTTTTTACTTTTACAGTTAATTGATCGGCTATCTTATCAGCAATACTTCGGTATATTTTAGCAATCGGACCTTGATTATCCACTAAAAAAATGGGTTTACCTAAATCGGCTTGTTTGCGAATACGACTATCTAAAGGTAAAGCACCGAGTAAGTTAACTCCACATTCTTGAGCAATTCGCTCACCACCCCCTTCACCAAAAATAGGTTCTTCATGTCCACATTGGCTGCAAACATGTGCGCACATGTTTTCTACCACGCCTAATAGTGGAACCTTTACTTTAGTAAACATAGCAATCGCTTTGCGCACATCGAGTAAAGCTATATCTTGTGGGGTAGTTACAATAACCGCACCCGCTAGAGGGATCTTTTGTGTCAAGGTCAATTGGATATCACCCGTACCCGGCGGAAGGTCGACAATTAAATAATCCAAATCATCCCAATGGGTATCATTTAATAATTGTTGTAAGGCACCTGTTGCCATGGGGCCTCGCCAAATCATAGGGGTATTAATATCGATTAAATAGCCAATGGACATAGACTGGATGCCATGGGCATGTACAGGTTCTAGCGTTTTTCCATCTTTACTCGTTGGTTTTTCACTAACGCCTAGCATCTGTGGCTGATTTGGACCATAGATATCCGCATCTAGAAGACCTACACGTGTCCCTTCTTTAGCGGCTAGCGCTAAGGCCAAATTAACCGCCGTCGTCGATTTACCGACTCCTCCTTTACCAGAAGCAATAGCAACAATATGCTTGGCTCTATCAGTAATTTTTAACATTGTAATCCTAGAAATATGCTCTGTGGGACAATAAAGTTGTTGGCACCCCCGCTTCTCTTTAATTTTTATCCTCTACAGAGAGAAATATGACTTGACGATGATCCAAAGATAAAGGCACACTCTGGTAATTAATAATACGCAAAAGTTAAACATGCAGCAAACTCAGCGAAAGTTACTCATTATCTCCGCTTTACCCTATGCGAATGGCTCGATTCATTTGGGCCATTTATTAGAGCATATCCAGGCTGATATATGGGTACGTTTCCAAAAAATGTTAGGCCATGATTGTCTCTTCCTTTCGGGCGAAGACGCCCACGGTACACCAGTCATGTTAGCTGCTAAACAACGTGGTATTGAACCTGAAGAACTTATTCAACAGATCGCTAAAGAGCATAGCACCGATCTTAATGGATTTTATATAAGTTTCGATAACTACTACACCACCCATTCTCCAGAAAATAAAGAACTCGTAGAGCTAATCTATTCACGTATGCAAGCAAAAGGCGATATTCGTACCCAAGTGATAGCCCAAGCTTATGATGCTGAAGCCAAGATGTTTCTCCCTGATCGCTATGTAAAAGGGGGCTGTCCCTGTTGTAAAGCACCCGACCAGTATGGAGATAATTGTGAAGTCTGTGGATCTACTTATGCGCCATTCGATCTTATCGATCCTAAATCCACTCTTTCAGGTACAACACCCATCGCCAAAGAATCTGAACATTACTTCTTTCAATTATCACGCTACACGGATTTTTTGCGCGAATGGATCACTAGCGATAACCATCTCACTGAAGAGGTGAGTAATAAACTGTTAGAATGGTTTAAAGAAGGTTTACACGATCTTGATATTTCGCGGGATGCGCCCTATTTTGGGTTTAAAATCCCGGGGGCGGATAATAAATATTTTTATGTCTGGATAGATGCTACTATCGGATATATAGCCATTTTCAAAAATCTCGCTGAACGCAGCCCCGACCTTAACTTCGATACCTATTGGACAAATGCCGAAAAATCAGAACTTTATCATTTTATAGGTAAGGACATTATTAACTTTCATGCTATTTTCTGGCCAGCAATACTTAAAAGTGCTGATTTTCGCACGCCATCGGCTATTTTTGTCCACGGTTATCTAACAATAAATGGACAAAAAATGTCGAAGTCGCGTGGTACTTTTATTACCGCACGTCACTATCTTAAACATTTAGATCCTGAGTATTTACGTTATTATTTTTCAGTGAAGCTAAACAAAAAATCCGAAGATATTGACCTAAATTTTGATGATTTTATCCAGCGCATCAATTCAGATCTCGTTGGGAAATTAGTGAATATTGCTAGCCGTTGCGCTAGCTTTATTAATAAAAAATTTGAAAATAAATTATCTCAAACCTGTCATGCGCCAGCATTAATCCGACATTTTGTCGAAAAAGGCAATGAAATTGCGCATGCCTATGAAAATCGCGAATTTAGTCTAGCAATGCGAATTATTATGGAATTAGCTGATTCGGCTAATCAAATGATTGATGCTGAAAAACCTTGGGCTTTAATAAAAATTCCAGATCAAGTTGAGCGAGCACATGCAGTATGTAGCTTAGGATTGAATCTATTTCGAATTTTAATGACCTATTTAAAACCGGTTTTACCGATTATTGCAGAAAAAGTGGAAACATTTCTTAATATCGATGCAATGACATGGGAAAATCGCCAGGATTTTCTTTACAATCATACTATTTCCCCTTTCACCCCTCTATTACAACGCATTCAAGAAGGCGCTATCCATGCGATGCAAACAGACACGTCTGTCGATGTGACATAGCCTGGCATTCTATGCTCAAAGCAAAATGAAAAAACTTATCGAACAAATCGATACGTTGTTACCGCAAACACAATGTGGTCAATGCAGTTATTCTGGTTGTTTGCCTTATGCCGAAGCGATAGCCGAAAAAGATGAAGCGATTAATCGTTGCCCACCAGGTGGGGTTAAAACATTAAAAGCATTAGCCAAACTTTTAGAAAAAGATGTGCAGCCTTTTCTAGAAGAAATGAAAAAACAAGAAAGACCGCCAATGGCGGCTTATATACGCGAAGCAGAGTGCATTGCTTGTACCAAATGCATCCAAGCGTGCCCCGTCGATGCTATTTTAGGCGCTGCAAAACAATGCCATACAGTCTTAATACAAGAATGTACTGGCTGTGGACTTTGTGTTTCACCTTGTCCGGTAGATTGTATTGATATGATCGCATTGGAAGTTCCTGTATATCAGCCACAAAAAGCACGTCAACGTTTTTATGCTAGAGAAAAGAGACTGGATAAAGTTAAATATCAAATAAAAGAAAGAAAAAAAAATGAGGAATTGAGTGATCAGTGTGCTTATATCGAAGCTGCTGTTGCTCGTGCTAAAACAAAGAAAGAAATCATTTCTAAAAAAATTTATTCTTAAATATCTAATGCTTGGTATACACCATAAATATCAGAATAGGTAAAAATTTGACCCTTTTGAATATCAAAAAACCATCGATGAATTATCAATGTTTTTTCTTCTATTTTTTTCTTAATCCAAGGAAATGTTAAGCAGTTTTCGTAAGAACGTGTTAATCCCAGTTTTGCATATTCATCTTGATTTACTTTATCTACTAATTTTTCAGGTATTTTAATCGACGAAACCCATTTTGTTATAAAATCATTCTGTGATAAATCCTGGCTATTTAATAAAGCAGCAATTCCAGCACACTGGCTATGACCTAATAAAATAAGGTGCCTGACGTTTAAAAGGCATATGCCAAATTCTAAGGCAGCGCTTGTTCCGTGAAGTGCTTCATCTTTTTCATAGGGAGGGACAATGTTTGCTACATTACGCGCAACAAATAAATCGCCGGGATCACATTGTAATATTAAAGCAGGATCAACACGCGAATCGCAACAAGAAACCAACATAATCTGCGGCTTTTGACCATGTGCAGATAAGTATTTCATAATCGAATTATCGCCAACGGTGTATTTTTCTCGAAATAAGCGATAACCTTCGAGAATTTCTTTAAATGTTTTTTCCATCGGCGCTCCCAATCTATTCAATTTATAGTATTATTTTTTTAGGAAAAAAATTCTTTGATAAGCATAGCGTTAAAACTAATCGAATGGAAGATGGTAAACGATATTTTTATATCTTAAATGGTATTCAGAACTATTTTTTTTGATAAATAACTTTAGAAATATTATCAATATGCTGCTTTAGAGGAAGATAAGTAATATCAGCGTAAACTTTTACATCGAATTTATAAGGTAGTGGCAATTCATCTAGTTCGCTATAAATTTTAGCTAGCAAAGTATCATCAACTTTCCCAAATAAAACCAGATCAATATCTGAATATGGCTGATAATTACCCATAGCTCTAGAACCGAATATTTGAACACGTTCTATTTCAGGATGGTGGTGAAACACCTGTAACAAATTTTTATATGATTTTTCAGATAACCCAAAATTCATATTGAAAATACTTTTGTTTTTAAAAACTCAAAAAGTTGTTTTAGTGCAGGTAAATGGCGTCCCCAAGGGGAGTCGAACCCCTGTTACCGCCGTGAAAGGGCGGTGTCCTAGGCCACTAGACGATGGGGACCTAGTTTGATAAGGTCCGCTATTCTGGCTGCGCTTGGCCCGAATGTCAATGTTTAAAATATGTGCATAAACGCTCTAGCTCTGCACAGTACAAAAAATAGGTGAGGTGGCTCCTGCCACGGGATGCGCTTTTTTTTGTTGGCTTGCGCCACAAAAAAGAAGCTAGCATCCGGTGTCACCCACCTCTTTTTTAATTTTCGTACTGCACAGAGACGCTCTAATTACAAAATCTTATGTTAAAGTATCTCTATCTCTAAATTATCCAAATTGAAATAACGATATGTCTAATCAAACACTGAACGTGACGCCGAAACTTTATGAGTATATGCTCTCTGTTTCTTTACGAGAGCCTGCTATTTTAAAATCTCTACGAGAAGAAACTGCCAAATTACCTTCTCATAACATGCAGATATCCCCGGAGCAGGGGCAGTTTATGGTATTTCTAGTGGAGCTCATAGGGGCAAAAAAAACACTAGAGGTAGGCGTGTATACTGGTTATAGCGCGCTGGCTGTTGCCTTAGTGCTTCCTGATGATGGTCACGTAATAGCGTGCGATGTTAATGAGAAAACCAGTGTTATTGCAAAGCGTTTTTGGCAGAAAGCAGGTGTTTTGCAGAAAATTGATCTAAAACTGGCACCTGCCTTAGAAACCCTGGATCAATTAATTCAACAAGGAGAAACGAATACGTTTGATTTTGTATTCATCGATGCGGATAAACAGAATTATACAAATTATTATGAACGTTCTTTAATGTTAGTCAGGCAGGGAGGTCTTATCCTCATCGATAATGTTCTTTGGAGTGGGCAGGTTGCAGATCTTGAAAATCACGATAAACAAACGGAAGCGATTCGCCACTTGAACCAAATGATATACAAGGATGAGCGCGTTAATATGAGTCTGTTGCCCCTCAGCGATGGGCTTACCTTAGTTAGAAAAAAGTAACCCTGAAAATCTTAAAAAAACCAGTGACAGCTGCCGTCGAATTCATACCACTACATCTTCATCTTGTAAATAAACAGAAAACCATCGACGTACGGTTTCTTCGCCCAAGTGATCATAAACGTATGATAGATACTTCTCCATCTCCTGTTTGATTTTATTTTCATCTTTTTTCTTTTTATTTGTATTAGGTCATTGATAAGAAATTTATACAGACAGGAGTTTCGCGCGTAGAATTATAAGCAGGGGAAATGAGTATAAAAAAATTACCGTCATGGTGAGCGAGTGTAACGAGCATGGCCATCCAGGCATGATTTTTTTAGATTGCCACGCGCTTCGCGCTCAATGACGATGACTATTTATAACGCTTTCCTGCCTGCTTTTCTTTTTAAGCGCGAAACTCCTGACAGATAGTCTTATCTAGTAGTATAAGTGATAGGCTTATACTGTCGCACGATTGCCTTTTTTCTCTAACCAATTTTTTCGATCCGACGCGCGCTTTTTAGCTAAGAGCATATCCATCAAAGAAATCGTTTCTTTTTCACCGTCTATTGTTAGCTGGACTAGGCGTCGTGTATCTGGGGCCATAGTGGTTTCTCGTAACTGCGGTGGATTCATTTCACCTAAGCCTTTAAAGCGTTGCACACTAATCTTCCCTTTTCTTTTCTCTAACGATAAGCGATCCAAAACAGTCTGTTTTTCTTCATCATCCAGCGCGTAATAAACCTCTTTACCTCTATCGATACGATAAAGTGGTGGCATGGCAATATAGATATGTCCCTCTACCACTAATGGCTTAAAATGTTTTAAAAATAAGCCACATAATAGTGTGGCGATATGCAAACCATCCGAATCAGCATCGGCTAATATACAGATTTTACCATAGCGCAATCCTGCTAAATCAACAGAACCTGGATCAACGCCAATAGCAATAGCGATATCGTGGATTTCTTGTGAACTAATCACTTGATTGCTGGCAACTTCCCAACTATTTAATATCTTACCTCGCAATGGCATGATTGCTTGAAATTCCCTATCCCGCGCTTGTTTTGCTGAGCCGCCTGCGGAATCGCCTTCGACTAAAAATAATTCAGTACGATTCAGATCTGTTAGCGTACAATCCGCTAATTTTCCCGGTAATACTGCCCCGCTAATTATTTTTTTACGCGCAACTTGTTTACTACTGCGCAAACGCTTTTGCGCGTTGGCTATCATTAATTCTGCTAACGATTCGGCTTCCGTTATATGTTGATTTAACCATAAACTAAATGCATCTTTGATAACGTTTGAAACAAAACTAGCCGATTGGCGTGATGTTAGACGTTCTTTGGTTTGACCAGAAAATTGAGGTTCTAACAATTTAACGGATAATACATAATGACATCTTTCCCATACATCCTCCGGTGCTAACTTTAGATTACGTGGTAATAAATCACGTAATTCACAAAACTCGCGCATCGCTTCTAATAAACCCGACCGTAAACCATTGACATGGGTACCGCCTTGAATAGTGGGAATTAAATTCACGTAGCTTTCCATTAAGCCTTCGCCATTTTCTAAGAGCCAGCAAAGCGCCCAATCGACTTCTTCATTCTCTGTTGAGAAATGTCCATGAAACGGCTCTTTAGGCAGATAATCATACTGGCGTAAACTCTCTTTTAAGTAACTGATTACCCCTTCTTCATAGAACCATTCTTCTCGTTTATGCTTTTGTTTATCGTTAAAACTAATATGTAATCCTGGGCACAAAACCGCTTTAGCACGCAAACTATGCTTCAAATGACTTAACGAAAATTTTTCAGAATCAAAATAATGTTTATCTGGCCAAAAACGTAATGCAGTTCCTGTCACCGTTTTATTATCAGCACGTCCTATTTTTTTTAATGGTGATTTTTTGTCTCCTTGTTCAAATTGCATTTGATAAATAAAACCATCGCGTTTAATCGTGACGATTAAACGGCGTGATAAGGCATTGACCACGGAAACCCCTACGCCGTGTAAACCGCCTGAATAACGATAATTTTTATGATTAAATTTGCCGCCCGCATGTAAACGCGTCAAAATAAGTTCTACACCCGTGACTTTTTCTCCCGGATGAATATCAACAGGCATTCCTCGGCCATCATCAAACACTTCTAGAGAATTATCTGGGTAGAGAATAACGTCTATGCGTTTCGCATAACCCGCGACGGCCTCGTCTACACTATTATCAATCACCTCTTGAGCCAAATGATTGGGACGAGACGTGTCGGTATACATACCGGGACGCCGTTTAACCGGGTCTAGACCACTTAAGACTTCGATGGCTTCAGCGGTATAGCGTTTTGAGGAAGATTTCATCATTAATTAACTCGCTTTATTTGACCAGATTTTTCTAACGACTGTCTCATGCTGCTGTAACCATAGTAAAGCAATAATGGTTGAAGCATTATCAATTTCTCCTGTATTTAGTAAATAGTAGGCCTTTTGCACCGTTAACACATGTAAGCGAATATCCTCGCCTTCATTAGCCAAGCCGTGAAACCCTTGCGCCTGGCTTGAGTCGACTTGGCCACAATAGAGGGTAATTCGTTCGGTACTTGCTCCGGGACTCACCCAATGTCGACTAATAAAAGATAAATTATGTAAGGTGAGACCCGTTTCTTCTTGAGTTTCTCGTTTTGCCACCTCCTTAAGACTTTCATTGCCATCAATCATGCCGGCGACAATTTCAATTAACCATGGATTACCTGTTTTTAACACAATACCGGCGCGGAACTGCTCTATTAAAACGATTTTGTTGCGTTCTGGATCAAACAACAAGATTCCTACTGCCTCACCACGCTCAAAAATTTCACGTAAGAGAGGTTGACTCCAGCCACCCTTAAATAGCCGATACTGTAGTTTTAAACGATCAAGCTGAAAGTGTCCCTGATAAACCCGTTGCTGCTCCAATATTCGTACGTCTGTTCTTGAAAAATGTAGATTCATCTCTATCCCCTGTGCTCGAAAAGACGAAGACTTTGCAAGCGGCCTATTAGTCCTGGCATAATACCGCAAGTATCTGGGCAAATCTTAACCAGCCCCCACTTTTAATAAAAAAAATAATGTGTATTCTACAATCAAAGGGCTACAATCAAAGCCCACGTCGCTTCATTTACTTTGGATGTTTACTGGGGTTTATTCTATTTCTAGGGATACTGCAGCCTTGTTTTGCAGCAAACTTGCTAGCTGTCTATCAAGACGCTTTGAAAAATGACACCGTCTATCAAGCTGCCGTGTCAACGCGTCTATCCATGCGAGAAGCCCTTCCTCAGAGTGTAGCGGCTTTACTGCCTTCTATTAAAGGACAGGCCAATCTGTCTTCTAATTATCAAAATATTACCCAAGCCCCACCTGATACTCCACTGGGAGTAAGCCAGTTCCCATCCCGCGGATATAGCGTTTCTATTACACAGCCTTTGTTTGATATGG
Source organism: Pseudomonadota bacterium (assembly GCA_040384585.1). Lineage (GTDB taxonomy): Bacteria > Pseudomonadota > Gammaproteobacteria > Diplorickettsiales > Diplorickettsiaceae > JAZKJD01. Next base: position 14,139 of record JAZKJD010000036.1, on the reverse strand, counting down.
GCGACTGGCTTGCTGTTAAACAAGCCACTAATACCAGCAAACAAGCCGATGCAACGCTGGGAGCAGCAGCACAAGCACTTATCTACCGAGTCGCTAATGCCTATTTTCAAGTGTTACTTGCCCAAGATAATTTACGCCTAGCCCAGTCAGAAAAAACCGCCAATGCCAAACAATTATATCAGGCACAAAAACGAGTCCGCGTGGGCTTAGATGCCGTAACGAGTGTTTATGATGCAAAAGCCGCCTATGATAAATCCCTAGCGGCTGAAATTACGGCGCAAAATGCGCTACGCAATAGTCAAGAAGGAATACGTCAGTTAACAGGACAGATTTATTCTGATCTAAACGGGTTTAAGAATAAGCTGCCGTTATTACCTCCACAACCAACAAATATCGAACAATGGATTAATTCTGCAACTGCCTACAACCTTAATCTCATGGCAAGCCGCTATGGTATGGAAGCTGCGCGCGATAACATCAAAGTGAAAGCTTCGGGTCATTTACCTACGCTTAACCTAATCGGTAGTTATGGAAGAGATAATGGTATTGATGTCGGTACAACGGATAGAAATAGCGCTGTGGTAGGTTTGCAACTAGATGTTCCGCTTTTTTCAGGTGGAGCAATCTCATCCAATACACGAAAAGCAGAATATGATTTTCAGACGGCTAGTGCTAATCTTGATAATACCTATCGTCAAGTGATGGTAACCACTAGACAAAAATACAATGACGTACTGGCTGATATCAGCACAATCAAAGCTGAATACCAAGCGGTTGAATCTGCACAGTTATCACTAGATAGTACTGAAGAAAGCTTCAAAGCAGGAACTCGCACTATCATCGATGTGTTACTGGCACAGCAAAACCTTTATGATGCGAAACGAAACGTTGCTAAAGACCAATATACGTATTTACTTGATAGCTTGGCACTTAAGCAAGAAGCAGGTACCCTAAAACCGGATGATTTAGCACAAATTAATCAGTGGTTAATTAGGGTGTGTTGACAATTACACGATGATGGCGAAAAAGAGCCGCTTTTCTGCGTTTCGTTACTCACATACTCTGTGTATGCTCCGTTACGATACTCAAAAAGCAACCCTTTTTCGCTCATTCTAGCACAACTGTCAATACACCCTAAAGCTATCAAAATAATTTTTTTGAAAAATTCAATCTACGCTGCACACAACGTTTGTCCTGCCTGTCTTGTATTATCATTTATTACCAAGTTTTTGATTTTATCTAACTTTCTTTCTGATGTTGTTTGCTTAGTAAAAAACGTCAGATGCCGATGTTTAGCAAGGATGTTTTTTTCGCTAGGGTTGATCAACTCTTCAATGGACTTTATTTCTGTTCTATTTTGAGAAGCAACATCTAATTTTTCTTTACATTTCGTAAAGATTAGTGTTTTGTTTTTTTCCGCTTTGGATTTAAAAACTCCATCACCTAAGCGTTTTATTTGCTTATTGCAAATTTCTATCGCTTTTCCTAATGCAATTTCTCTAGGTAATTGTGTTTCTTTGCCTATTGCAAGTACTTCGTTCACATTGGATTCTTCCGGGTGTATGTGTCGAATGTCGAATTGATGCCACTCTTTTAAAATAGCTTCGCTAAACGTTAATACCTTAAGAGTAGGATTTGAGGAAAATCGATTTAACTGACTAAGAAGCCAGTTAAATACACCCAATAGGGTGGTAGGTACAATAAAAATAAGTTTTGCTAACCAATTAAAAATGCCACCATGATCATGGTCATGCTCCTCTCCTTCTGCTTTTCCAAAAAGAGGGCAGATGTCCGTTAATAATTCACTTCCTGCCGCAAAAAAAACTGTTAACGCAAAGGAAAAATTAAAAAATCTATCCGATGCCACAGAAGAAAAAATAATATGGTAAAGGAATACAGACAGTTTAAAAACACTGAGCAAAAACATTAAAGGTAAGCGAACTAAATGAAGTGCTAACTGCAAATAGTTTTCTGTTTGCAGTTGCGCTTTTAATTTTTTCCACCATGCCTTAATAGGATTAAATAAATTTGAAAAGGAAATTCCTATAAGTAAAGCGATTGAATCAAAAGAATTTTTTAAGATAAATAATAAATCACCTAGGAATAAAGGTAATGCTGTGATAACGCAAACCGCCAAGGTAACGCATTTTTGTAATTGAGTAAAAGCAGTGTAGCCTGTCGTAAGCGCAGCAATAATACCAAAACTTATCACTGCTAAACTCAAGACTATTCTTAAGCCGTAAGAAAAGCAACTTTCTTTGGGTTTTCGCTTAAACCAATCGATGATTTTAGAAAAAAATTTTGAAAGTGTTTTCCAGGCAATAAGGCTAAGATATTTCAATAAATGTTGTTTATCGTTGGATTGAGCTGCTTCTTGTTTAATATTTTTCCACCATTGAGTTAAGGTTTCATTAATAATTAAATCAGTTATGGTGTTATAGATCAGAATTCCATAAGCAATTGCTGTGAAAATCGCCAGCGGCCATACGATTGCCGATAAAACGGTCGTGGAGGTAAGGAGACCTAATGATATTAAGGTAGCTGGGAAGGTATAGAAGGTAAAAACACCCACTGCGGTTGCGACTAATAGACTAAATAACATTCCAAAGCGTAAAAGCCATAATTTTATTTTTGCTGCTGAGAATTCTTTTTCTAATTGTTTGAGTAAGATGGGACTAATGTCAGTAAGCGTGGACTCTTTTTTAAGAGGTACGTTTTCCACAAGACTTTTTCTTAAAATCTTTAATCGAATTTCCGCTTGTTCAATAACTTCTTTCTCATTATCAGAAAGTTTTCTATCTAGGGATTTGGCCTTTGCAAGAAAGGTTTGATTCGCTTTATAACTAATCAGAAATGCACAATCCCTGTCTTCTTTTTCTTTTATTAATGCTACAAACTGTTCTTGTAAGATTTTAAATTGTTCAATGTCTGTATTAACAATATAAGTAGATGTACCGTTATTAACTTTTTCAAGCTTATTAAAGCAGGTTATTAAATCGGCTAACTTCTTTCCTGTTAATGGGGTATCTTGCTCAAATAAAGCGATCTGATCATTTAAATCTATTAATCTTTCTGGATTGACTTGAATAGTAGTTAAAAAACTATGTAAATCTTTTCGAAGATCTTTTTCACACCGTTCAATTATCTCTAAATTTGTTTCGAATTTTTGGATAATTAAATATTTCCAAAACGATTCTTTACTTAATAAGCTAAGTTTACTAAATCCCTCATCAATATTTTTCCTATAGATTTCGCCTTCTACAATACTTCCGCCGCATGAAGCATATTTTGCCCAAGCTTCTGGTGTAAAATCTACAATTTGTCTAGCACTGGATAGGCCATCGGAAGTAACCTGGATAGCACTTAATAGGTAGCTCGCACTAATCCTAAGAGTTTTTTTTATACGTTTCATTTTCATAGCGAAATACCACTTTTCATAGCTTAAACATAGCCACGCTCAAATTATAGGTAGCCATTTCTTAATGAAAACTGAAATCAGCTACAGGAGGCCGTTTATTACTTTGCACGCTACAAAAATTAAAAAGTGGCATGGGTGACAGTGAATGCGACTTCTTTTTGCGGCGTAAGCCAGCAAAAAAAGTGCATTCGCTGGCAGGACCCATGCCAACCACTTCTTATCCTATGAAAATCCAATATATTTTCTTTTATCAATGAATTAATTGTTAAATCCTGTTTTTTTGTAGCGTACAGAGATTTATTAAATGTTATTAAGAATCATTCTTATTTGATGGCTAGATAATAACGAAGAAATGCGGATTGTTCAAGAACAATATTTTTGGCGTGAGCAAAAGACAGATATAGTTGGTGAAAACGTTCAACAGATTGACGTAAATCGTTTAAAGTCGTTTTGTTATAGATAATATCATCTGTTTTATCTAGACTTTTGGCGGGGGGTAGTTGTGCAGATAAAATAGCTTCAATCTGTTTTTTTTCTAAGTGATCTCGTTCTTGTGCACGCTGAAATTGTAGTTCTTTTGAGGTACTAATTAATAAAATCCTATTTAATTCAATGGCCATGCCTGAATCTGGTTTTTCCTTAAGTAAGCGAGTTGTTCTTGCTTCAAATAAAAGCGGAATTACAAGTAGACAATAAATCGATTTCACCGTTTGTATAGAAGAGTGAATTTCCTTATAAATCAAGGGATGTAGAAGCTGTTCCAACCACGTACGTGACGTGATATTAAAAAAAATAATATTACGCAATTTAACACGGTCTAATTGCTTATCTTCTGCTAAAATGGATGGGCCGAAATACTCCACAATCTGTTGCAGCACTTCTGGATGATGTTTGACAAGTCTATGGGCAATCCGATCGGCATCGATAACCGTTATCCCTAGCTCAGAAAAATAGCGCGCCACCGTTGATTTGCCACTTGCAATACTACCTGTTAATGCAACTGAAAACACTGTAATTGTTTAGTGCGTGATAATAGAATTTTGTGAACTGGCTTTTTTTGTAGTACCGGTTTTACCGTCTTTTCCACCTTTTCCACTTTCTTCGCTTTCTTTTTCACACTGTTCTTGCATTTGCTGGGCATACAAAGCTTCAAAATTAACAGGCGCTAAATAAAGTGGTGGAAACCCAGCTCGACCTACTAAATCAGAGACTGCTTCGCGTGCATAGGGAAATAAGACCGTAGGACAGGTGATACTAAGGATTTGCTGATTTTGTTCATCAGTAAAGCCTTTTAGCGTAAAAAGCCCCGCCTGTTTTATCTCAACCAAAAATAATGTTTTTTCTTTTGAGGAAGCTGTCACAGTAATTTTTAAAATCAGTTCATAATTATTCTCAGCTAAATTATTGGTATTCATCATAAACTGTAAATTTAGCTCGGGTTGCCACTCTTCTTGGAAAACATGGGGTGATTGAGGACATTCTAAAGACAAATCTTTTACATAGATCCGCTGAATAATGAATTCAGGCGTTTTAGAAGGAGATTTTGTTTGATCAGTTGTCATGAAGGGTTACTCATCTTTTAGTAAAATATCTAATTGACCCGAGGAATTTAATGCCGATAAGTCATCAAATCCTCCGATCAGCTTATCGTTAATAACTATTTGTGGCACACTGCGTTTACCACTCAGCTTTATCATTTCGTCTCGTTTTGCAATATCAGTATCAATGGCTATCTCCGTATATTTTAGCCCTTTTTGTTCAAGTAATTTTTTTGCATTCGAACAATAAGGACAGTTTGAAGTGGTATAGATCACTATTTTTGGCATAAAATCTCTCTAGTTATAGCAGAAATTACTTTTTTACTAAGGGTAATGCGGCGTTTTGCCAAGCCACTATTCCACCTTTAAGGTGGTATAGTCTACTAAATCCGGCGTTTTTCAAGAGTCGTGCAATCCGATGATGTGCTTGGCCTTGGCTAAAATTAATGATAACAGGTCTTTGACGATAACCGTCGAGTTGCTTTATTTTATTCATGAGCTCAGAAAAAGGTATATTAATGGAAGCTGCTATGTGGCCCTTTGCAAAGCTATTGGTATCACGAACATCTAGTAAAACAGCATCTTCACGATTGATCAGAAAAATAGCTTGTTGCGCAGATAATGCAGGTGCTGCTGTTAGCTTGAGATGCAATTCAAAAGTCAGTAACAAGCCTAAAATCACAAAGAAGGCTAACCAAAGCTCCCAATGTCGTAAACTGAAGTCAATAAGCTGCTGCATATCGGTTAAACCTAGGCAAGTGCCTTTTTTAATAAGATGGGGCACTTGAATCCGCACATTCTCATCTTCCAAGTGCAATGGATACAGTCTAGCGAAATTTAAACCAGCTCGCTATACTCTTTGACAATTTTAAAGAGAGAGTTCTTATTCATGTCTAATAAAATAGACCATCCTTCTTATTTTGAAAGCAAAAAAACAGACTATCAAAACTTGCTAAACGAAATTTTACAGATGGCAAAAAAAAGGGGTGCTACACAAGTTGAAGCTAGCATAAGTCATGATATTGGATTTTCTGTTACTGTTCGCATGAAAGAAGTAGAAACAATAGAGCATAATCGTAATAAAACGCTTGGAATCAATGTCTATTTTGGCCAACGTAAAGGGTCCGCATCGAGTTCTGACTTTAGTTTACCAGCGCTTAAAAATGCCGTAGAGGTGGCATGCCACATTGCACGTTTTACTAGTCCAGATCCTTTTTCTGGCCTTGCTGAGTCACGTTTGCTAGCAAAGGTTATTCCAAATTTAGAGCTTCATCATCCTTGGACTCTAGATCCGCAAGATGCGATTGAGCTGGGGAAGCATTGTGAAACAAGTGCGTTAGCGGTGGATGAGCGTATTATCTTTTCCGAAGGGGTCACGCTAGCTACCCATCAAAACCTTTATCTTTATACCAATAGTAACGACTTCATAGGTAGCTATCCTAGCTCGCATCATAGTCTTTCCTGTAGTCTTGTGGCAAAAGATAAAAATGGTATGCAACGCGATGGCAGCTACACAGTTAGTCGCGATCCAAGCCAATTGGTGTCTACAGAAAAACTTGCAAAACAAGCAGTAGAAGCAACGCTAAAACGTTTACATGCTAGACGCCTAGCGACTTGTCAAGCACCCGTCATTTTTCATTCAGAGATTGCAAACAGCTTAATCAGAAATTTTCTATCCGCTATCTCAGGCAGTAATCTTTATCGTAAAGCCTCTTTTTTAGTCAATCATCTGGGTAAATCGTTATTTTCTAACACCGTAAATATTTATGAACGGCCTCATTTGCTTAAGGGTTTAGGAAGCGCTCCTTTTGATGATGAGGGTGTCATTACACAAGATCGAACCTTAGTTTCTCAAGGTATTTTACAAGGCTATTTATTGAATAGTTATTCTGCACGCAAGCTGGGTTTGCAAACAACTGGGAACGCAGGTGGAGCACATAACATTGTTCTAGAAACCAGTCAATTTAGTTTAGAGGATCTGATTAAGAAAATGGATAAAGGATTATTAGTTACTGAACTTCTAGGCCAGGGTATCAATTTAGTTACAGGCGATTATTCACGAGGTGCTGTTGGCTTTTGGATTGAACATGGAGAAATACAATATCCGGTAGAAGAAATTACTATTGCAGGAAACTTACGGGATATGTATCAAAATATTGTCGCCATAGGCAACGATATCGATAATCGAAGTTCAATCTTGACGGGTTCGATTCTTTTAGAAAATATGATGATAGCCGGCCTCGCTTCTTCTTACTAACTGAAAGGTACCCCCCTAACATCATCATGCATGCGAAGTACTTTCTGATTTGTAACAGCCCACACACTAATTCCTTTCAAGATGTCTAATGTGAGATAGGTTTTTAAGTAGTCTTGAAAGGGAGCATCGATAACACGCCTTTCTCTGGAAGATGCCATGCGGAAATAAAGTTGTCCATTTTTCCAAATAGCAAAACCCATATGAAAAACATTCATTTGGGTTCCTATTTGACTTGTTAAGTGATTATTATCGCCAACAAAAAAAATGATGCTTCCCGTAGGAATTTTTCGCTCCAATTGAGAATTCTGCAGTAATTCAGCTAAAGGAATATAGGCAATGCTGACTTCCTCATTAGGGAATTTCTGTCCTTCTTTTTTTAATTGTGCTAATAGAATACTTTTTTCTGGGGTTGATAAATAAGGAATTTGAATACTATTTGTGGTGAAGTGTTGGTACCAATTGCGTCGATTTATTAAGGTAGTGGTTATTTTTGTTTTTTGACCCGCAATAGTATATGTTAACTCTCGAATATAACCATTTCGCTTATTGTTTGGGATCCAGTCGGCACTCGGGAAATGGTTACGTTGAATAAAAGCGATCTGGCCTTGTCGATAGCGAATATGGTTTATTCTTTCTTTAAAATCAATAAAGTTTTTGGCCAAAGCCATCGCCATTACCGTGTCGAGATAAGTCTCACAATCAAAGTAATCAAATCGATACAATGGATTTTTATCATATTTACCCGCAGGGCCTTCACCTAGCGCACCGAGTTGATAAGGGGATCCTAGTAAGCCAGCGCTATAGTGCACAACCCGCTGTTGTAGAGAATTTTTTTGATATAGGGCTATCAGCTGAATAGCTGTCTGGTCGACAAACGGAGATTCTGCAAAACTATCTAAAGAAACCAAAAAAAGACAAAGAAAAATCAGCCACCGATAGGGCGTACTTATCATTACTGTTATTCTCCAAAATTATTCTTCTCCAAACCGATCAGTAACCAGCTTTTCTAGAACGGTTAAGGCTGCTGCTTCGTCTTCACCCTTAACCGTCACTTCTACAGGACTTCCTTGTCGTGCTGTTAGGCCCATGACCTCTAAAATGCTTTTACCATCTACCCGCTTACCATCGCACTTGATCGTAATTTCGCTAATAAAGCACCTTGCGATCTTTACCCACTTCATAGAAGCACGTGCATGTAAGCCCAACTTGTTATTAATTGTAATCGTCTTACGCAACATATAGTGAGGAAGTTAATCCTCTAGTTTTCCTCTACACTAAAGCTTTCGCCACATCCACAGGCGGCCGTCTGGTTAGGGTTAATGAACTTCAAAGCACCATTAAGCCCATTTTGTACATAATCAATACAAATCCCCTTTACATAAGGAAAACTCGATTGATCAACAGAAATGACTAAATCATCATCTACAGAAAACTGTAAATCACTTACATTCAAGTCTTTTACATAATCCACTACATAAGAAAAGCCTGAACAACCCGATCGTTTTACACTAAGGCGAAAAATCATTTTTTTTGATTGCCTAGCAAGCATTTTTTTGACGTGAGCACCCGCTGCAGGCGTCAAATAAGGCGCCTTTGTAGATTGAGCCGGATCATAAATAGGGACAATAACTGCTTCCATAACTTATCTTACCACTAATAAGTTAAGGGACAAAGTCTAAGGCTTGCTCTTGCTCTAGTAATAGATAATTCATTGTAGTGAAAAAACTTACATGCTAGATCTTAAATTTCCGATTAAGCTCTCTTAAGTAGAAAAGAACCGAGTATATACCGCTCGTTCTTGAAGTTGCTATTCGCAACTTCAAGAACAATAGGTATAGTATAAATAGAGAAGCTTAAAATTCATTAGGTTCTGTTTCTAAAGTCCCCTTGTCGGCTAGGCAAGTATTTTTACCCGAAACAAATCCATCCAATGAAAGAATTAATGTCAGATGAAAAAAAGCGCTTAGTGTATTTAAAAAATATGGACATTCAAGTCTGGATTTCTAGAGAAACAAAAAAGCCAATGAAACAAACTAAGAGAAAGGAAGTCTCTAGAAAGCCCAGTATGACACGAGAAGAAAGAATCGCAACATTGAATTGGGAAGCATTACGCTCAGAGGTTACGGAGTGTAAGGCCTGCGATCTTTATAAAACGCGTACTAATCCAGTTTTTGGTGTGGGTAATCCTAATGCAGATTTGTTAGTGATTGGGGAAGCACCGGGTGCGAATGAGGATAAACAGGGAGAACCTTTTGTAGGGCGAGGCGGACAGTTACTGACAAATATGCTGTTAGCCATAGGCTTAAAACGAGAAGATGTCTATATTGCAAATATTTTAAAATCGCGTCCTCCTAACAACCGTGATCCATCGCCAGAGGAAGTTAAGGCATGTACGCCCTTTCTTTTAAAGCAAATCAGTTTAATTAAACCTAAGTTAATTTTAGCGGTAGGACGAATTGCAGCACATTTTTTATGTGGTGGCAACGCGAGTATGGCAAATTTACGTGGAAATTTATTTTATTATGGAATATATAAAATTCCTTTGATAGTTACCTACCATCCCGCGTATTTACTTCGCTCACCAAGAGAAAAAAGAAAAGCATGGCAGGATATGCAATGGTTAAAAAAACAGCTAGCCAAAGGAAAAGAAAGTACTTGAAGTTGCAGGCTTGCAACTTCAAGTACAATGGATTTAGCGTAATTGATTTATTATTTACACTGATACTTTCCAGCATTTTATTAAGCTTAGCTTTTCCTGTGTATCAACACTTGATGATTGAAATCCGTTTAATGTCATTAACTGAACGAATAACATCCGCTATTCATTATGCGCGCAGTGAGGCAATAAAGCGTCGTAGTGTCGTTATCATTTGTAATAGTCAGGATGGAAAAACCTGTACAGGGCAATGGCGTGAGGGATGGATCATTTTTTTTGATAGATATACCACAAATCCATTAGAAAATAGATTATTGCGTGTTTACCCTTCATTAAATCAAAATGAATTCTTAGAGTGGCATGCTGCCGGTGGGCGAAGTTACTTGCAATTATATCCCGATGGATCAGCGCATGGGCATAACGGCAGTTTTGTAGTTTGTGTTAAAGTATTATCGAAAAAATCAGCATGGCGAATTAGTTTGAGTCAAACAGGAAGAATAAGGATCGATAAGAAAATGGAAACACACTTTATTTAGACAGTTAAAAAGTTTATTTTATGAAAAAAATTGTTGCTTTTGTTTTTTTTACATCGGCAAACGCCTACGCATTACCAACGGAGTCACTTGGCGATTTATCCGATAAGCTCATGTTACCGCTGTCCGTATTAACCTCGGCCTTGTATAACATCAGCTTAGCGATAGGTATTGCTTTATTATTTGGTGCGCTGATTCAATATAAAAATCATAGGGATAATCCCGGGCAAGTTCCCATTAGCCGGCCCGTTATTTTATTGATATTTAGCTTGATTTTAGTAGCATTACCTATTCTTGCAAAATTTTCTGCAAGCTCGTTTTTAGTTTCTAGAGTCGTTTGAATGAAGATATTAATTAGTAATGACGACGGCGTACATGCACCAGGCATCGCTGTTTTAGCAGGGGCCCTCGCACAAATTGCAGAAATTACCGTAGTGGCGCCAGACCGCGATCGTAGTGGTGCTAGTAATTCATTGACATTGCAACAGCCATTACGGCTTAGATATTTGGAAGAGAAGGTGATTAGCGTTCAAGGAACGCCCACCGATTGTGTTCATTTAGCCTTAACAGGATTACTTAAAGAAGATGAAATGCCCGATCTGGTTGTATCAGGCATCAATGCAGGTTCTAATTTAGGAGAGGATGTTTTTTATTCAGGGACTGTGGCTGCAGCGATGGAAGGTCGATTTTTAGGTATCCCATCCATTGCTTTTTCAATAGCGGGAGGTGAGCCTTTATATTTCTCTACTGCTGCGGAAGTCGCTAAGCAGCTGGTACAGCTTTTGTATGAAAAACCAATTGCTGATAAAACTATCTTGAACGTTAACATTCCCGATGTCGCTTTTTCAGATTTAAAAGGATTTACAGCAACTCGTTTAGGAACTCGTCACATGGCAGATAGAATGATGCCCAGTCAGGATCCTCGTGGCCATACAATTTATTGGATAGGGACATCAGGTAAAGAAGCGGATGCGGGAGAAGGAACTGATTTTTATGCGATGAATCAACACCAGGTGAGCATTACTCCCTTACAATTAGATTTAACACACCATGCTGCGTGCGATCAGTTAGCAGAATGGATCGCTCCCATTAACAGTAAATGAAGATTTTTTCAACCTTGTATAACAGAGTCTTAATATGGGCCACACATAAGCATGCCCCTACTTATTTATTCGTATTAAGTTTTTCTGAGTCATCCTTTTTTCCTATTCCTCCTGATGTTATGTTAGCGCCCATGGTATTAGCGCAGCCGCAATGTGCTTTGCGTTATGCTTTTTTAACCACGATAGCTTCCGTATTAGGCGGCCTTTTTGGCTATTGGATAGGAACGGTAGCTTTCGACTGGATTTATCCCTATATTATCCAGTTTGGCTATGAGCATGCGTATTTACAGATTGGGCACGGATTTAAAATCTGGAATTTTTGGATCCTTTTTTTAGCAGGATTTACCCCGCTTCCCTATAAATTATTTACTATTGCGGCAGGAGCCTTGCATGTTGCGTTATTACCCTTTATCTTGGGGTCATTGGTGGGGCGCGGCGGACGATTCTTTTTGGTGGCATTACTTATTCGATGGGGCGGTGTGCATATTGACAAATTGTTACGTCATTATGTCGATCGAATATCTTGGTTTATCTTATTATTTGCTATTGCCGCATTTGCTTATCTTAAGTTCAGTCCCTAACGTGATGATGGTGACAAGGGGACTTTAGAGATAGAACCCTAGGTTTTAGCAGGACAAAAAAGTTGATGGCACGGGTCCTGCCAGCGGATGCACTTTTTTTGCTGGCTTACGCCACAAAAAGAAGTCGCATTCGCTGTCACCCATGCTGCTTTTTAATTTTTGTCCTGTGTGGAGCGTTACATTCATCCTAATTAGAATGGGATGTGTCATCATTTAGCGAGGATGAGCCCAGAAAGCGTGGTTTTTCGAGTATAGTAACGGAACATACTTGCGAGTATGTGAGTAACGAAGCGCAGAAAAACGACTTTTTTTGCCATTATCGTGAAATTGTCGACACACTAAATAATAAATGCCGACTCTTATCTTGTGTTAATAGGGAGAATTAACTATGCGTAATGTGGGAAAGAGTAAGCCCGTTAGCGAGGTAATCAAGAAGAAAAATAGGCCTGCAGCAGAAGTTTTTGAAAATAAACCAGAAGAATTTTTAGTCAATAGGGAGACAGCCGCTGAAACAGAAGTTGAAACACCCGCCACTCATAAATATGCAAGACGAGATGAAGCATTGGGTGCAACGCAATTATATTTGAATGAAATAGGATTTTCTCCTTTATTAACCGCAGAAGAAGAAGTTTATTATGCGCGCTTAATTGCAAAAGGCGATCAAGATGCGCGTAAACGAATGATTGAAAGTAATTTGCGTTTAGTCGTCAAAGTCGCAAGACACTATAATAATCGTGGCCTACAGTTTTTAGATTTAATAGAAGAAGGTAATTTAGGGTTAATGCATGCAGTAGAAAAATTCGATCCAGAAAGAGGATTTCGTTTTTCTACCTATGCTGTCTGGTGGGTTAGACAATCTATTGAGCGCGCTATCATGAATCAAGCGCGAACTGTTCGATTGCCTATTCATGTTGTTAAGGAATTAAATGTTTATTTACAGGCAGCCAGAGAGCTTGCACAAAAGCTTGATCATAAACCTACCGCTGATGAAATCGCTAAGTGGTTAGATAGACCTTTCGAAGAAGTTGAAAGAATGCTAGGTTTAAATGAGCATATCACTTCCGTCGATGCGCCGGCGAGTAGTGAAGCAGATAAACCTTTGCTAGAAACCTTATCTGATAACCATGAAAACGATCCAGAACATATATTAGAGGATGAAAATTTACGTAAAAGGTTAGAAAACTGGCTAAAAGAGCTGACTACCAATCAGCGCGAAGTGATTGCTAGGCGTTATGGCTTATTGGGATGTGATCGCATGACCTTAGAAGAAGTGGGCGAGGTTATCGGTTTAACGCGAGAACGGGTTCGTCAGATCCAGGTAGAGGGATTAAAAGCATTGCGAAAAATCATGGAAGAACAAGGGTTTTCGGCGAGTTTATTATACGATAATTAGTAATACACCTTAAAATAATGTTAAAAAATAGAATTAAATTATTATTAAATTATAAATGCAGCGTAACGTATATCATTTTAATCGTTTTGCTCAATACTTTGTTTGTTTATATCCCCTTAATGAATGTCTTTGGTTCCGAAGTTTCACCTATGGATTGGACAGTGGGTATTGTCTATATATTGCGTGACTTTGCTCAACGAGAGCTACAACACAAAGTTATCGTTGCCATGTTGATTGGTAGTATCCTAAGCTATGGTTTAGCGGATAAGACGATGGCGATTGCTAGTATGAGCGCATTTTTAATTGCCGAATTTATTGACTGGGCGGTTTATACCTTTACTCGTCGTCCCTTATCGCAACGAATCCTTTGGTCGGCAAGTCTTAGTTCGCCAATAGATAGCGGGGTATTTTTAGCGATTGTGCATCAATTCAATTGGCTAGGCGTTACGATTTTATCCTTGGCTAAAATAGCAGGTGTATTTGTTCTTTGGACTGTGTGGCGTAATCGAGAAAGACGTATGGAGCCGACGATTTCTTTGCAAGGGGTTTAGTTTATAATCGTACTAATTTCCAACCCTTAGTCATTCTGTCATAATAGCTAACTCTGCACGCTACAAAAAATGCATTAGGATGAAGTAAGCTATTGAAAAGACAGTTAAT
>JAZKJD010000035.1:0-22661 GCA_040384585.1 Pseudomonadota bacterium | reverse complement strand
GGTAACTTAAGTTTACCTCGCTTCTTACTGTCCCAAAAACTATAGCAAGATCAGTACTACCCTCAGCTATTTTTAAGTGTTGTTTACAACAGAAATTATGGTACGATTTGTATATAACTGATATTTCGTAGAAAAAATTACAAAATATTAAGTATTGCAATCCCCAGACAAGGAAAAGAGTTAGTGACAGAGCCGCCAGATTCACTAGAAAATCTAGTTGAACCTCAATTTCACGCACATGGTAATACCCACAGATTATGGTTATGGATGAGGAGGAATGTTCCTATTTATCAGCACGGGCCTTCTAAATTCCCGGGTTTTTGGTCAGTAACATGTTATAAAGACATACGGCACGTGTACAGTAACCCACATATCTATAGTTCCGCATTTGGAGTTTTGCTTAGACCAACAAAGTTAGGTGAGGATCCTGGAAATGGTGTTACCTTAGCATTAACTGATCCTCCTTACCATAAAAAATTACGTTCTTTAATAGCAAAGTGGTTCACTATGAAACACGCGCTTTCTCTTGAGAGCATTATTCGTGAAAAAGTAAAAAAACTACTGTTTAATGCGATTAATAAGGAGGTATGTAACTTTACTCATGACGTCACTGCACCGCTAGCACTTTATGTTACTTGTTACCTTTTGGGAATTCCTGAAGCTGATCAAGAAAACGTATTTAATTGGACACATGAAGCATTCTCTTCTGGAAAGTCTCTCGCGACACACCAGTCCTTTATGCTTTATTTCGGCAAGTTGATGCATGACCGAATGAATAATCCAACAGACGACTTAGCTAGCTGCATTGTCCATGAAACAGTAGATGATGAGCTTCTATCAGAATATGAGATTTTATTAAACTACGAAAATTTACTTGGAGCTACCGAAAATGCGGGGCTATCGATGGCTAGTAGTGTCCTAGTACTTTTACAACATCCATTAATCTGGAAGGCACTGTGTAAACATCACGCCTTGCTAGATACAGGTATTGAGGAATTATTTCGTTTATCATCTAGCGCTACACATAGTATGCGTACTGTAGTAAAACTAACTAAGCTCGCGGGCTATACTTTAGAGGCAGGGGAGCGTGTAGTCGTTTGGCTACCATCAGGAAATAGAGACGAAAGTGTATTTGAAAATCCTAATGATTTAAATTTAACACGTTCTTCAAATAGACATTTATCTCTAGGACATGGAGAGCATTTCTGTATTGGCAATGTACTTGCCAGAGTACAAATGAAAATTCTATTAACTGAATTGGTGGACATGAAATACTCTTTTGTACTTGAGAGTGAACCAACTCCAATACAATCAATATATGTCAATGGACCAGAAAATCTTCCTGTACGTTTTATATATAAAGAACCTAACTCTAAAAAAGAAGCAACTCTAAATGAGGAAACAACGGAAATTTCTGTTTATATGTAACAGTCAAGGTATTATTTTTATGGTTAGATACTTAGTATGGAAGATGCACTTTACTCAGAACAATTTGACTTAACTAATATACTTATACATGAGGTATTCTTAAAAAATGTACTGAGTCAACCTAATGCAGTAGCGTTGATGTGGGACAGTAATTCCTTATCTTATAATGAATTAAACAATGCTAGTAACTATGGAGCTGAAATTTTAAGTAAATTGGGAGTAAAACCAGGTATATATGTACCCATTCTGCTTAATAGAAGTCCAGAACTTATAGTCTCCCTATTATCTGTTCTCAAAGCAGGGGCAGCCTATACAATACTCGATCCAAACTGGCCCAGTGAGCGCATCGAAGAAATTTTAAAAAGTCTTAATTCGGATATCATAATTAGCGACAAAACTTTCCCTTCACAGGAAAAGTATCGCATATGGACACCCATGATATACCGTTCAATGTACCACTCACCTAGTAAGATACAGCAAATAAGCAACGATTCTCCATGCTGTGTTTTCTTTACATCAGGAACAACAGGAATACCGAAAGGAGTCATTACTCCCCACAAAGCAATTACTCGTTTTTTTAGATCGATTAGTTTTACTTCATTTTCTGAAGACACCATCATTCCTTTAGCTGCTTCTTTTGCATGGGATGCATTTGCACTAGAATTATGGAGCGCGTTACTCAATGGCGGCACTGCATGGATAATTGATGAGCCCTATCTTTCACCTCATTCAATCCGAATAGGTAAAGATAATTTTGGTGTAAATACAGTATGGTTAACTAGTAGCCTATTAAACATGATAATTGATGAAGATCCTTACGTATTTGATGGGTTGAGGACAGTAATGACAGGAGGTGAGCGCCTTTCTGTTAGGCACATAAGCAAATTTATAACGCTCCATCCAAGCATTGAATTAATCAATGGCTATGGACCAGTTGAAAACACAATATTTACAACAACTCATAGAGTTAATGTAAACAGTTGTATGGAGCTATCCGGTATACCGATTGGTTCTTTGGTTCCAGAAACACAAGTGTATATTCTGGATCAAAATAAATTATGTAAAGAGGGAAATATAGGGGAAATTTGCATAGCTGGAAATGGGCTTGCACTTGGATATTTAAATGACCATAACCTGACTAAACAAAAGTTTGTATCTATTGATATCAACGATGTACCCACAAAGATGTACCGTTCAGGTGATCTTGGTTTTTTTAAAAACGGTGTGCTACATTATAAGGGGAGAATTGATCGACAAGTTAAAATTCGTGGACATAGAGTTGAGTTATCCGATATAGAATGCAAGATTGAAAAAACTTTAAAAAATGTTCATTCATGTCGAATTATAGCTAAACGTGACGATAATTCTAATGTCACCGACCTTATTGCATTTTGTATTCCAGTATCAGGTAACGATCCATTAGACAATGCATTAAGTGTACTACACCAATTTCTACCTCAATACCAATGTCCCTCTAAAATTATTTCAGTACCACATTTCCCTTTAACTTCGCGAGGGAAATTAGATGAAAGTGCTTTGTTGTCAGTTTTTGATAATTATAGTAAGAAAGAAATCAGTACACAATTTTCTTCACAATTTGATGATGCCACTCTAGAACAAGTAGCAAACATTTTTGGTGCGGTATTAAATTGTACGCCAGTGCCTATAAACATATCATTATTTAATTTAGGAGGCACATCCATTGATATCGGACGTATTTGTACACGTTTATCATCACAATTTGATTGTATAATACCGCTTTCAACGTTATATCAATACACGACCGTCGAATCTCTTTCAAACTGGATCAAAAGCAATATTTTTGCTTCATGTGGGAAAAAAAATAACGCTTGCGCTAATCAGTTTCCATTGCGTCCTATGCAGCTGATATATTTAATGAGATTTTTACGTAATCCTAAAGATTTTACATCACATTGCTTAATAACATGGAGATTAGATAGAAATTTAGAATTGTCTGCGCTTCAGGCAGCAGTCAATTATACGCACCAACAACATCATGCACTGCGTGCCAGATATCAAATTGATCCTAAACCCTTAATTATACTATCTGATATTCCACCACCACCACTTGAAATACTGTCACCACAAGATTCAATAGAAAAAGCATTAGAGGAAATTCGTAATGAATTTAGCGACATTTTAGACCCCACAAAAGCAGATATCTGGCGTGCTGTACTAGTTCCATTAAATAATAAAGACAGCTATATATTCAGCTGCGTAATCCATCATATTGCTTTTGATGGTTGGTCTGAATCAATTTTAGCTAAATACCTATCAGCTGGCTATAATGCCTCTGAAAAGTATTTCATTACACAAGACTGTGATACGCTTCCTATGAGAGGCATCATTGACATGCAGAAGAAATCTGAAATCTCAACAAATCTAGATCAAATTACTAGCTTTTCTTCAGAACTATCTGGAACTCCACAAATACAATGGCCAATATACAACGTCGATAATAACTTAAATGGTATACATTCTTGTAATATTAATGAGATTTCATATGTTTTACCTCGCGATCTCGTCAATGCTATTGATAAGTTTGCTATACAAACTAAAAGCACTCGATTTGAAATATTTTTTATCGTTTGGGCAAGCGTTTTAGCTCAAGTAACTGGGCAAAGTGATTTTTGTATTGGTGTCCCAGTAAGACAGCGTAATACTCCATCTTTAGAAAATACAATCGGCTGTTATATAAATATGTTATGTATCCGAGTTCGTAAAATTCCTATTCCAGCTAACTTAACAATCAAATCTATACATAATATGCGTTGTAATATACGACAATCTTTAGCGCGACAAGACATACCTTTATACAAAATACTAGAATTAGTAAAGATTGAAAGAAATGAAAGGCCGCCACTTTTTCAAACATTATTCGCGCTACAAGATAATCCTCATCCTTATCTTGAGTTGAAAGATGTAGGTTCAACTTTCATTAGACAGCCATATTTAGAATTACCATTAGAACTGCATGCGGAGATATGGCCCAGTCCTAACGGCTCACTAGAACTGAGCTTATCATACCAAACAAAATATATCTCAACACAACTGGCTGAGCAGTTTGGTACATTATTTGTTAATGCCTATAAAGATCAAACCTCGCTAGTATCAGCATAATTTTTAACGCCTTCTAAATAAAGTTTCTTTGCATGTTCTAGGGTTAATACGCCCTCAAATGCATGAGTAGTACTAACTTGACCTGGCCAAAAATCAACATCTCGAGTTAACCAGCGGCCTCGACCAACTTGTAAGCCGCCCTCGGCTTTCCAAAATGTCCATACGTCTGGCATAAATGCAACACCTGACTCATTGCTTTCTGGAAGATAAAGATGAACAGACCGTTTTTTATGATCACTAACACCTACCAAGAAAATCCATTTATCAAGTATCAAATCATTTAACGGGGTTGTTGCATAAGCATGAAGCCATTCCACGGGACCCGTTTCACTTCCGTCGATGGGGGATATTGTAAAATTCCATCTTAATGAGGCATTATCACTCGAGCCTGGTTCAGCTATTTTACGAATACCTAAATAAAACGCACTGTGAGTTGCAGAGTCTTGACTTACTGCAGTTAATGCATGTTCATTCGGTTCAAGTTCTAGTTTGCTATTTATTAATGTACTATCTAAATACACCCAAGCTGCAATACTAAAACTATTTAATGTGTTTACTACCGCTTTATTCGTTCCTAATCGTGAGAGCGAATCATTTTTCACAGTATTTTCTGTAGAAATTAATGGATTATCGTTATCCGATAAATCAATGACAGTACCATTACTAATCTCTGATATTTTCCACAAACCCTTTAGTGCATATTCCTGATTCAATATATTAGTGCTAGGTACTTCTTTTATAAGTTGATCCTGACTGTCTTGCATATATATCCTTATTAATGAACAATAGGTAAACTGATATAAAGATGTATCATATAGTAAAAGAAATGTCTATATAGGATTTTTTCTAGCGCACGCTTATTTTAGGAGGATGTATCTTGAGCGATGTCGAATCTAAAAACGTATCAGCTAGAGCTGTTGAGTCCAAACAACTTGATGAAACTGTTTCCCACATTGAATCACCCATTCCTTTTGATCAAGAACTTAAAGAACCACTAATTTCCATTTTAAAAAAATTACCCAAACCTCTTACACCCGGACTTATTTCACTAAGCCGAGAACAGACAATTATAGCTAGTCTTTCTGATGAAGAAATTCGTTGTAATGGCGATTTCAGTTTTTTAGAAATCGACATTCCAGGTCCTAAAAACTCACCAAACATCTCACTTATTATATGTGTACCCACTGCTACACCTGGACCTTATCCAATTATTTATAATATTCATGGTGGGGGAATGGTCGCCGGTAATAACCGTACTGCAGAGTTAGCTGGTGAGCTTATGCGTGCTAAAGAATTGCAGCTTGCTATCGTAGCCGTAAATTATCGACTTGCACCAGAAAATCCAGATCCTGCTCCTATTGAAGACTGCTATGCCGGTTTAATTTGGTTATCAGAAAATGCATATACCTATAAATTAAACCCAAAACAAATAATCATAAGTGGTAATAGCGCCGGGGGTGGTCTGGCAGCAGGCGTTACATTATTAGCACGTGACCGAGGTTACCCCAATATAATTGGTCAAATGCTACAATGTCCTATGTTAGATGATCGGTGTGAAACTTTCTCAGCAAACCAACTTAAAGATGTTGGCGTATGGGATACCTATTCTAATATAACTGCCTGGAATGCATTGCTTGGAGTAAGAAGAGGCAGTGATAATGTTTCATGCTATGCAGCTCCTGCTCGAGCTAAAGATCTTTCTGAATTACCTCCCGCCTTTATTGATGTTGGAGCTGTCGAAGCATTGCGTGACGACGCAATAAATTATGCTAACAGGATTTGGCAATGTGGCGGAGAAGCTGAATTACACATATGGAGTGGAGCATTTCATAGTTTTGATCAATGGGTTCCCGATGCCATTGTTTCAAAGGCTGCAAACCAAACTCGGATATCTTGGATCCAAAGAATACTAAATCGATAAATTAGCTTGATTCATATATCTGATACACAACTTGACATACAGGTGGTTGAGAATCGTCGATGATAAAAGCCGATTGAGTTAGTACGGTTGCAGTATCAATATCACCATAATTATAGTGTATCTCTGCTAAACAGTCCCCCGCATTAACCTTGTCCCCTATTTGACATTGCAAGATAATCCCCGATGCATAATCAAGTGAAATTTCCTGCAATAAGCGTCCGGCATAAACTTGTATCGCTGCATTACCAATATTTCTTGGCTTGATTGTTTTTATCCAGCCAGAACGCTTGGCTATAATTTTTTTACAATGTGTGGTTGTTGAAAAGAAATTTAATATATTTGACTCATTGATAGTAGCACCTTGAGTTTTTGCCCAAAATAAAAAACATCTATAAGCAGCGCCACTTGAAATTGCTTGGTTTACCTTAGCTTCTGCTACCGTATCACTTAGGGACGGATCCATAACTTGGATCATCAATCGAGCTAATAAACAAGAGAGATATTTTAGTCGTGGTACATTTTTACCATCTAAAATAGACAATGCTTCCTTTACCTCTAACGCATTACCTATTGCATACCCTAATGGCTGACTCATATCACTTAAAATCGCTTTACACTTAATACTAAAGCGATTAGCAAGCTCAACCATTGTCTGAGCTAATTTCGATGCATTCTCTTTATCTTGAATCAATGCGCCATCACCTGTTTTCACATCAAGAACTAAACCATCCGGTTTAATAGAAACTTTTTTGCTTATTATGCTTGCGGCAATAAGAGGTATATCTTCAACGGAACCCGTGGCATCCCTCAACTTATAGGTTGATTTATCTCCAGGCGCTAGCTCACCACTCTGACTCGCAATTACCATTCCCGTCTTATCGAGAACAGTGCGCATTTCCTTGAAACTTAAATTTAATCGTAATCCGGTAAGAGACTCTAATTTATCAATGGTTCCTCCGGCATGACCCAAGCCTCTTCCACTTAATTTAACTACTTTATAGCCGCATGCTGTAACAATGGGAACAGCGATTAAACTTACTTTATCACCCACACCACCAGTACTATGTTTATCAACGACCTTATAACCTAAATCTGAAAAACACTGCCGTTTCCCAGAAAAAACATAGGCCTTAGTTAATGATTCTATTTCATCAATATGCATACCAAGAGATGCAATGGTAGCCAGCCACGCGGACATCTGATAGTTAGCTGTTTTACCAGATAAATAATCACTGATAACTCTTTCAATTTCCTGTGATGCCAGGCGCTTGCCTATTCTCATATTTTGTATAGTCGAGATTAGGTGCGCAGATGCTTTCTGACATATATTGTTATCAACAACAAGCCCCATAAGTTATTGAATCCTGGCCAGTGCGCTCTGTAAGCGTTTAATGAGAAGGTTTAAAGTTTTTTCATCTATCGTTAAGGGGGGAACGACCATGAGCGCTTCACCCTGTTGGCGTAATAACACGCCCTCTGATCTAGCATGCTTAATAAGTCTAGAAGCTATCTCAAATGAACTCATTTCAATAACAAGAACTAATCCAAAATTTCTAACATCAACAACATGCCCAACACCGATTCGATCGGAAAATGCATCCATTAACACACTGCCAAAATAGCTTGCTTTTTGAACAAGTTCATCTTTATCTATAATATCTAGTGTTGCTAATGCAGCAGCACAAGCTCCCGCATGGCCAGACGTGGTATGCCCATAACGTACACCCCCAATGCTCTTATCATTTGCAAATGTTCGATATATTTCATCTTTAAAAGTCACAGCACAAATAGGCATATATCCACTGGCAAGTCCTTTACTCGATACCAAAATATCAGGGATAACAGATTCATATTCGAACGCAAACATTTTTCCAGATCGACCAAAACCAGTGAAAATCTCGTCAAGTATCAATAATGTACCCGTTTTTTTACACAGCTTTTGTAAAGCAGATAAAAATCCCTTAGGCAATACAATACCTCCGCCCACATTAATAAACGGCTCTACTAACACAGCTATCGGATAATCATTTTTATCCTGCATCATCTCTTTTTTAAAAGCGTGTAATAATGTTTGTAAGGATTCAGGCTCACGTAATTGACGCGGGGCTACTTCAAAACGTACTTGTGATACAGGTAACTTAATACTAAGAGGGTGTTTAACTCTAGGAAGCCCACTTAAAGAACGACAAAGCAATGTTGCGCCGTGGTAACCACGTTCAAATGTCACTATTCTAGAACGAGGCTCACCAATTTGGATCCAATAGGACGCGGCAATAAAAATAGCAGCTTCAATTCCTTCGGAACCGCTATTTACAAAAAGCGTTCGTGAAAGGCATTTCGGCAAATACTTTGATAGACGTTCTGCCAGTGTCCCAACGAGCAGATTACTTGCTGTTGATATATCTATACCTTGAAGCTTAGCAAGTTGTTCCTTGATCGTATTAACTAAACGTGAGTCTGCATACCCACAGGTTGTATTTAATGAAGAGGCATCGATAAACTCATTCCCATAAATATCTTTTACACGAGAGTTTTCACCGTAGGATAGCATGAGTTGGGAACGATCTTCACTAATGGGTGACCATGGGTGACAAACATAATTACGATCACGCTCGCATATCCTATTCATCGGCATTATCAGATCATTTGCTTCTACATCAACGTGATTCATAATTTTTCATCCCGATATACAGGTGGGTAATTGTAATGATCCCTTTAATATAGAAAATGGAGGAGATGAAGTTAAATAAAAATGATCGCCTAATACACAAATTTCATTGAACCCAAGCTGGGTCAATTGATTCCAAGGGCGAATGTCTGCATGTGCATCTTCATCACCATAGATTGCTGTTATTGGACAATTTAATAGCAGCTGAAGTTTCATCTCATATTTATTAAACATTTTTCCATCAGCTTTTATGGCAGGAAAAATAAGCTCTTTAAAAATCGGGTCAGAAACAATATTAGGATCCGTTCCTCCCATTTGAACAAGCTGCTTACAGATAACATCGTCATCCTCTTCTTCTAAATCAACTTTTGGTGGTAACTTTCCATTGCGTGAACCAGAAACAAACAGATGCATCAATTCTATACCCTGGGCTTGCAGAATTACGGCTGTTTCAAGCGCAACAACTGCCCCCATACTGTGCCCAAAGAAAACTAATGGTACATTTGAAGCAGATATAAGAGCAGCCGAAATTTCAACGGCCATTTTTTTTATATCAAGCGGCAACGGTTCATTAATACGAGCAGCCCTACCTGGATAACACACTGCATAAACTTCAGTTCTAGGAAACTGTTCTGTATTCCACTCTCGAAAAAATGAGGATGAAGCACCTGCATGCGGAAAACAAATAATACGATACAGGCTATCTGAACACCTACTCATTGAATCAAGCCAAACAGACTTTTCGTTCATCGATCTAAAACCTCCGTCATATTTTCTTTATTCGCTATTGATCGCGCTATTCGGGTACGACGGCGCTTAGGCCTCAATTCCAAACTAGTTGATACAGCCGAAATTTCAGAACCCAAGTTAGTCAAATATTCTACCTGACTTGCTATAGTCGTGTATTGATATAAAGAAACAATGGATATATTTCTTCTGGTATAACGTTCAATTGCTTCTTGTAATCTAAAAACTAATAATGAATGCCCACCTAAATCAAAAAAATTAGTATTAGACGCTACTGCTTCAAGATTCAATATTTCACGCCATGCAGCAGAAACTTGTAAAAAAATCGATTTTACGTTTTCTTTGTCTTCCACGACCTCTGTGATACTGGAATTCTGTGAGTCTAATAAAGAAGTATTCATAAATGAGTCTTTCAGTTTTTCGCGATCAACTTTTCCACTTATTGTCAGTGGAAATTGCTTAGTTACATGAAATTGAGTAGGAACCATATAACTCGGAAGTTTACCTAATAATTCTTTACGTAGAGACTGATGATGTAAAGAAGTGTCTGAATTTATAAAGGCGTGCAGTTCCGTAGCGTCATCATTTGCCATCACTACAACATTTTTAATCCCTGCTATAGATATACTATATAAAGCTGATTCAATTTCGCCTAATTCTACGCGATACCCTCTTATTTTAATTTGATAATCCTTTCTGCCTACATAATGAAGTGTATTATCGTCATTCCAACGTACTAGATCACCTGTACGATACATACGAGCACCTGACTCTGTAGAAAATTCATCTTTAAGAAAAACCTTCTCTGTTGCTTCAGGACGACTAAAATAACCCTCAGCAACTTGCATTCCGCCTATAAACAATTCTCCAATTTCACCTCTCGGCAGCAACCGCATGTTTTTATCTAGTATATATAATTTTATTCCAGGGATTGGTTTGCCAATTGAAGTTATACCCCGCGAATTATACCTTTGATATGTGGCCCAAACGGTTGTCTCAGTCGGACCATATTCATTAACAAGTGATACTGCAGATTCACCAAAAACAGAAAAGTGTTTATCAATTAATGGTTGAGGCAATTTTTCACCCGCTACAATTACCTCAGTTAACGATCTCAAAATATTCCCCAGGCCATTTTTATCAATACAATCAAGTATTGCGTCATATAACGACGGTACACACAAAATCTGATTAACTTCGTGAGCTTTAATAAGTTCAACCAATTGAATTGGATCTCGAATCTGTTCTTGTGCTGGTAGTATAAGTTTACCGCCTGATGTTAATGTGCCCCAAATGCCAGCAACAGAAGAATCACAAGCCAACGGTGATACTAATAAAAAAGTATGCTGACCTGGATAAACGACACGTCGAGCAAGTGTTGATTCAGATAATTGACTATGATTTATTACAACACCTTTAGGCTTACCAGTACTACCTGATGTATATATTAAATAGGCTATCTCTTTAGAAGCCACATTTAAAGGCACTTTTAGATTATTGGAGCTTCCATTATCCTGTAGTAGTAACTCATCAATATTATATACAGGAATTTTAGATTTATGGAGCCTTAGCGAACCATCTTGATCACTTAAAAAGGCCTTCAGATTCGCATCTGAAACAATTTTATTAATTCGCTGATCGGGTTGTCCCTGATCTAGTGGAACATACACTGCATCCAAATCTAAGATCGCCATAATAGCAATAATCATAGCTGAAGAAGGACGCACTAGCAGCCCGACACGGTCGCCTGGAGCTATCCCATTAGCACCCAATGCCAATGTAATTCGCGAAGATAATACACTTAATCGAGAATAACTCGTATTTGCGACGTTATCTACTAATGCTATTTGCTGCGGTACTCTTCGTGCAATAAGCTTCACTAACTTGTGGACTGGAGTTCGTTCTTCATTGGGTAATGGACTACCACATCCAAGTAGTAATAAATTCTCTTCTGATCTAATATCTATGCATAGAGGATCATCAAGTTGACTCATCGTAATAACTTCCTTATTAAATCCAAAGAGTCATTTTACTTTACAAAAAAATAATAAATAATCTGCTTGTTACCCTAAGCGCAACTAAAACGCTTACAGCGTAAACATGACGCATGCCCTTGTAGCAAGACTATTTCATTATTATCATATTATAAATTTTTTCATTATAAAGTAAAAAAATATATTATGTAATCGGTAATCATAGTTATTTTCAAATAAATTAAGCAAGCAAAAGGAAGTCGATGAAGACGATAATGATCACAGGTGCAAGTAGGGGTATCGGTTTTGAATTGGTTAAACAGTATTCAGGCGAGCCAAAAATAAAAATATTAGCATGTTGCCGTAATCCTAAAAATGCTAAAGCGCTTACTGAGTTACATAATAAAAATGACAATATTTTGATTTATCCGCTTGATGTATCAAATAAATCGAGTATTACTCAGCTTGCTGAACAGCTAGAATCGAGTTCAATTGATATTTTAATAAACAATGCGGGTATCTATCGAGCCCATAAATCAATCGCGATGGATGTTGAGGTTCAGGAGTGGCTCGATATTTTCATGACTAATACAATAGGTCATTATTTGGTATCACAAGCATTTGCCAAACAGCTTGCAAGCAACAAAAGCAAGTGTAAGCTCATTGTTAATATCAGCAGTCGTTTAGGTAGTATGGCATTGAATGAGGTGGGTAACGAATATATGTATCGTTCAAGTAAGGCTGGATTGAATGCCATTACGAAGAGTATGTCGATTGACTTTATGAGAGAGTTTTCAATTACTGTTATTTCTTTACATCCAGGATGGGTAAGAACAGATATGGCAGGCCCAAAAGCTACATTAGATGTAGCAGAAAGTGTTGCTACTATCAGAAAGACTTTAGCTTTAATTTCTGAAAAGGATAACGGTAAATTTATAAACTATGATGGTACTCAATTAGAATGGTAAGGGATTTAACAAAAAAGTAAAGGATATTATGAGCACAGTTAAAGTAAGTGTATGCATTCCCTATAAACAACGTATTGATAATATACGATTAGTATTTGAAGCATTAGCTAATCAAACAATAAATAAGCGTAATTTTGAAGTAATAGTTGGCGCTATGGAATACTCTAGTGAGTTTCTCGATGTTTGCAAAAATTATATTGATCGATTTAATTTAATTTCTGTTCTATCCAATAAAGACTTTTCTATTCCCAGAGCGCGTAATCTTGCAATGCGCCAAGCAACGGGAGAGATCATTTTGCAAATGGATGCAGATACTTTATTGCCTCCAGTAGCATTAGAAAATTTATACACTAAACACTTTTTATTTGGACAAAATATTTGTGCTGTTGGTCAAGTCATTGGATATGATAATAATGAAGGAGATTCGATTGAAAGTGTTAGTGTAAAGCCCTACCACCATTATACTGATGTATTACAGAAAATAGACAACGCTAAAGAAAATCCTTTAGACTCGCGTTTCAACTTAGACCATATAATCCCTTGGTCTTTTGGATGGACAGGGCTCATTGCATTACGGCACAACATAGTTATTGAGCATCAATTGTATTTTGATGAAGAATTTCACGGGTGGGGAGTAGATGATTTAGAATGGAGCTATCGGATCTGTCGAAATGGAATCCCAATCGTTTTATGTAAGGATATGTATGCACTTCATCTACCTCATGTGCGAAATTCAATTACCAATAATAAAGCCGAAAAGAGGAATTATATAGGTTTTCTACGTAAATGGCCTAGTCTTGACGTTGAACTTGCCAAAGCATTTGGCGATGTGAGATCGAATGAAATATTATTACAGCTGAATAAATTAGGTCTAATAAATAGCGATATGACGCATCGATTTTGTTGTATGCATGGTATTGAAAAAGGCCGGTCAGTGCTATTGGTAGGAATAGAAATGAATAGTAATAGTAAGATATTGGATAACAAATGTGCTCAAGTGATAAATAATTGGAAGTATGTTGAAACTATACCACTAATAGGGATGGGATTACCCTATACTGATCGAATGTTTCAGATAGGCTACGTTTCACCATATATTAATTTGTTATCAGAACCATTTAAAGATGCTGTTTATAGAGAAGTTAAACGTGTTGTGTGTGAAATAGTACAACTTGAAAAAAATATTGAGTTTTCAAAGCATTAATTAATTATGATGTTTATATCAATGAACAGGTGTTCTCAAGTTTGATAAACTGGTTTCAAATAATAAGGATTTCAATGCCGTGCGCATAATGAAATTAAGGGCAAGATTTTGGCAGAGTTGTTCAGAGGGAATATCTCGCATGGATCAAAGACAAATGAGTACTAGATCTAGACGTATCGAGATAACGGAAATGACTGTGCGTCACTTAATAGATAGTCAATTTCCAAAATTCAGTAATTTACCAATTAAACCAGTTCTTCATAATGGATGGGATAATCAAACATTTCGTTTAGGAAGGAATTTTTTAATACGCCTACCGAGCGCACAACACTATGCTTCACAGGTAGAGAAAGAACAATACTGGTTGCCTAGATTAGCTAATTACTTACCTTTACCAATACCTGAACCCATTGCAATTGGAGAGCCTTCTAACGAATACCCTTATCCATGGTCTATTTATAAATGGTTGCCCGGCAATCCAGCTTTGTATACTCACCAAATCCATAAAAATAATGTGGCAATTGATCTTGCTCGATTTTTATCAGCCCTGCAAAAAATTCCTGTTGATCCCAAAACGAGCCCTTTACCTGATATGCATAATTTTTATCGTGGTGGTGATTTAAAAATATATGATGAAGAAACACGAGAATCGCTTGATACATTAAAAAATAAAATTGACGTGTGTTCTGCGCTCAAAATTTGGGATACAGCGATTACAACGCAATGGTTGCATCCCCCTGTGTGGATTCATGGAGATGTTAGCGCTGGAAATTTATTATTAAAGCGAGGACGGTTAAGTGCTGTAATCGATTTTGGTATGTTAGCGGTTGGCGATCCAGCTTGTGATCTATCTGTTGCATGGACATTTTTTCAAGGTGAAAGTCGGCATCTATTTTATTCAAATCTTGATTTAGATCGTAATACTTGGTTACGTGGTTTAGCCTGGGCGCTATGGAAAGCATCTATTATTGCATCTGGAAAATCTTCTACAAATGCATTTGCTATTAATGAAGCCTATTCTATCTTAAATGAGCTGCTTTCGGATTCAATTATAAAGTGTTCTTTGATAGATAAAAATAGAAATAAAAAATAGGGTGTGTCGTCATTTAGCGAGGATGAGCCAGAAAGCGTGGTTTTTCGAGTATCGTAACGGAGCATACTTGCGGGTATGTGAGTAACGAAACGCAGAAAATACGACGGTTTATGACCATCATCGTGCCAAATGACGACGCACCCTAGTCCATATATCTTGTCAACAATAGGAAATAACATGTTACGCGATCAATCCATGGATGTAGCGATAGTTGGAATGTCAGGTCGGTTTCCGAAGTGCGATAATATTACACAGTTATGGTCTGCGATAAAAAAGGGGAAAATACTTACAACAAGGTATACACGCGATGAATTACTACAATCAGGAGTATCTGAAGAGCTGATCGAGAATCCCAATTTTGTACCCGTACATGGTCATTTAACCAATGCTGAACGATTCGATAATGTATTTTTTAAGATAAGTCCACGTGATGCTGAAATAATGGATCCTCAGCATCGATTAATGTTAGAAGTTGCATGGGCTGCTTTAGAAGATGCAGGGATCAAATGTTTAAACGATGGGGGAGACTCCATTGGTGTTTTTGCATCTGGGAGTGGAAATAGTTATTTTCGACATTTATTATCCCAAGGTCCTCTTGATTCCCATATCTTAGAACAAGCAATTCATGGGAATGATCCAGATTTTTTTGCTAGTCTAATAGCGTATAAATTAAATCTTACAGGCCCTACTGTTGGAATACAGACTGCTTGCTCTTCTTCTTTAGTTGCTGTTCATTTTGCCATACAAGCTTTATTAAATGGCGATTGCGATTATGCTATAGTTGTGAGTGCGGGTATAGCTTTTCCACAGGTGGGCTATCTGTATTCATCTGGTAGTATTAAATCGGCTTCAGGGCAATGTCGACCTTTCGATATAAGTGCAGATGGTGTTGTGGAAGGTTCTGGCGTTGCATGTTTAGTATTGAAACGTTATCAAGATATTGATGAAAACACATCCCATCCTTATAGCATAATTTTAAGTAGTGCTGTAAACAATGATGGGAATGCAAAGGCTGGATATTTTGCACCATCAGTCATAGGGCAAGCTAATGTTATAGAATCTGCTGTACGATCAGCAGCAATTGATGTTAACACAATAGGCTATCTTGAAACACACGGAACCGGTACTTTTCTTGGCGATCCAATTGAATGGACTGCGAGTTCAAATGCCTATGCACGATTAGGGGCAAAACCTAATCAAATTGCCATTGGTGCTTTAAAAGCTAATATTGGCCACCTCGATGCTGCTGCGGGATTAACTGCCCTCATAAAAGCTGTATTAGTTATAAAAGAAGGCATTATTCCGCCCTTAGTTGGATTTAGTAAGCTAAATCCTCATTTAAATAGTTATCAAACGCCATTTTATATTCCCACTGAATCCATTGAATGGAGCAGTGAATACCCAAGACGTGCAGCAATAAGTGCTTTTGGCATTGGTGGTACAAATGCACATATAGTGCTCGGAGAATCACCTTGTGTTTTGAAAAAAAAGGAAAAGGAAACTGCTTCTATAGAAAAAAAATCGCACCTTATTACGCTTTCTTGTAACGACGTCGATGCAGTGAAACGTGCCTCTCAAAATCTTGGCCATTTTATCAATGAAACAGAAAGAAACATAAATGATATCGCATATACTCTTATAAAGAGTAGGGTAAATTTTTCCAAACGAATCATTGTTTGCGGAGAGGATCGTGATGAAATTAGCACTACATTGATTAATAAAAAAAGCGTAATCCACAGTGCAATCCCAAATAATGAACTCAAGCCCTTAATTTTTATGTTCCCTGGTCAGGGAATACAATATCCTGGTATGTCTGTTGAATTTGAAAAAAATATACCCGACTTCTCAGAAAAATTAGATCAATGCCTAAATGTTTTTAAACCAAATATTCGTAATCGAATCGCTAATGCATTACGAAACTATAATTTTTTTGATAGTGAATTTAATGAAACCGATCTTGCTCAACCTGCAATATTTGCATTTGAATATGCTTTGTTTCAATCTTTAAAACAGTTTAACATTACACCAACCGCATGCGTTGGTCATAGCCTTGGAGAAATTACCGCCGCATGTTGTGCTGGAGCGCTTGATTTGGAAAACGCAGCAAATTTAGTGACAGCTAGAGGACAATTTATGCACCATTTCTCTGCTGAAGGAGCGATGTTAGTATTAAATTGCTCTCAGGACAATACAGAGCAATACATTCGTAAATCTAACTTACCAATCCACCTTGTATCCATTAACAGTCCAGAAAATTGCGTAGTAGGCGGTTCAGTTAAAAATATTGATCAATTTGCAAAACATTTGAAGGATTCCGTTTTGGTCAAACGGCTTAGAACAAGTCGTGCATTTCATACACCTATGATTGAGCCTGCAATAATTCATCTTAGAGAATTTGTTACTAACTTATCATTGAGTGAATTACAAATACCTATGGCAATTAATACAGATGGAAAAATTCTTGTAAAAGGAAATAAATTTGAGAATAATTATTTCGTTAAACAAGCTAGACAATCTGTTAGATTTATGGATTCAATTGCATCCCTTCAAAATGCGTTTCCAGATGCTATTTATGTTGAAATAGGCCCAAGGAAGACATTAACGCCTATAATAAAATCAATGCAATTGAGTAATATTTCTTTTTCTGGAAATGGTGTTTCTAAGGGTGCGGCCATATTACATGGTTTAGGAACATTTTGGGCTATGGGATATCCGGTTAAGCTTGATAAATTGTATAATAATGGCAGATTACTACGACTTCCAACCTATCCTTTTTTGGGGCCGAAATTTATTGCGCCAGAAGTCGTTGCAGGAACGCGATATCACGTGAGTAATAATGTAGAGAAAATAAACATAGAGAAAATTCAAAAAATAAACGTACTAAATGCTGAATCAATCAATTATAAAAATACAAATACTATAACGAAAATTCTTACTAAAATTTGGGTTGAATTACTTAGTTATGAGTCTGTAGATAGTAAATCAGACTTTTTTGACTTAGGTGGTGATTCCCTTTTAATGATTACGCTTATAAATAAAATTGAGAATATATTTAGTACAAAAATATCACCTCGCTCTATAGTTGCTGCACGTACTTTAGAAAAGCAGGTTAATATCATTCATCAGTCATTATGTATTTCCCAGGAACGCTAAATTTAATTAACAAAAAGGATTTTTTATGAGACAGCAGATAGCGATTATTACATTGGGAATCAAGGAGATTGATCGCTCTAAAAAATTCTATAGTGAAGGATTTGGATGGTCACCGATTCATAAGGGCAACACTACAGTTATGTATAAGATGAATGGTTTTATTTTGAGTACGTGGTTGTTAGATGAGCTTGATACAGATATGAAAAGAATAAATAAAACAAAGCATGCATCTTTTAGTTTGGCATTTGCGGTGCAAGAGGAGGCTCATGTTGCGCTTTTTATGGAGCGATTAGTTTCAGCGGGTGGCAGCCTGTTACGAAACGCCGACAGCCCTGAGCATGGAGGGTTACGTGGTTATGTAGCTGACCCAGATGGTCATGCGTGGGAAATATTGTTTCATAACGAATGGAAATTTAACCCTAAAGGGTATGTTTACCATACCTGTTTATCTGATCAGGATCAGAATTAAACCTATTATCAGTGTTGATTACTATCTAAAACAAATAAAAAGTATTCAACGATCACGATTTTATAATATAGATAAATTCATAATGGCATGCTATCGTAATAACCTTGGCTTGTAAAAAGGAATTACATGTGGCACATGAAGTTAATACTGGGAAATTGATTCTAGCATCCCAAAGAGAGTGGACTACATTCAAAAATATACCATCTAATCCTATTGAAGTTAATGACGTAAAAGAAATTCCCCTCCCAGTTATTCATGAATTAATTGATAGATACCATAAGCATGGCTTTGCTATACTAGACATAAAACCAGGGTACATTGTAATCAATATTGTAGAGACAATAAATATAATAAGTAGACTATTAGAACTGGGTAACCCATTTATTCCACCTCTTTATCAGCAAGGTAATTATAAAGCAGGGGTAATCTCTAAAATTTCAGTCGATAATAAATCACAAAAAAATCCTTCACATCCTTCCTTTCATAAAACCAGAGGGCTAAAATTACACAGCGACGGTACCCTTCAGAAAATTGGATATGTTAAAACGTCGATGTTGTATTGTAAATCTCCAGGTCTAACAGGAGGAGATAGTACTTTTTTTAACGCTAGTGGTGCATTCGCGGCACTAGTTTATAAAAATTTGAGTGCTGCAATTGCATTGATGCATCCGAGGGTATTCATCCGTCAAGCAAACGTTAACGGTTGCGATGATATTAATCGTGGTCCAACATTCACTATAAAAAATGGAGAAATTTTTTCTGCCTATTCTGTTACTGAAACGGACAGGTGGGAGAATGTAAAAGGTGTAAATAGGGATGATCTTGCACGAGGTATCAATTTTTTAGATTTACTAGCTAGACCAAACAGTCCATATTTTTATCAATTTAAACTTACGACTAACCAGTTATTAATTTTGGCAAACACTAAAATTGCTCACGGAAGGATACCCTATACTGATTCGCCTCGCGATCGCCGATGTCTATATAGAAGCCTTTTCCTAAAACAGCCAAAATTTAGTATTGATATGCACTTTGAACATGCTTTTATTCCTGTATGTTAATTATTGGTAACTAGAGGTTGTTTCTCTAAATAACCATACCATAAATCCTGCACTACTCCAGGCATATTGAGTAATACTTTAGATAGCCCATTAGCAATAATTTTACCATTTTCTAGCATTATAATACGATCAAATTTTGGTAAAAGATGCAAGCGGTGTAATGATACAATAATCGTTTTTTCTGTAAATGCGTTGAGGATATTGGCTAATATTTCTCGTTCAGTAGGCAAATCTACACTCGAAGTAGGTTCATCCATTAGTAAAATAGAGCTGAAGCGGGCAGCAAAAAGGCCTCTGGCAAGAGCAAGACGTTGCTTTTGGCCAACTGATAAATTCAGACCTTTTTCTCTAATATCTGTGGCAAGCCCATCTGGTAAATTTGTTAGTATATTTTCAAATTTAGCTAATCTAATAGCAGATAATATTTCATCTTCTGTAGAAGATATGTCCATTGTAATATTAAACGCAATAGTATTTTCAAAAATTTCAGGATCCTGATAAATAAGCGTTGAGATATGTTTTAATGGTTCAAGCGTTTCAAATGACTGCCCATCTATTAAGAGTGACACACTATTTGGTTCATAAAGACCTCTAATTAAATTTAATAGTGTGCTTTTTCCAGCACCACTTGATCCAATTAAAGCAATTTTTTCACCGCGATCGATACAAAAATTGAGATTAATAAATACTTCCTTTCTGTTAGTGCTTTCATTGTGATTAAAAATTAATTTTTGAATTTTAATTTTATCCCATCGCGTAAAAAAAATTTCATTATTTAGAATAGGAATACTCCAAAGTCTAATATCATTCAATATGGGATCGAGATCTTTGACATCTGTGTCCATTCGGGCAAGTTCACTGTATTGAGAGGTAAAATTAAAGAAAACGTCGTTTAAATCCCATTGGTAACGAAATATCATAACCACGCTACCAATTAGCACCATATTGTACTTATCTAGGGAACGAATTATATATCCAATTAATATCGCTGATTGTAGTACAGCTAAAAGCACTCCTACGGTAAACCATTTGATCTCGTTCAATACAATATTCTTTTTATAAAAAGGCCAAATTGATAACATGCGATGAACTAAATTATCTTTAGTAAGCTTATTTAAACGTAATGCAAGAATTGTCGTTATATTGCTAATATAATCAAATAATACTGCTCCAATACGATTATCAATTTCATTTTCTTTTGCATAAAGTGGAATTAGCTTTTTGTCAAATAGTAGCACTGTTATAATTGCGATAAGACAGCATAATATATTCAATAGCCCTAATGGCAAAGATAGCCATAATAGAAAGAAACAAGACACAAAAACTTTAACTATGGCCTCAATGTATATGAATTGTTCACTGGAAAATTTAAAAAGAGAATTTGATGCTCTAAATAATCTAGTAACAACATTTCCTGAGTGATGCTTTTGATGCCATTTTAAAGGCATATAGGTCAATTGCTCATAAATTTGAGCACGTAAATTTTGTTTGATATTTTGAGCTACTCTACATTCTTGTAAACGTGCGGGCCAATGAAATAACCAAAACATCAGTAATAAAAAAACACTAGTACTTATCCAAAGTATAACCTCATGTAATCGCTCCGATGAGAAATGCTGTAGAATATTTATGGTTCTTCCAAAAGTATAAGGACTCATGCTTAGAAAAATCTGAGCAAGCATATGGAA
This sequence comes from Pseudomonadota bacterium, assembly GCA_040384585.1. Classification (GTDB taxonomy): domain Bacteria; phylum Pseudomonadota; class Gammaproteobacteria; order Diplorickettsiales; family Diplorickettsiaceae; genus JAZKJD01. The sequence goes on along the minus strand of JAZKJD010000035.1, from coordinate 1,147 downwards.
AATATAGTATAGGATAATTGATTTATGCCATGCTTTTCCGTGTTTCCAAACAGCGTGAATCAAACTAAAATAAGGAGTTGTCATATTCAGTAGCGCTTCCCATCATCCTAATGAGAACTGGTCGAAGCTGAAGGGTAATAATGATTGAAAACTTTAACACAAAAATATACTTTTGATAGTAAAGGCCTATTAAAATTTGCTATTGATATAGCCAAGCGTAGTGCAGAAGCAATTATAAAATCTAATAATCATGAGATCGCCAAATACAAGTCATGTGAATTGAATTTCACGACATATGCTGATCAACGAAGCGAGTCTATTATAAAAAAAATGATTTTAGCGATACGTCCCCACGATGGGTTATTAGGCGAAGAAGGTAGTTACAACATATCGCGTAGTGGTTTAAGATGGGTCATTGATCCACTTGATGGAACTGTGAACTACTATTACGGTATTCCTCACTGGGCAATTAGTATCTCTTGTGAAGAACAAGAAAAAAATATTTGGCATAGAAAAATTGCTGTGGTGTATGATGTTTTAAAAAATGAGCTCTTTACGGCTATACACAATCGAGGTGCATTTTTAAATGGAATCCCTATCGGTGTTAGCAAGCAGGCTAAATTGTCAAATGCACTTATTGCTACCGAATTTTCTTATTATAGGGAAGCTCGTATTTTACAAGCTACATTATTTGCTAATTTATTGCCACAAATTCGAGATATGCGAAACACTGGTAGTTCTGCCTTAGATCTATGTTGGCTTGCAGCAGGACGTTTCGATGGTTTTTATGAAAATGAGTTGTTTCCTTGGGACTGGTCTGCTGCATCTCTTATTGTTGAAGAAGCTGGTGGAATTGTTTCTAACTTTGGGACAGGTGTTATAGCGGGAACTCCCGAAATACATAAAAATTTGATTTCATTATTATGTTCTGAATGTAACTAGGTAATTTGTTTCGCTGAATAATAGTTAACGATTAACGTATGTATTCATTAATAAAACCGCCTGATAATTTGCTAATTTCTAGATCAGAGTTGATAAAACTGTCGTTCAAATTCAACGGGAGATAAATACCCTAAAAAAGCACTGACTACCACTGATCTTGCTATAGTTTTTGGGACAGTAAGAAGCGAGGTAAACTTAAGTTACC
>JAZKJD010000034.1:0-2022 GCA_040384585.1 Pseudomonadota bacterium | reverse complement strand
TTGTAAGCTAAGTTTACCTCGATTCCTTCTGTCCGAAAAAGTATAGCAAGATCAGATGAATCCTGAAGGGCTTAGAAGATTAGCCGCTACTGGAAAGATACCTGGCGCAAAGCCAGGAAAGTGTTGGTGCTTTCTAGAAGAAGATCTTGTCAATTATGTTCGTTCGCTTTACGATCACCCGTGCAAAGTATCGCAGGGTGTCTCTAACAATAGGAGAGAAGAAATATGGCACTCTGTAAACGAAACAATGTCTGGTGGATTAGACTTTCTCACAATGGAAAGAGAATACAAAAATCGACTGAGACAACTAACAAAGCCGCCGCGCAAGAATTGTATGATCGACTAAAAGCTGATCTGTGGCGGCTAGGTAAGTTAAATGAAAAACCAGAAAAACTATGGCAGGAAGCTGTGCTTAAATGGTTGGATGTGTGTAAACGTAAAAGTAAACGCAGCTTAGAAGAAGCGGGATTTCATCTGATGTGGGTTGAGCCGTATCTCAAAAATAAAAAATTAGTTGATATCGATAGTGATCTCATCGATGCCATCATTGATGCGAAAAAGAAGGAAAAAGTGTCCAATGCAACTATCAATAGACTGTTGGAAGTGATAAGGGCCATTCTTAATAATGCTATGCGTAAAGGCTGGTTAAATAAGCTGCCGTCTATATCACTCTTTGATGAAGTAGAACGTGATCGCTGGCTAACAAAAGCAGAAGCAGAACGATTACTGAAGGAGTTACCTCCCCATTTATCGGATATGGCTGCTTTTTCATTATTGACAGGGTTACGGAAAGCCAATGTGATAGGACTGAAATGGAGAAATGTCGATTTAGTCAGACGGCATGCTTTTGTAAGTGCGTCCCAATCAAAAACGAATAAAGCAATACCAGTACCACTCAGTACAGAAGCGATTGCCATTATTCGAAAACAGATGGGTAAACATATTGAATTTGTTTTTACCTATCAAGGAAAGCCGGTTAAGCAATGTGGCACAAGGGCATGGCGTAACGCTTTACAACGAGCGGGTATAGAAGATTTTCGCTGGCATGATTTACGTCATACTTGGGCATCGTGGCATGTACAAAATGGAACGTCACTTTATGAGCTGCAAAGACTCGGTGGTTGGTCCTCATATGAAACTGTTCAACGGTACAGCCATCTCAACAGCGAGCAACTGCAAGAAGCGGCTGAGCGTATGGTTGGTACAAATTTGGTACATGGCACATTTAAATGAACTTTCAAGCTTTAGCTGGACCAGCTAAGTCATTGAAAAATATACGAATTTTGGCGCGCCCGGAGAGATTCGAACTCCCGACCACCAAGTTCGAAGCCTGGTACTCTATCCAGCTGAGCTACGGGCGCATACCCTTGTGAGGCCCCGCATTCTAACAGTTTACACCTCATCCAGCTAGACTCCTTGTGCAGCTATTTGGCAGACATGTAGGGAATTTGTAACAATCCTTCCCGCTGCCTTCTTCAAATGGTCACTGTTTAAATGAGCATAGCGCAGAACCGTTTCAAACGAAGACCATCCCCCTAGCTGCTGTAACTCCTGTAATGACGTTCCATTTTGTACATGCCACGAAGCCCACGTATGGCGCAAATCATGCCAATGGAAATTATCAATCTCTGCTCGTTTTAATGCTTTACGCCAAGCAGCTGTATTACATTGCTTAACTGGATTTCCTCGATAGGTAAAAACAAATTCAATATGTTTGCCCATCTGTCTTCGGATAAGTGCTACTGCTTCATCATTGAGTGGTACCGGGATTGCTGTTCTAGTTTTTGATTGCGATGCACTCACAAAAGCATGCCGCCTGACTAAATCGACTTTTTTCCATCTCAGCCCTATCACATTCGCTTTACGCAACCCTGTTAATAAAGAAAAGGTAGCCATAGCGGATAAGTGAAGTGGTAACTCTTTAAGTAGGCGATCCGCTTCTGATTTAGTTAACCAGCGTTCTCGTTCTGATCTTGCAACAGTTTTTTAGACACTAAGAATCGAGAGGTTGATAAAACCGTC
>JAZKJD010000033.1:0-4905 GCA_040384585.1 Pseudomonadota bacterium | reverse complement strand
AATGACGGCGCGTAAGCTTTGCTGATCCCCGTCATGTAATCGGGTATACCGCTCGCATATAAATATGGGAAACAAAACACAGAAAATATCACCGTGCTAGTGTTGACGTCCACACCAATTAGAGAGAACAAAACCTATGTTATTATGGCTAACTGAATTTTTATCGAGTTTTTATCGTGCATTTCATGTTTTTCAATATTTAACGCTACGTGCTATTTTAGCCAGTCTAACCGCTTTTTTGATCTCACTTTTATTGGGTCCTAAACTAATACGCGCATTGAGTGATCATCAAATTGGTCAAGCTATCCGCAGTGATGGCCCGCAGACACACTTAAATAAGGCAGGTACGCCTACCATGGGCGGCGCGTTAATTTTAATCGCTATTGTATTGACAACTTTACTCTGGGCTAATCTTAGTAATCGCACCATTTGGATTGTCCTAATCGCTATTATAGGGTTTGGTTTGATTGGCTTTGCTGACGATTATCGCAAACTGATATTAAAAAATAGCAAAGGACTTGTCCCACGTTGGAAATATTTTTGGCAATCGGTATTAGGTTTAGGGATTGCAGTTATTCTTTATAAAAGCGCTAAGCTACCGATTGAAACGCAATTAATCATACCTTTCTTTAAAAATTTACTGATTCCTTTGGGTATTTTTTATATTCCTTGGGTTTATTTAGTCATTGTTGGTAGTAGTAACGCCGTCAATCTAACGGATGGTCTCGATGGACTTGCCATATTACCGACGGTATTGGTCGGGGGAGCCCTAGGTATTTTTGCTTATTTGACCGGTAATATTAGTTATGCGAAATATTTAGCGATTCCTTTTGTGCCCGGCGCTGGTGAAATTGTGGTTATTTGCGGTGCTATTGTAGGTGCCGGCCTAGGTTTTTTATGGTTTAATGCGTATCCTGCCCAAATATTTATGGGCGATGTCGGTGCCTTAGGTTTAGGTGCGGCATTAGGTTGTATTGCGGTAGTGGTTAGACAGGAATTAGTATTACTGATTATGGGGGGCGTCTTTGTTTTGGAAACCGTTTCAGTGATATTGCAAGTGGCTTCGTTTAAATTAACCGGTAAGCGTATTTTCCGTATGGCACCCATCCATCATCATTTTGAATTAAAAGGATGGCCAGAACCACGTGTCATTGTTCGTTTTTGGATTGTTACCGTTATATTAGTTTTATTTGGTTTGGCTACCTTGAAACTTCGTTAGTCTTAGTTTTTTAGATTTGTATTATTTCATGCAAAAAAATGAAAAAAAAATTGTTGAACTTGGTTTAGCGCTAGCGGGTATTTTTCAATCAGCTGCTCTCGTCAGAGATTTAGCAAGAACCGGACATGCTGAAAATACAGCGTTTAATGCGAGTATTCAAACGATTTACCGAATTGACGCAGCAAGTGTTGAGCAGGTGTATGGTGAAGTGGCAAGTTTACGCTTGGGTTTGCAAGAGCTGGTCAATCTACTGGACCATAACACACTTACCCAAAATAGAGATATGAGCCGTTATTTAATGGGTTTAATGCATTTAGAGCGTAAACTTTTTCATTCTTCTGAAATAAAACAAATGCTAAGTCGACGCGTTAAACATGCCGTGTCACAAGCCAACTATTTTTCTTCCTCACCGCATATGATTATCAATAGTTTGGCAGATATCTATTTGGCTACATTAGGACGTCTTTCTTTTCGTTTGCATGTCGTTGGACAGGGTAAATATTTAAATCAAGCGGAAGTGATTAGCAAAATACGCGCTGCTTTATTGGCGGGTGTTCGTTCTACTGTGTTATGGCGACAATTGGGTGGCTCGCGATGGAAACTTTTTTTAATGCGTAATAAGTTGGTGGGTATAGGGAAACGATTGTTGTAGCATTTAATAAAAGGACGGCGCGAGCCGTCCTTCGATCGATTTAGCGATTATCCGGAGTGTTCGTTTTTGGGTAGAGCCTCTTTCCTTCTTCATTTGACCCATTTTCCACAGAAGCTCTTCCTGACCCGCTAAAAAATCGTACCCTTTGAGTGTTAGCCAATGAGGATGAGTGCCGCTTTACCATACCATCAGCGAACGTGATTAGCGCCACTGCTGCCATACTAGCTAGTATATTTGCAGTATATCCGAGCGTAGCAGGCACAGGGTTTTCATTAAAATCTTGGCTGGTACAAAACATAACGACTGCGTTAATGTAAATTATAAAATTAAATGCCTGACTTATTTTTCCTTCGCCAAAACAGCGTTGTATGAAAAATTGCACGCTCTTGATGGCTGCAGCAAGAGCAAAATTACAGCCAAAATAAAAGCCGAGACTGGGCAATAAGTTTGCATCTTCTTCCCAAAAAACAGCGCCACTCAGCGGTATGCGCGCCAGATTAATGCTCGCACTGAGAGAAGGGTGTGCCACATAGCATATAAAGGCATTAATCTCTTTTTCGTGACCGGCATGGTGCCGCTTAAGTTTTTTTCCTACTTGCTTTAATGCAAGAGGTATTAAGCCATTGATTATACCTATACCCACTTCTATAGCCAATCGTTGCGGAAATGGAAAAAGCGTTTTGCCAGCAGTTTTAATAAAAGGCTGAACAGTGGAGGAGGTTCCATCAACAGATTGATTAGCAGAAGGCGCGTGTATTTGATTGATGACTGAAAAATCATCATGCTGAACGTGAGGGTTTATGCAGTTATCCGGGGGAAGCAGGTAATGATTTTTTGGATTGCCACTGTTTATGGTACAGTTTCGTGCACAACTCGTATCTTTTCCAAAACAGTGTTGATGTTTGCTTGTTAAGAATTCGATTTTATCAGAGGATACACCGACCGCTTCGGCGGCTTGTTGTAAGTGATTCCATTGATAGCCTTCTTGAATTATTTTTATGATATCGTTTTGAAGACCCTGCGCATCCCCATACTGACGTAGGTAGGATAGCATAATTGTCAGCGGGGTTTTAGCGCAATTATCCCCATAAACATACATTTCCAGGATGGAATATATACTGGCTTGCTGTGATTCACGGAGCGCTGTAATTTTTTGCTGTGCTGTTAACTGAGGATCCATCGCCATACAATAAAAAAGCGCACCGTTTAAGCGACAATAGTTGTTTTCTCGTTCTGAGAAGAAGGCAAAGCCAACGTCGGGATAGTTTTTTATATATTGTTGTAAGTGAGGATTCTTATTAAAGAGGTTTTGCAAAAGCTCTGCCTGGTTAAGAGGGGAGGCTGAAGTAGGTGAAATAAATGTTAGTGTAGGTTTTGGATACTGATCTGCGAGTGAGGTTCGATAACTTGTACAGTTCTGTGTTGATGCTGCAGGGGTGGTATATCTTTTCTCATTTTTCATTAATGGGTTGATAGACTGATAATGCAGATACTCACTTGTTAAGAATTTGATTTTATCAGAGGGTACGCCGGCCGCTTCGGCGGCTTGTTGTAAGTCCTTCCATCGATAATGTTTTCGAAATATTTTTATGATATCCTCTTGAAGGCGCTGCTTATCTACGGGCTGACTCGGACTGGACAAGCGAATTTCCAGCGGAGTTTCAGCGCAATTGTCCCCATAAATATACATTTCTATGATGGAGAGTACAGTGGATTGCTGTATAGGATTAATTGTTGGTGGGCTTTCTATCGTAATACCAGCAGAGTTAGTAACTGAACAAAAGAAGCGGCGTGAATTTAACCAACAATACGCTGCTTTATTTTCTTTTGAAAAGAAAACAAAGGCAACGCCATTGTCATCGTGCCTTTGTAAGTATTGTTGCAAGCGAGGATTTCTATCGAAGAGGGCTTGCATAACATCTGGATTAGCAGGCGAAGAGGTAGCTGTCAGCTGTGCAGTAGTAAGTCCATCGCTTTCGCACAGTTTGGCAGCAGGACAGCTACATTGTTTTATTAGTAGCCATTCTGCAAAAGGTTCTTCATAGCGCCGGATATAATCTTGAGCTGTTTGAAAACCGTCTGTTGGATTTCTGTGTCTTTCATGGTTAACGCCAAGTAGGTCACGTAATACGGCTGGATTATTTTCTCGCATAAACATAATAAACCACCTGCCCCGTATATACTGATTAGCAAAGTCGCGTTTTGTGATGAGAATATCTCTTAATAAAGGCATCGATTGGGTTTGCCAAATATCATCACAAAAATTTCTATTTAACTTGGCTGTAAAATCAGCAAAACCATCGGATACAGCAGGCCATATCGAAGTGCTTCCATTATTTAAATAAAAATGATAGACGTGTCCTAGTTCATGTCGCAAGCAGAAGTCATTCCCGTCTTTGCCCAGTGGGGAAGGAAATGTTTCAAATGGTATATCGATAAGTGTTGTCAATTGGAAATCGCCATTTGGCAGGTTTTCGGGATGGTATTGTGCTACACCTGCAAGGCCAGGGGGGAATGGATTATAATTAGGCTGACCATGTCCGTCTGGATTATAGGGTTGATAGGCATTAAATAGCGTAATGTGCAGCGGCTTTTCAGTATCTGGGAATACCCAGTCAAGTTTTTTCAGTAAACTATAAAAATCTTTTTCTGATTGATCTAGCAAATCCCATAACTGCTGTTGCTGTTCAGGTGATAAACGCTTCACCGAGTGGGCTGTCACTTGCATATGATGCTTTGTAGTATGCGCGTAATTGTAGGGAAGGTTTGTAGTTTTCCATCCAGGAAAAGCGCTGAGACATTCTATATTATTATTTTTTATTTCGGTTATTTTTTGCATGTTACATTGATCTAAGTTATTAGATTTTTTGCGAAACAAAATTTTATGAAAAAAATTTATTATTTTTATAGAGCCAAATTTTTCGAATTTGGTTTTTCGCAAAAAGTCTATTGAAAAGTTTCTTGATGATAACTTCTCTTTGTTAGAGTTTTATTAACTGCTTGAATACACCAGGGCAACCTCAGGGCAATCGCG
>JAZKJD010000032.1:0-1483 GCA_040384585.1 Pseudomonadota bacterium | reverse complement strand
AAGTGTGATTTTAACTGAACTTATATCTTAAAAGATATATTTAATTCTAATATATTAACTAATTGAATTAGCTTAGGAGAAAATATATTGGTAATTGATATCAGGATTTTTTTATATATTCTTTTATAAATTCCACTATTACTTCTCTAAGAGGTTTTTCCTTTCAAGGGAAAGGCCCTCGTCAAGTAGACATCGGGTAGTACGGCGAGATTCTTTTTCTATGATAGCAATAGCCGCTATATCCATGAGATTAAGTAAGTTATTCTGAATTTCTTTAGATAACCCTATTTTATCTCATTCCTTCTTCAAGATAGCGGCTAGTTCGGGGTTGAAGAAATAATCCATGGTTACCTCCTTGTTTTTATAGATAGCTAATCTTCTAGCTTGAGTAGGTCTTGATCGGAAAGCTCTGTAAGGTCCTTTATGGCTTTATGGTCATAACCACGTGCTAGCATCCTTTTAGCAATCACTAAGTCTTCCTCATGACGGCCTTTTTCTAGGCCTTGCTGTAGGCCTTGCTGTAGGCCCTGTTGTAAGCCCTCTTCTCGTCCTATTTGTTGAATGCTGGTTATATATGTCACTTTTCTAGCCTCTTCTAATTTATGTATCTTATCTTTAAATTCTAGCGCTAAATTGCTTGGTAATACCAGTACCCAGTCTATCATCTTGAAGAAAGTGATAATAGCGTCTTTAGTTAGACCATTTTCATAAAGTTGTTTAGTTAGGTGGTATTTCTTATCTAACCTTACCCGCGATTGTAATTTTCCTGCAGTTTCCATACCAGCGAGATGACAGGCCACGACGAGACCAAAAGGATTTTTGTGGAAAAACAAATCGTGTAGCTTATCTTTAAAGTCAATTAGCTTTTGCGTGAAAAAGTTGAAATTAATTATATTGTGGCCCCATAGTGAAAAACTGTAAGAAGAAGGCCGCCAACTTAGATCGTTATCTGTTAATATTGCTAGTGTCAGTATAGGTAATTTATATTTATCGTAAAGTCGGCAATAATAGTGAAAAAGTCTCTCCTGAAACCCGTCTTCTTTTCGTCCTTGAACTTCAACATGAAAAAAGAGAATATTGACTTTGTTGTCTTTTGTTTTTACTTTAATTAATTTATCGACAAACTTCTTACCTTGGATTTTTTCTGACGTTATTGCCTGCAGCTCTGAATCTAGCGATTCGTAGCCTTTGGACCAATCTATCATATTGCATAAATCGTTATAAAAAAACTCCATGCATTCTTTGAAATAAGAATCTAAAACATCTTTCCAGGCTGAGTCCTGTTCAGCTCTTGATTTTTTTCGTTTGCTCATTTTTCTTGTCCTTTGTTTCATTATTTTAATGAATAAAATTATCGGGAGTTAATATTATAAATTGATATTTAAGATTGCTTTTTCTTTTGTGCATAACCCTCTATCAATTTGATTACTGATCTTGCAACAGTTTTTTAGACACTAAGAATCGAGAGGTTGATAAAACCGTC
>JAZKJD010000031.1:0-16700 GCA_040384585.1 Pseudomonadota bacterium | reverse complement strand
GTATACAAAATAGCCTCTCACTAAAGCCAGTTAAACATAAAATATCATACTCCTGTCGATCCTGTGTAGGGGTACCGTAATTAATAGGGGGCTCAATAGGATGAACAGTAATATTATACTGTTCTCCTTTTTCTATTTTTTTTGCCAGACCATAGTCGATAATGTTGACGGTAAAAATTTCTGTTTTTTCACAAAATTCCACCAGAATATTATCTGAGTTAATATCTTTATGGACTAAATCAAGGTCATGGACCTGATTTTTTAAAGCCAATAAAACTTTTAAAAAAAGCTGGATCTTTTGTTCAATGGTAAAAGATTCTAATTTCAAGCTAGATAATTCTTTACCAGGTAATTTTTTCATTACGATATAGCTTTCATTTCTAACGATAGAGCAATGTTGTTTTTTCTCGGAACAATAATTTTCTCTTTGAGATTCATAAACGATAACTCTTTTTGCATGAATATGCGGCACGGATTGCAAAATCGTACTCTCTTCATTCATGGGATGGCCTAATTGTATTTTTACTACCCGCTCTTTTGGAGTATTTTTCCAGCCTATTAAAGAAAACTCTTCATTTACAGAAAATGTTTTTAGTATTGGATATAATTCGCCATAACCACCCTTTCCTAAAAGCTTATCATTAATAATATCACAACGAAAACCAGATTTAGTTGGTTTATTTCGTGCCCTAAAGATTAAAGTATGCGATAGCTGGATAGAATACTCTTTTACCTTAAACTCTATTTTATAAGTAGAATTTTTCTTCAAAACACTGCCAGAGTGATCGACTCCAGGCCGTTTTTCCTTCTTAAGCAATTCCAATAAGAGTTTAACTTCTAGGCTGTCTGGTTTTAAATTCAAAAGATCAAGTCGATGCATAAACTACCCCCGATTTTCTACCTTTATTCATATTAAGTTTAATTTATGCAACTTAAAGAAAACTTAAAAAGACATGGATTTTTTCTTGGCTTTTACAAAAGTAATGACTATTTTTTCTGTATTCCGTATTTTCGCTTTGCTACGAAATGGGGTGAAAAATAGGACACGCCACTGGCAAGTTAACTTGTAGCGGCGCGCAAGCACAGCCTGCGTTCCCCTAAGAACTTTTCAAGTGCAACCCCTATGGCTGCTCGTTCAATGAGATCAAATGCTTTGATCAAATCATCAACGTCATATTTTCTATTTACTAAATCGATAAGTGAAAGTCGCCATGCAAGAACGGTTCCTTTCCCCCGTTGTTTACTCGCTTCTATCGCCTCTAAGCCATAAATAAGCTGGTTATCTTGATCGACGCAGATCGCTCTTTGGTTAGGGATGGAAATACTATTTTGATCAAGAAAACAGGGTATTTCTTCAGTGATAAGAATGCGCTTTAACGGTAACTCGATTAAGAAACAGGGTGGTTGTTGTAATTGTGAATGATATTTACTTTTCCACGGTAATAGCTCTTTGCATGTGATTTCACCTTGCGTTAAATTTTCAATTTTTTTTGCAATTATTTCAGGTATTGGACTTCTTCCTTCACGATACCGATAAATTTTTTCCCGATTTATTTTTAAATTTCTAGCTAAATTAGAAATATTTTTAAAATAACGTATTGCTTTTTCAACACCGATTTCCTGCATAAAATTCTCCTTATTTTTTTTGTAACGTTAAGAATTTTATGGAAAAAAAATGTAAACATGTCGACATTTTGTTTAGATAATCTAAATGTCGGATTTGCGTTATTAAATTTTTAAAAAAATATTTACAGGAGATCCATATGCAGCCTCGTCTGATACGACTACGTGATGCACCAAATTATTTAGGGATGGACCGACATCGATTTAACGAAGAGGTGAGACCGTACTTAACAGTTGTCCCTATTGGAGAAATAGGCATTGCATTTGACAGACTTGATTTAGATGTCTGGGTGGACGATTATAAGCAGTGTAAGGGTCGTCCTCCATTACAGAGGAAACCATTATGGGAAGAAAAAAAATGCCAGGACTCGTTAAACGCGGGAACATCTGGCACATTAACAAGAAAGTCAACGGCCGTCGCATTTCAGAAAGCACTGGATCAGGCTCGCTCGAAGAAGCCGAACGCTATTTAGTTCGACGTCTTGAGCAAATTCGACAAGCCAGTATCTATGGAGTGAGGCCTAAGCGGACTTTTAGAGAGGCAGCTACGAAGTATTTGTTAGAAAACAGTTACAAAGCGAGTATTAAAGAAGATGTGAGATGGCTAACATTTCTCGATCCGTTAATTGGCGATATGTCGTTAGAATCCATACACATGGGAAGTCTACAAACTTATATCCAATTAAGACGAGAGTCAGGTGTAAAAGTGCGTACAATTAATTATGGATTACAAGTTGTGCGTCGTGTTTTAAATCTTGCTTCCAGCGAATGGTTAGATGAATATGGGCTTACTTGGTTGATTACGGCGCCAAAAATTAAATTGTTGCCGGAAGAAGACAAAAGGAAACCTTTTCCATTAAGTTGGGAGGAGCAAAGAAGATTATTTGCTGAATTGCCTGTTCATCTTAGAAAAATGGCTTTATTCGCAGTTAATACAGGCTGTCGTGACCGAGAAATTTGTAGCTTAAAGTGGGAATGGGAAATTCTTGTGCCTGAATTGGAGACTTCCGTTTTTATAATTCCAGGCTGGCAAGTCAAAAATAGACAAGATCGTTTAGTTGTCTTGAATAAGCTAGCTAGTGCTGTGGTTAATGAAGTCAGAGGTAATCATCAAGAGTATGTGTTTACTTTTAAAGGAAATCCTATTACACGTATATTAAATTCAGCCTGGCAAAAAGCACGTGTACGGGCAGAATTGTCTGAAGTAAGAGTACATGACTTGAAACATACTTTTGGTCGGCGTTTGCGTGCTGCTGGCGTAGGGTTTGAAGATCGGCAGGACCTATTAGGTCATAAGAACGGAAGAATTACTACACACTATTCTAATGCTGAACTAAATAATCTGTTGCAGGCAGCAAATAAAGTTTGCGATATGGAGCAGGGGCCACGATTAATATTGCTTAGAATGAATCAAAGCAAAGGGGGTCGCGCAAAAGTCGCGCAAGGAAGTTTGAAGGGACATTTAAAAATAGTGTAAGTGCTTGATTTAATTGGTGCCGATGAGACGAATCGAACGTCCGACCTACTGATTACGAATCAGTTGCTCTACCGACTGAGCTACATCGGCTCTTCTTAAAAGTTCCCGGATTGTAGTCAATTTGATAGTGATTAGCAATTTGCTGTTGTTATCGTTTTTCGGACAGGAAGAAGCGAGGTAAACTTAAGTTACCAAGCAGCAGGTGAACCAATGCAGAAAAAACCACAAGCAAAAAATTAAATTCGTGTTGGTAGCATGCTGTCTGTCCGCATTTTATTGCATTTTCAAAAAGTTTTGATAAAAAAGTAGGGTGGCACGGGAGGGACTTTCTTTTGAAATGATAATTATTTTTTTTTAAGTTAAACTGAGATGTATATCATGCAAGGAGAAGATACCGTGTCAAATAGTAATCGTTATAGACCTTCTTTAATCCAGCACTTACATCGTTTGTCTCAGGAATGGGATCAATTATTTGAACCAAGTTATTCTGACGACAATTCATTAGTGGAAACGAGTCACTGGGCGCCCTGTGTGGATATCAAAGAGGAGCCGGATCGTTTTTTACTTTATGCGGATATTCCAGGGGTTGATCCTAAAGATATTGAGATTGCGATGGAAAATGGTGTGTTGACCATCAAAGGCGAACGGAGTAGCTCAAAGAAAGAAGAAAAAGAAGGTTATACGCGGATAGAGCGTTCGAAAGGATCTTTTTATCGTCGTTTTGCTTTACCAGACACGGCTGATCCAGATAAGGTGACAGCAGAAGGGAAACATGGTGTTTTAAAAATTAGTATTCCTAAACGCGAGAAGGCCAAACCTAAAAGGATTACAGTAGACATGAAAAAAGATTAACTTTTTCAAGCGGACGAGTGGCAATGATTAAATTCACGGTCAATTGTTCTTGCAACAACGAAATCAAGTAAAATTACCCAGTTTGGAAAGAAGTCTAATAAGCAAGCGGTTTTTCGTTCGTGCACGTAGTATAGGATTAGGGTTGAAGGGTAGAAAAGGAGCACAAAGACAACACTGACGAACACGTCTGAGAAGTGGTAATAATTTATTCATAATTGGATAGAGTTTCTACTTGCCAAATGGGTACCACACCCTCTAAAGTAAGCCCTAAAATAGGCTGCTTTAATTGTAGGTAGGATCTATGGAGTATAAAGAATCTGATATGTTATTAGAAGAAGATGATGGTGGGAGTGATGAATCTGAATTGCCACCCAGCATTTTAGACATCGAAGATGAAGAACTGGATACATGGCCAGAAGAACTAGCGTTAGATGCATTAAATAAAAAATCTAAGGCTTCTCCTGTGCGTTTTTCGTTAGAAAAACGACGGCGTATTGAAGAGCTTCATGAAGAGCGACGATTGAGTAAAGAATTCGATTATGAATTGGAAACGGAAGTATCGGAAAATAATGCTGAGACAACGAGCAAGTAATTATGCAAGGTAAGTTTTTGGAGTTTGAGCAACCTATAGCAGAGCTTGAAGCAAAAATTGAAGAGCTGCGTAAGCTTGGAAATGATGCAGAAGTCAATGTGAGTGAGGAGATCAAACGCCTAGAACAAAAGAGTATTGAGCAAACGCAATCTATTTTTGCTTCGCTCAATGCCTGGCAAGTTGTACAGCTTGCGCGTCATCCGCAACGACCTTATTTCTTAGACTATGTAGAGAAAATTTTTACTGAATTTGATGAATTGCATGGAGATAGACAATTTTCCGACGACGAAGCTATTGTAGGAGGGCTAGCCTATTTAGTCGATCAACCCGTCATGCTTATCGGGCAGCAAAAAGGTCGTGGCACAAAAGAAAAGGTTAGACATAACTTTGGCATGCCAAAGCCAGAAGGTTATCGTAAAGCATTACGATTAATGGAGCTAGCGGAACGATTTAAAATACCTATTTTGACATTTATCGATACGCCAGGTGCTTATCCAGGTATTGATGCTGAAGAACGCAATGAAAGTGGTGCGATTGCCACTAATTTACAAGTGATGTCGCAACTTAAAGTGCCTATCATTTCTATAGTAATAGGTGAAGGGGGCTCTGGTGGTGCCTTGGCGATTGGCGTTAGCGATCGCATATTAATGCTACAGTACAGTGTTTACTCAGTAATATCACCGGAAGGTTGCGCTTCTATTCTTTGGAAAAGTGCTGAGAAAGCACCTGAGGCGGCATCTGCTATGCGCATGACTGCTGAACGCTTACTTCAGCTTCAGTTAGTCGACCAAGTCATTGAGGAGCCTCTGGGCGGTGCACATAGGGACCCAGAGGATATGATAAGCCGGTTAAAGGCTGTACTCATTCAATGCTGTGAACAATTACGGTATGATTCTATTGATAAATTATTGGAGCAACGCTACAGCAGGTTATTAGCAATCGGGACTCAGGGTGTGTTGACAAAGAAATGAAACGGGTTAAATTTACTAAAGCGTATGACTTTTGTAACGTTGCATTATGTTTAACGATAACAAATTACAAGTCTTTTTAGAAAAATATCCAAAATCCACTTTTTGGGTGGCCTATAGTGGTGGGCTAGACTCTCAAGTGTTGTTGCATTCACTGCTCCATATCTTGCCAACAACTCGCTTGCGAGCTATTCATGTTAATCATGGTTTACATAGTGATGCGGCCCAATGGGTAGAGACTTGCCAGCTATGCTGCGCGCAATTTGGCATTCATTGTGACGTTATTACTGTTGATGCTCAGCCAAAGCAGGGTAAAAGTCCTGAAGCTTGTGCCCGAGAAGCACGTTATGTAGCCATGGTAAAACTATTACCTGGAGGAGATTGTTTATTGACAGCACATCATCGTGATGATCAAGCTGAAACCTTGCTTTTACAGTCATTGCGTGGTGCAGGTTTGCGAGGGCTTGCCAGTATGCCGACCTGCATGCCTTTTGGAGAAGGTTATCTTATTCGACCGTTGCTATCATTTACACGCGCAGAGCTACACCACTATGCCAAAGCAAAACAACTGACTTGGATAGAGGATAGCAGTAATGCAAATTTACGTTTTAATCGTAACTTTATTCGACATCAAATATTACCACTTCTCCATCAACGTTGGCCTGAAGCCAGTAAGATGCTAGCAAGAGTTGCTGAAAACGCAGCAGAAGGACAGCAATTACTTGAAGAGCTGGCCTACGAAGATTGTTTAAAGGTACAAGGTCCTTGTAAAAATAGTGTTGTTATTTCTCGTTTACTTCAATTAAGTCCAGCGCGTCTACGTAATTGTTTGCGATACTGGTTAAACCAATTGCATTTTCCTTTACCGAGTCAAAAGCAATTACAACAAATTGAGCATCTGTTAGAAAGTAAAATAGATGCTATGCCGCAAGTCAATTATGGTGGTATGCAAGTTCGTCGATATAGAGATTTTTTGTATGCGCGCGTGTTAAAAAAAGAGATAGAGCTGCCTTGTTTGCCTGTTGCATGGGGGGATCTTACACAAGACTTAGTGTTACCTACTCTGGGGGTTTTGGAAATTTACAGAGTACTAGGCAATGGTATTGCTTGTGAAAGACTTAAGGATACAACAGCAATAACGGTGGGTTTTCGTCAAGGTGGAGAACGGTTTTATAGGCGAGGCCGTCTTGGTTCTCATCCACTAAAAAAGCTATTTCAAGAATGGAGTGTCCCTCCATGGCAACGCAAAAGAGTCCCTTTGATTTATTATCAGGAAGAATTAATTGCTGTAGCAGGTTACGGTGTAAAGCCTAATTTTCTAGCTAGTGTGAATGAATGGGGATATGTTATTAGCTTAAAACCTGCATAACCCTTGTCTTTGCATAATGGCAGACGTCTAAATAATGCTGTTTGAAAACTCTAATGGTGATCTTTGTCTTTATTAAAGAAATCACGAAGTTCTTTTTCAGCTTGGTCTTTGGCTATACCATATTTTTCCTGAATTTTTCCGACCATTTTTTCTTTATCACCTTTGACGTGTTGCCAGTCATCATCACTGAGTTTGGACCATTTTTCACGTAATTTACCTTTGATCTGCTCCCATTTTCCTTTTAATTCATCTGCATTCATTTCTATCTCCTTGTAAATCAATTAGAGAGAATTTAGACAAAAAATAATACTTAAAATCCGTTATTTTTAGATTATTTTATCCAAACCAGTATAGCTGAAGTTTGTAGACATACAAGTTGATGCAGTGGAAGAACTGCTGGAGGGGGTTGTTTAGCCTAGTATAATTAATCCCGCGCACAAACGCGGGATTAGTAGTTTCGTATTGTCAGCTACGAACAGACTAAGGACTAAGCTGGCTTGCTTTCGTTTTTCTTTACTTCAATGAGGTGAATAGTAAATAAAAGCGTTTGATTAGGTCCAATTGCTTTAGCAACACCGTGTTCGCCGTAGGCAAGTTGGGGTGGAATAGCGACTTGAAAGGTAGAACCCGGTTTCATCAGTTTTAAAACTTCAGTCCATCCGGGAATCACATTATTAATAGAGAAGGTAACAGGGCTTTTCGATTTATCAAAAACAGTCCCATCGATAAAGCTGCCGGTATAGTCCACTTTTACCATTGAATTGTCTATAGGGCTTGTACCGCTACCAGGATTGATCACCTTATATTGAATACCACTTTGCGTTGTGATAATACCAGGTTTATTTTTATTCGCTGCTAAATAAGCATCGCCTTGTTGTTTATTTTTATTACTTAAGGTTTTAAGTTCAGCTTCTTTTTTACTGATAAGCTGTTGTTGAAAGTTTTTCAATATATCCACCATCTGTGCCTGTGATAATAATGTTTTTCCATGTATTGCATCGGTTAAACCTTTAGCGAGTACGGAGGGGTCGATGTCTATTCCCTGTGCTTTAAAATTTTCACCAAGATCGACGCCGATACTGTAGCTTATTTGTTCCTTATTGGTTTTGAAGCCAGCGACTATTTTATGCTTGTCTGAGTTAAGTTGATTAGCCGTTGGGGTAGAGGTACTCTGTGCTGCCAACACAGATGAGCTAATGAATAAACTAGCAATGAGGGTAGAAAGGACAGATAATCTTGTCATTGGGATTCCTCTTTGGGGAATGAGATTAAAAAACCGTTATATTGCCTTATATTGGGCTAGAAAACTATAGCTAATCTCAGGACAGGACAAAAATTTAAAAAGAGGTGGGTGACACGGATGCTAGCTTCTTTTTTGTGGCGTAAGCTGGCAAAAAAAAGCGCATCCAGTGGCAGGACCGCCTCACCTATTTTTTGTCCTGTGCCGAGATAGCTAATAAAGAAATAAACTAAAAACCATGCAGCGCTTTAAAGAATTTGATGTCATCATTGTGGGTGGAGGTCACGCCGGAACAGAGGCTGCTTTAGCTTCGGCACGCGCGGGGGCGGCAACTCTATTGTTAACCCATAATATTGAAACCCTGGGCCAACTTTCTTGTAACCCTTCTATTGGAGGGATTGGTAAGAGTCAACTAGTCAAAGAAATCGATGCCTTGGGTGGTGCGATGGCTCGTGCTGCTGATAACGCGGGGATACAATGGCGCGTACTCAATGCGAGCAAAGGTCCTGCTGTCCGGGCAACGCGGGCACAAGTGGATCGTAATTTATATAAGCAAGCGATTCGTAATGTTTTAGAGAATCAAGTCAATTTACTTATTTTTCAACAGGCTGTCGATGAGCTAATCTGGGAAAATGACCATATTAAGGGGGTTATTACACAAACAGGTATTCGTTTTTATAGCAAAACGGTGGTATTGACTGCAGGAACTTTTTTATCTGGCAAAATTCATATCGGGTTACAGCAATCGCAAGGGGGGCGTGCCGGCGATCCTGCAGCGGATCATTTGGCTGA
This sequence comes from Pseudomonadota bacterium, assembly GCA_040384585.1. Lineage (GTDB taxonomy): Bacteria > Pseudomonadota > Gammaproteobacteria > Diplorickettsiales > Diplorickettsiaceae > JAZKJD01. Next base: position 7,787 of record JAZKJD010000031.1, on the reverse strand, counting down.
GCGATTACGTCAATTACCTTTACGGATTAATCGTTTAAAAACCGGAACACCTCCACGCCTAGACGGACGAACCATTGATTATAAGCGACTCTTAGAGCAGCCTAGCGAGTTTCCTTTACCCGTATTCTCTTATTCGGGGAAAGCAGAAGAACATCCCGCGCAAATCAGTTGTTATATTACTCACACCAATGAAACTACCCATGAAATCATTCGTTCGGGTTTAGATCGTTCTCCCATTTATAGCGGTATGATAGGCGGGGTAGGCCCTCGTTATTGCCCATCCATTGAAGATAAAGTGGTTCGATTTTCCGACAAAGTAGCGCACCAAATCTTTTTGGAACCAGAAGGTCTTAACACCCATGAAGTTTATCCCAATGGAATCTCGACAAGTTTACCTTTCGAGGTGCAAGTCGAGTTGGTGCATAGTATCGAAGGTTTAAGACATGCACATATTACCCGCCCTGGCTATGCGATAGAGTATGATTTTTTTGATCCGCGTGATTTATTGCCTTCTTTAGAATCTCGTATTTTGGAAAATTTATTTTTTGCAGGCCAAATTAATGGGACAACAGGCTATGAAGAAGCGGCAGCTCAGGGTTTGATTGCTGGTTTTAATGCAGCAAGAAAGGCACAAGAAAAATCAGCGTGGTGGCCACGGCGTGATGAAGCCTATATTGGGGTTTTGATCGATGATTTAATTACCCAAGGTACTTTAGAGCCGTATCGCATGTTTACCAGTCGAGCTGAATATCGTTTATTGCTTCGCGAGGATAATGCAGACCTACGTTTAAGTGAATCGGCTTATCGTTCAGGTTTAATCGACGAAACGCGTTGGAAAATCGTATCTAATAAACGCGATACTATAGAAAAAGAACAGCAACGTTTGCAAAAGCGTTGTATTAGACCACAAACGGCAGAAAGTGCTGGCGTAGAAATTTATTTGCAACAAGCCTTGACGCGCGAGTATCATGTTTCTGAATTATTAGCACGACCTGAACTAAGTTATAGAAAATTGATGAAAATTGAGGGCTTAGGCCCCGGTATTTGCGATCCGCAGATGGGTGAGCAAATTGAGATTCAAGCGAAATATCAGGGTTATATCGAACGTCAGCTCAATGAAATTCAACGCCAAGCACGTTATGAAGCTATTTCATTGTCTGTGAATTTAGATTATCACATGATTAAAGGGCTTTCTAATGAAGTACGAGAAAAATTAAATCAGCATAAGCCGTTGACCTTAGGTCAAGCATCACGTATTCCAGGCGTAACGCCGGCCGCTATCTCTTTGTTACTAGTCCATATAAAAAAACGTCAGAACGAAAAAGAAAAATAGCAAACATCATAAGACAAACTGAAGTGACATCTAAAAAATGATCTCTATTTCTGAAATTTTTAATTTTTCTATTCCAACAAAATCCGATCAGCGTCTGCGTTTAGGTAATCTGCAACAAGATAGTATTGCACTCGTTTTAAGCGAGATAGCCAATAAGCAATCCGGTGTTATTTTAGTGATTACACCCGATACCTTAACGGCAAATCGTTTAGAGGCAGCATTAAAATTCTTTTCACCGGGGCTGAAAATATTAATTTTTCCTGACTGGGAGACCCTGCCTTACGATCATTTTTCACCACATCAAGATATTATTTCACAGCGTTTATCGACTTTAACACAACTTCCTTATGTAAAACGGGGACTATTGTTAGTGCCTGTTACCACCTTGATGCAACGACTACCGCCGCTACGCTACAGTCAATCAACCGGATTGCATGTGCACTGCGGGGAAAAAAGAGATATCGATGAAATGCGTCAAGGACTACAAAAAGCGGGTTATCACTGTGTTTCGCAGGTTTTGACGCGTGGCGAATTTGCAGTGCGTGGATCTATTTTGGATATCTTTCCAATGGGGTGTGATAACCCTTATCGCCTCGATTTTTTGGATGATGAAATTGATAGTATTCGTCAGTTTGATCCGGATACGCAGCGCTCAACTGAAAAACTAGAAAAAATTGATTTGCTTCCCGCCAGAGAATTTCCTTTATCTGAAACAGCGATCAGTCAATTTAGGCAACAATGGCGTGAAAATTTTATAGGCAATCCATTAAACTGCCCGCTATATGAAGCCGTTAGTCAAGCTTATGCTCCGGCGGGGATTGAATATTATCTCCCCTTATTTTTTTCGCAAACACAGTTATTGCTGGATTATTTACCCAGCACGGCGTTACTTATAGAAATAAATGATATTCATTCGTCTGCCCAGCATTTTTGTTTAGAGATCAATGAGCGTTATGAGCAACTGCGGCATGATATTGAACGACCGATATTAGCACCGGCACAATTATATGTTGTTTTGGATGAATTATTTGCAAGGCTTAAACAATTTCCACGCATTATATTGCAGCAATCTCCATTGGGCATAGAAGCTGCGCATTATAATTTTCCTATAGAAACTTTTCCGAATATCACGATTGATCACAAGTTAGAACAGCCTTTATCAAGACTACAGCTTTTTTTAAAGGAATTTTTATCTAGTGCAAAAGCTAGCGTTTTGTTTTGTGTGGAAAGTGCAGGGCGGCGAGAAGTATTATTTGATCTATTAAAAAATCTCTCTACTCGGCCTAAACGTTGTGAAACATGGGATGAATTTCTACAAACATCCGATTCTTTGAACATTATCATTGCGCCGCTAGAAGAAGGTTTTTATTTTTCCAATCCACCGTATGCATTAATTACCGAAGCACAGCTCTTTGGTCAGCATGTTATGCAGCGCCAACGAAAAGTAAAAGGTGTAGACAGTCAAGCGATTGTACGCAATTTAGCGGAATTAAGCCTAGGAGATCCTGTCGTACATATTGATTATGGAATTGGCCGTTATCGGGGATTGCAGCACATCAATGTAGGTGAGCAAGAGAGTGAGTTTTTAATTCTCGAGTATGCTGATAATGCGAAATTGTACGTTCCGATTTCCTCGCTTGATTTAATTAGTCGCTACAGTGGTGGTGAGTCTGAACATGCTCCTTTGCATCGCTTAGGTAGCGATCAATGGGAAAAGGCTAAACGAAAAGCGGCTGAGCAGATGCAAGATGTTGCAGCGGAATTACTCGATGTTTATGCACGCCGCGAAGCGCAAAAAGGTTTTAGTTTTAATTTACCTGATGAAAACTACCGTGTTTTTTCTGCACAATTTCCTTTTACAGAAACACAAGACCAAGAACAAGCTATTAGGCAGGTCATTGATGATATGACATCAGGAAAGCCCATGGACCGATTGATCTGTGGAGATGTTGGTTTTGGAAAAACAGAAGTGGCCATGCGCGCTGCATTTTTAGCGATACAATCCAACAAACAAGTGATTATTTTAGTTCCGACTACGCTATTAGCCCAGCAGCATTATCAAAATTTTTCTGATCGGTTTGCCGAATGGCCAGTACAGATTGAAATGATTTCACGTTTTCGCTCCATAGTTGAGCAAAAAAATATTCAGAAACGCTTAAAACTAGGCCATATTGATATCCTTATTGGAACGCATAAGGTATTAAATAAGGAATTACAGTTTCCGCGTTTAGGCTTATTAATTATTGATGAAGAGCATCGTTTCGGTGTACAACAAAAAGAACGTTTAAAATCATTGCGTTCCGAAGTCGATATTTTAAGTTTAACGGCTACGCCGATACCACGCACATTACATATGGCTTTTTCTGGATTACGAGAATTATCCATTATCGCAACGCCACCGGCACGGCGTTTATCGATTAAAACCTTCGTACAAATGCGTAATACTCGTTTAATGCGCGAAGCGATTCTGCGTGAGTTATTACGTGGTGGGCAGGTTTATTTTTTGCATAATCAGGTACAAACTATAGTAAAAACGGCGCAAGAACTCGAAGCTTTAGTACCTGAAGCACACATTCAAATTGCTCATGGCCAATTACGCGAACGCGAACTTGAACGTATTATGGCTGACTTTTATCATCAACGTTTTAATGTATTGGTTTGTACCACTATTATCGAGACAGGAATTGATATACCCACAGCGAATACTATTATTATTGATCGTGCCGATAAGTTTGGTTTAGCGCAACTCCATCAATTGCGCGGACGGGTAGGACGATCGCACCATCAAGCCTATGCCTATTTAATGACACCATCGAAAAACGTTATGACCGCTGATGCTATCAAGCGTTTAGATGCGTTAAGTGCTTTAGAGGATCTAGGTGCTGGATTTACCTTAGCGACGCATGATTTAGAGATTCGCGGAGCCGGGGAATTATTAGGTGAGCAACAAAGTGGTAATATGCACAGTATTGGATTTTCCTTATATATGGAATTGCTTGAGCAAACGGTCAACGCGTTAAAATCCGGTAAGCTTCCAGTGGTGAAAGAGATTGTTTCCGATCGAGGACCAGAAATTGACTTGCAAATTTCTGCTTTGATTCCAGAACCTTATTTACCGGACGTACATACTCGTTTAGTGTTATATAAACGCATTGCCAGTGTAAAAAATAAAGATCAGTTTGAAGCTTTACAGGTAGAAATGATCGATCGTTTTGGTTTATTATCTGAGCCAATAAAAAATCTCTTTCAGATAGCCGAGCTAAAATTATTAGCCCAACAATTAGGTATAAAAAAAATAAATGCGGGTCCACAAGGCGGCGTTATTGAATTTATTACAAATCCCTGTATTAACCCCATTACTATTATCCAACTGATTCAGAAAAACCCAGCGCAATATAAGCTAGAGGGCCCTTCTCGTATACGTTTTATCGCCGAACAAGCTAGCGCCGAATTACGCATCAAGTATCTTTTTGATTTACTATATAAACTTAGGGTATAAACGATGAAACCAAGTCTATCACGCAGCTTATGCGAGAGGTCTATTGATAAGCTAGGATGTGTCGTTTTATGTCTTTAGTCAGTGTGAAAGATGTAGATCTACATCAGAAGCGCGTCATTATTCGCGAAGATCTTAATGTTCCCATGAAAAATGGATACATTACCAGTGATGCACGTATTCAAGCCGTCTTACCCACGCTTCAATATCTCCTAGAACAAGGCGCTGCTGTTATTGTACTGTCTCATCTCAATAGGCCGGAAGAAGGGCATGTGACGCCGGAATTTTCTTTGACTCCTGTTGCAAAGCGCCTACAAACCTTATTAGGTTGCCCCGTCAGATTTATTGCTGACTGGATAGACGGGATTGAGATTGTTCCAGGAGAAATCGTGCTCTGCGAGAATGTACGTTTTCAGCGTGGAGAAAAGAAAAATGATCCAGTTCTTGCAAAAAAAATAGCGGGATTAGGTGATATTTTTGTTATGGATGCTTTTGCTAGCGCGCATCGTAATGAAGCGTCGACAGTTGGAGTGGCGCAGTTTGCGCCACAGGCCTGTGCGGGATTATTATTGATAGCAGAATTAAATGCGTTAACGCAGGCTTTACAAAATCCAGCGCGACCGTTACTGGCTATTGTTGGAGGTTCTAAGGTTTCTAGTAAATTACAGGTGTTAGATTCTTTGCTACATAAAGTCGACACATTAATTGTGGGGGGAGGGATTGCGAATACTTTTTTGGCAGCACAGGGCTATAAACTAGGGCGCTCCTTAGTTGAAACAGGTTTGCTTGAAGGAGCCCATCGTTTAATTGCGGTCGCGCAGCGAAACCACGTTGAAATTGTTTTACCCATTGATGTTATCGTAGCTAAAGAAATTTCTATAACAGCGAAAACACATATTAGAAACTTAACAGAAATAGCAAGCGATGAAATGGTTTTAGATATGGGTCCAGAATCTATTAAACTTTATAAGCAATCTATAGTATCGGCAGCTACTATCCTTTGGAATGGACCTATTGGCGTTTTTGAAGTAGCCCCCTTTGAAAAGGGTACGCTAGCGTTAAGTCTCGCTATTGCCAATAGCAACGCCTTTTCTATTGCAGGAGGAGGTGATACCTTGGCGGCCATCGAAAAATATGCAATTAGCGATAAGATCTCTTATATTTCTACAGGCGGAGGTGCTTTTCTCGAATTTGTCGAAGGAAAAACATTTCCTGTGTTACAGGTGTTACAAGAACGTGCAAGAGGTCAATGATGAATCGACTTAAAAGAACCAAAATTGTAGCGACATTGGGTCCTGCTACGGATAAAAAGGGCGTTTTGTCAGCGATGATAGCGGCTGGGTTAGATGTAGTGCGATTGAATTTTTCGCATGGTAAAGCAGAAGATCATATAAGACGCGCCAATGTAGTGCGTGAGTGCGCTAAAGAGGCGGGGCGTGAAATTGCTATTATGGCGGACTTACAGGGACCGAAGATCCGCATTGCAAGATTTAAACTCGACAAGGTTTTTTTAAAAGAAGGGAGGCAATTTGTTTTAGATGCCGATTTACCCAAAGATAGGGGTGATGAGAACTCGGTGGGCATTGATTATAAAGGGTTACCGAAAGATGTACGCAGCGGTGATTTGTTATTACTTGATGATGGACGTTTAGTATTGAAAGTTATTAAAGTTCAAAAGAATAAAATTATTTGCAAAGTCGTCGTGGGTGGTGAATTATCTAATAACAAAGGAATTAATCGAAAAGGCGGTGGTCTTTCTGCTGAAGCATTGACACCTAAAGATAAAAAAGATTTAAGAATAGCCGTTAAATTAAATGCGGATTATATCGCTATTTCGTTTCCACGTAATGCAGCGGATATGAAAAAAGCACGTGCTTTATTAAAAAGAGCTAAAGGAAATGCAAGTTTAATTGCAAAAATAGAACGTAGCGATGCGATACCTATTATTGATGAAATCATTAAAGCCTCTGATGCAGTCATGGTAGCAAGGGGCGACTTAGGTGTGGAAATTGGCGATGCAGAATTACCGTCAGTACAAAAACATATTATTCAGCGTGCGCGTTCATTAGATAAAGTCGTTATTACTGCCACACAAATGATGGAATCCATGATCCATAATGCTATTCCAACACGAGCAGAAGTATTTGATGTGGCCAATGCGGTATTAGATGGAACCGATGCGGTTATGTTGTCAGCAGAAACAGCGACTGGCGATCATCCCGAAGTGGTTGTTGCAGCAATGGCACGTATTTGTTTGGGAGCAGAAAAACAAGCGAAAACCCTGGTATCAAGACATCGTGTGGAATGTCAGTTTCAGCGACCCGATGAAGCGATTGCCATGGCGGCTATGTACACAGCGAATCATTATAATATCAGAGCTATCATTGCATTAACTGAATCGGGTGCTACACCTTTGTGGATGTCCCGGATTCGCTCTGGGATTCCTATTTATGCCTTGGCCCATAGTGTTCAAACAACGCGTCGATTAACACTTTACCGAGGGGTTTATCCAATCTATTTCGATATCGAAAAGTTAGATAAGCGGTATCTCAATGATTTAGCCATTGCTAAATTAAAAAAGTACGGTGTTTTGCGTAAAGCGGATCGTATCCTTATTACTTATGGTGATTTGTTACAGACAGCGGGAGGGACGAATACGCTCAAGATTTTAGAGGTTCCTTAGGGTGTGTCTTTAAAGTTTCAACCACATTTAACCCTGGCTGAAAACCTCGTTGACGTAACTTTTGTTGACCTCCCTTCTTCCTTATTTTTTAATAATTCATCTATCAAACAGCGCGACGATCTTTGCACGCTACAAAAAATGCATTAGGATGAAGTAAGCTATTGAAAAGACAGTTAATTTTTGGTTGAAGCGATAGTAAAGCATTTTTCGTCATTGCGAGCTGAAATATCCCCACGAATTCATTTGCATCTAGCCAACTCGTTTTCAACGATAGA
>JAZKJD010000030.1:0-11069 GCA_040384585.1 Pseudomonadota bacterium | reverse complement strand
CGACGGTTTTATCAACCTCTCGATTCTTAGTGTCTAAAAAACTGTTGCAAGATCAATCAGCGCCTGTTATAATAAAATCGCCTGTTTGAATGGCAGCTTCAGAAAGTGCTGCTATTTGTTGTTCAATTCGTTGTTCAAAACTTTTAAGATACGCTTGTAAGGTCAACCCTTGCTTATTGATAGTATCGTAATAACCAATTAAACCTGTTCCGTCCCCACCATTGGGTGCTTGACTGGCTAATTCTGAACGCAAGGTACTAACATCAGTATTTTCAATTTGTGCCGCGATAATTTGTCCATTCCTACTCAGCCATACTTGATTTTCTTTGTTGGTTAGGATGGGTAATTTGTTAGATAGATTGGAAGGTAGATAACTATTAATCACATACTGCAAGCTATCGGTATCTAGTTGCGTTTGGAATTGCTGCATAATCAGCAAAACACGTTCAAAGGCAGCATCTAAGGTATGCCCTAAGGGCAATCGCGCTTAAAATCCCGATAAATTTAGGACTTTAGCGAGATATTGAGAGTCCCAACCGGCCTTACTACGCTTTATTTTAATGCCCACTTTCGCAGTTTTCTCACGTTTCAATAAATTCAGTGCAATGTGCCTAACAACCGCTAAATTTTCTGCAGTATTCCCTTTGCGCACACGACATTCATCCTCACGAAAAGCAATATCTAAGGTCCAGTGCAACTGATTTTCAATTGACCAATGCTCTTTGCACGCTACAAAAAATCACCAGTTATAATGCCCAGTTGAGTTTATTGCTGTTTTGTAGGTAGATTTGGTAATGAGTTCGGTCAAAGAAAATTTAAACTCTTTAATTTTAGCAAAGGGATTGAGTATCATGTCGCGGATGAATTGGAACTCCCTGCTTTAGGCAATAGTTGCCAAAATAAAGGCATAGCAAGTCCTTCATAGGCAATGCCCAAAACAAAAATATTTATTTTACTTTTTCCCCAAAACCAATTCGTGCGGTCTATCGTGATATAAACTGATTTTTTATCGGAGAAAAATAAAGCAAATATCCAACGAGCCAGAATGTCATAGTCAAATATAAATTGTTTGAAGAAACGCTGAAGCCTTATATATCGGGATCTGACTTTAGCTTTAGAACCAAAAGCAACGGCAAGCTCACTGAGATTAACAGTACGCACTGCAAACAGTGCTAGCAGCATTCTAACAAAACAATCTAACCGGGCCTTGTTCCAATCAAAACTTTCACCTAAAATACGTTTCAGCTCGCTGATCTTATTCATATTCTTATTCTCTTTTTACGTAAAAAAATTAATTATATGAATTTATTTTTTAATCAGCGAGCCTTTCTTTTGACGCCGTCAATGCTCTCAATTATTTATATCAAAAACTACAAATAATCCTATTATTTCAATAGCTTAACTCAAGATAATGCATTTTTTGTAGCGTGCAAAGGTTACCCATAAGTATGTATTAAAAAATAATAATAAATTAGTTAACTGCTATTTAAAGGTTAAAGGTATAATTGACACATATCTAACACATATGATCTAATAAAGATATTGATGAGGTGAACTGTGGAAAGACACGTATTATTTATCCGCGCTGATCAGCGAACTAAATTAAATAATCTTGCTGAAGAAGCGCATGTATCTATTGCTGAAATAGCTAGAAGAGCAATCGATTCGTTCCAGTTACGTGCTTCTCAAGAGGAGCGAGAGCTAGAACTACTTGCTGAAGCTGTTATTAACTCCAACAAGCAAGCTATGAAAGCGCTGAAGGAAGCACATAAGACTCTCCAAAATACGTTATCTCATCTTTCTACCTTAAAAGGATAAGTAATGGCAATTAACGCAACCAACTACATAGGAGTTGATTATGACCACGTCTATTAGCTTAGATTATAATGGACTCCAAAAACCGGACCAGGAAATAAGAAGTATAATCTTGTACTAACCTGAGGGGAAAATGAGTGGCCTACGCAAGCGCTACAGTGTACAAGAAAAGCTAAAAATAGTATTGGAAATATTAAAAGGAGAATTAAGGCAAAGCCAGCTTACTTCAAAATACGGAATTCATAGCACCCAATTACATCAAGCGATTGTGGTGCGTTGTCGTTATAGACTACTTGATTTCATTGTTAAACGATTTGCTGCGGTCCTCATTGACTTTAGTAAACTCCGGTCCTCCCAAATCGTTTGCCTCGAACTCAAGCCCATCACTGGGTTTTGAAAGAGGTCTAATAAAATAACGGCAAGAGTATTTCTTATTTTTTGATGATTTTGGTCTAGATTTTGGGGCCCACTATAGATTACTGTTCCTGAGGAAGAAAACTACGTAAGGGTTCTGCACGTGTAGGATGGCGTAGTTTACGCAACGCCTTCGCTTCAATTTGTCGAATACGTTCACGTGTTACGTCAAATTGTTTTCCAACTTCTTCTAAGGTATGGTCGGTATTCATATCGATACCAAAGCGCATACGCAATACTTTTGCTTCACGCGGCGTAAGTGTTGCAAGTACTTGGTTAACGTTTTCCCTTAATCCTTCAATCGTTGCCGCATCGATTGGCGATAGGGCTGTTGTATCTTCAATAAAGTCGCCTAAATGGGAGTCACCATCCTCATCTCCGATGGGTGTTTCCATGGAAATGGGTTCTTTAGCAATTTTAAGGATTTTTCGGATTTTATCTTCAGGTAGACCCATTTTTTTACTGAGCTCTTCTGGAGAGGGTTCTTTGCCAGTTGCTTGTAATATTTGGCGTGCAATACGATTCAGCTTATTGATAGTTTCAATCATATGCACTGGAATACGGATAGTACGCGCTTGATCAGCAATCGAACGTGTAATGGCTTGTCGTATCCACCAGGTCGCATATGTTGAAAACTTATAACCGCGCCGATATTCAAATTTATCGACTGCTTTCATTAAGCCAATGTTTCCTTCCTGTATTAAATCGAGAAATTGTAAACCCCGATTGGTATATTTTTTGGCAATGGAAATAACAAGACGTAGATTGGCTTCAACCATTTCTTTCTTGGCGCGCCGTGCTTTAGCTTCCCCCGCTGACATTTGTCGATTAATCTCTTTAATTTCACCAATCGACATATCGACCCGTTTTTCTAAATCGCGTAGTTTATCTTGCGCAGAAATGATGGAAAGTTGTAAGTTCTTTAGTGCTTGTGCGTAGCTTTTTTTTGAGAGGATATGTTTTTTGAGCCACTTTTCACTGGTCTCATTTTTTGGAAAAGAATCAATAAAAATTTGGCGTGGCATTTTAGCTTCATTAATACATAAACGCATGATTTTCCGTTCTTGAGTTCGAATCTCTTCTAAGAGGGAACGCATTTTTCGAGTTAATTTATCGAGTTGGCGAGGGATGAGCTTGAATTTAGTAAAGGCGTCAGAGACTAAACCTGCTTGCTTGAGAGTTTTTTTGTCATGGCGACCTGATTTATTTTGTAGCACTAGAAAAGCTTGATAAAGCGCTTTTAACTCATCAAACCGTGAATGAGCAAGTTCTGGATCAGGACCTCCATCTAGTTCATTGAATCCTTCATCATCACTGCTTGTACTTTTTAACTTTGTCTCTTCATTCTCACCGTCTGAATCTTTATCTTCTTTCAGGGTTGCTTGAGCAAATTTACCGCCTTCATCTTCCTCGTCCTCATTACTGAGTTCTTCCTCAACTTCTTTGCTAGATGACTCTAAAGGAATAGAGAGTTCTTCCAGGTCAAGAAATCCACTAATAATATCGTTTAAGCGAATTTCTTGCTGTTCATAACGAGAGTATTCATTGAGTATATCTAAAATGTTTTCTGGGTATTGGGCAAGAGCGACGAGAATGGCTTGTAACCCTTCTTCAATACGTTTGGCAAGCTTGATTTCCCCTTCACGGGTTAATAATTCGACAGTACCCATTTCACGCATATACATACGAACAGGATCGGTAGTACGGCCTAGTTCAGCGTTTATATTTCCTAAAATGGTTGAGCTACCTGAATTGGATTCTTCTTCAGTAGAGTTTGTAGATATGTTGGTAGAAAGCAGAGTTTCCATGTCCGGTGGAACCTCATACACCGAAATGCCTAGCTCATTAATCATTAAGATTATTTCATCAAGCTGTAGTTGTTCCTGCTCTGTTTCAGGAATGATATCGTCAAGAAGATAATCGTTGATTTCGGCGTAGGTAACAAATCCTTGCTTTTTACCATGTGCGATAAGCTCTCGTAACCGGGTTTGTTGTTGTTCGAAATCCATAACTTTGCTTGACCTCTTAAGGAAAGTAATGCTTTTATTATACCTTATAAGATAAAGCTATAAACCTTTAACTGACAAAAGGCAAGCCTCCACCTTAAAAAAGAATATGTTGATACTCGGCTTAGGTAGTAATTTGGGCAATAGTTTAAATAATCTACGTTCGGCAGTGCAATTATTACAAAAATTTCAAACAATTACACGGGTAAAAATTTCACCTGTGTATCGCTCGTCCGCTCTTTTGCCCCCTTATGCCCCCGCTGCTTGGGATAAACCTTACGTAAACGTGGCAGTTGCTTGTGAATCTGATTTGTCGCCAATAGACGTCTTAGCCGTGGCTAAGCAGATTGAAAAACAGTTGGGGCGAGAGGAAAGTCAGCGATGGGCACCTAGGATAATCGATATCGATATTTTGGCTTGGGATGATCGGGTTATTGAGCAAGCCATGATACAAATACCCCATCCTGAATTAGAACGCAGACCTTTCGCTTTATGGCCATTACTGGATTTATTACCGGATTGGAAGCATCCACAGCGTGATTTATCTAATTTACTCGCTCAATGGGGCTCGCGATTTTCTGACAATGCGCCTTACAACACCAGACAGTTACCTCATCGTTTAACCGGAAGTCGTTTAGTTGGAATTTTAAATCTAACACCGGATTCCTTTTCCGATGGTGGCCAATTTATGAGTGTGACTACTGCACTTGCTCAGGCCGAAAAATTAGTGTTCGAGGGAGCGGAAGTCCTGGATATAGGAGCAGAATCAACTCGTCCAGGTGCAGAACCTGTCTTACCAAACGATGAATGGCATCGCTTGGCACCTGTTTTAACGGCATTAAAGGATCGTTCACGAGAATGGCTAGTTAAGCCAATAGTGAGCGTGGATACTCGTCATTATACGGTAGCAGAAAAAGCAATGGATTTAGAGGTTGATTGGATTAATGATGTCAGTGGTTTTGTGGACAACAACATGCGTGAATTAGTTGCGAAAACCTCAGTAAAATGTGTGGTTATGCATAATTTAGGGGTTCCAGCGGATAAGAACAAGGTATTGTCTTCTCACCCTAATATTGCCGCACAAATAGTAACGTGGGCGGAACAACGATTTCATCAGTTACTATTGGCTGGCGTTGATAGGGAACAACTTATCTTTGATATCGGGATTGGATTTGGAAAAACAGCACAACAATCTGCCTTTTTATTAAAAAATATAAAACAGTTTCAGAATTTAGCGTGTCCTTTGTTAGTGGGACATTCGAGAAAATCTTTTTTAAATTTAATGACTGAGAAGCCTTATGCAGACAGAGATTTTGAAACGGCAATGTTATCCTATCAGCTTTCCTTACAAGGAGTCGATTATTTACGAGTACATAATGTGAAACAGAATGCTCAAGCTTTAGTTGCGCATACCCTAGGGTGAGCCATCATTGGCTAGTTTTCTTGCCAAGCAAGATCAAGTTCTCGTGCTGCTTTCACATCATCTAAACGTTGCATTGGTAGACTATGGGGTGCATTACGCAGTGTTGCTGGATTTTCTCTAGCTTCACGCAGAATAGTTTCCATAGCAAGGATAAATGCATCTAGTTCTTGTTTTGATTCTGTTTCTGTAGGCTCGATCAATAAACACTCGGGAACAAGTAGAGGAAAGTAAGTTGTTGGTGCATGGAATCCAAAATCGAGTAGACGTTTTCCCACATCCATTGCGGTTATATTATAATCTTCTTTTAGCTTTTTTAATGTTAAACAAAATTCATGTGTTGCACGTCGTGTAGGAAAGGCAGGGACATAGCCAATCGCTTTCAGTCTAGCCAATAAATAATTGGCATTGAGTGTTGCAAATTTTGAGACACGTTTTAATCCTTCGCCGCCTAATAAGCGAGCATAAAGATAGGCGCGCAAGAGGATACCTGTGTTTCCCATAAAGGTAGACAAGCGACCGATACTTTGTGGTCTATCTTTTGCGTTTAACCAGTAGTAATGACTATTTTTGTAAGCAACGATAGGAATAGGTAAAAAGGGAAGTAGGCGTTCTCCAACAGCGACAGGACCTGCGCCAGGCCCGCCGCCGCCATGCGGTGTGGCAAAGGTTTTATGTAGATTGAGATGCATGACATCAAATCCCATGTCGCCGGGCCTGACTTTGCCTAAAATGGCATTGAGATTGGCGCCATCGTAGTAAAGTAAACCACCTGCATCATGAATTATGCTGGCAATTTCTACAATTTGTCGTTCAAAAACACCTAAGGTAGAGGGATTGGTTAACATAATGCCAGCGGTATGTGGACCAACAATTGCTTTTAAGGCAGTTAAATCAACATCTCCCTGGTCATTGCTGGGTATTTCGCGAACGGTATAACCACACATCACAGCAGATGCAGGATTGGTACCGTGTGCGGCGTCGGGAATTAGGAATTCAGTACGGGCGGTATCGGCACGAGATTCATGGTAGGCCTTAATCATAGAAACGCCGGCAAACTCACCTTGGGCGCCCGCCATAGGTGTTAATGAAACACCTCGCATACCGGTGATTTCTTTTAAGATTTCTTGAAACTCAAATAGACAGCGTAAAGTCCCTTGGCAGTTTTCTTCACGTAGTAAGGGATGTTGGTTTAGGAATTCAGGCGATGACGCTAAACGATGTACCCCACGTGGATTATATTTCATCGTACAGGAACCCAATGGATAAAAATGGGTATCGATAGAGAAATTTTTTTGTGATAGGCCGGTGTAATGACGTACGACTTGTAATTCTGAAACTTGCGGTAGTAAAGGCTCTGTTTTTCGTAGTAAGCCTTCGGGAATAGCAGAAAGGCAGGATTGCTTTGAGTATAACTTAGCTGGAATTTGTGATTTGGCAGTGCGGCCAACTTGGCTGCGTTCAAAAATAAGCATAAATTTTTATGAGTATCAGGTTAATAAAAGTGTGAGTTGTTCTTGATAAAAATCCAGATCCTGTTGAGTTTTTGTTTCTGTGGCACATACCAACAGTGCATTGCCTAATTCGGGGTAGAGTGACGATAAGTCCAGGCCGCCTTGTATGCCGATTTCTGCTAACTTGGCTAATATAGTACTAGGGGGATTTGGTAAACGAATAATAAATTCATGGAAGAAAGAAGAATGAAAAATCAATTCCACCCCTGCTATTTGAGTTAATTGTTTTGCCAGTTGTTGTGTGTTGTGATGAGAGGCTTGCGCTACTTTCTTTAAGCCGGTAGGGCCTAATAAACTCATATAAATCGTAGCGGCGGTGACTAAAAGTCCTTGGTTGGTGCAAATATTCGACGTCGCCTTTGCGCGACGAATATGTTGTTCTCTTGCTTGTAAGGTTAGTGTAAATCCCGGGTTGCCGGTTTTGTCGACAGTGCGTCCGACAATTCTGCCGGGCATTTGTCGTACCCATTCCTTTTTACAACACATAAAGCCAAAATAAGGCCCCCCACCTGCTAGCGGTATTCCCAATGCTTGGCCTTCGCCACAGACAATGTCAGCGCCTTTTTTCCCCCATTGGCCGGGCTCTTTGATTAATCCTAAGGCAGTAGGGTTGACAACAGCAATGACAAAAATATTGTGTTCATGCGCCCAATCGCTGAGTTGATCGACGGCTTCGAATGAGCCAAAAAAATTAGGTTGTTGAATAACTAACGCACAGATATCTTCGTGATTCCAGGGTTCCAGGGCAGTCAAAGACGTATTCCCTTGCTCAGAATAAGGTAAATCAATCAGCTCAATATTTTGCTGTGTGACAATCGATTGTAGCGTTTGCCGATAAAAGGGATGTAAGGTCTTAGGGATTAAAATTCGAGCCGATCGACTTTGTTTATTGGCTCTGACCGCCATTAAAAGCGCCTCAGCAAGGGCGGAAGCGCCATCGTAAAGCGAAGCATTGGAATAATCCATACCCGTTAAGCTTGTCATCATGGTTTGATATTCATAGATGAGCTGTAAAGTCCCTTGACTGGCTTCCGCTTGGTACGGCGTATAGGCAGTCATGAATTCGCCGCGGCTGGTGAGATCCCAAACCGCCGCAGGAATATGGTGTTCATAAGCACCAGCACCTAAAAAACAAAGCCCTTTTTTATTTTCCTGTGTGCGCTCTTGAATGAGACGCGCCATGTCCATCTCTGTTAGCCCAGCAGGGATAGAAGCTAGCTCAGCACTTTTTAAATGAGGAGGGATTTCATCAAAGAGATCATCAATCGTAGGGTCGCCAATGGTGGCTAACATTTCTTGTATTTCGACGTCGGTATGCGGAATAAATGGCATGTTAGTGGGTCTCTACAGAAAGTTGTTGTTGGTAGCTTTCAGCCGTTAATAAATTTTCTAATTCTTTTACATCAGAAAATTTGATACGAAACAACCAGCCTTCGCCATAAGAGTCTGAATTGATGAGTTCGGGGGACTCACGTAATGCGGGATTGGTTTCAATAATGTCGCCTGACAGTGGAGAATAAACATCGGCAGCCGCTTTTACTGACTCTAATACACAAATTTCTTCGCCTTTTTTAATTTTTTTTTCAAGTGCAGGGAGTTCAACAAATACGATATCGCCTAATAATGCTTGCGCATGATCGGTAATGCCAACATAGGCTGTATTGTCTCCTTCCAATCTAAGCCATTCATGGGTACGCGTGTATTTCAATGTTTTTGGTATGTTTTTCATAAAATGTAGTCTCTATACAAATAGAAGATGACGATAATCATCACTTTAGGGCGCCTCTATAAATTGCTCTTTTACTTCAATACGTTGTTGCGATGTTGGCTACACTGCTCATTGACTCCGTGTCAACTGCGCTGCTCGCCAACATCGCGCCTTGTCTTGAAGCAAAATTTCTAATTTATAGAGGCGCCCTTTAGGGACAGAATCTATTCAAATGCTTTTTTTCCTTTGCGCACAAAAGGAGGGTTAATAATTTTTGCGCGGTAGTTTTTACCACGAATCACAATCTGACAATAATCCCCACTATTAACGGGTAAGCGTGCCAGTGCGATAGAACAGCCTAAACTAGGCGAAAAACTAGCGCTGGTAATGTGTCCTTGTTTTTCTTGTTTCGTTATTAAGGTATAACCCTTGCGTAGTATAGCGCGTTCTTCCAATACTAAACCACGTAATTCTCGTTGCAGTGAGTCTCGTTGTTTACTGAGTGCTTCACGACCTATAAAGTCGCGAGCTAAGGGTTCCCAAGCAATTGTCCATCCCAAATTAGATTCAAGCGGCGTAGTGGATGCATCCATATCGGAACCATGCAGATTAAAGCCGGCTTCTAAGCGCAATGTGTCGCGTGCGCCTAATCCACAGGCCGAAATGTCTAATGCTAATAAGCGTTTCCAGAAGGTCTCTGTTTGGTGATGGGGAAGCATGACTTCATAACCATCTTCACCGGTATAACCCGTTCTGGCAATGCACCAGCTGTCCTGTTCTACACAGTGAAAAGGTTTTAGATTTTCGACAAGGGATTGCTGTGCTGGGTTAAACGCCGAGTGGGCTTTCTGTCTTGCATTGGGTCCTTGAATAGCGATGATAGAAAGGTCAGTTCGCGGCTCAATAGTTAGCCTATTAACAGCGTTTGCTTGTTCATGTAGCCAATTGAGATCGTGCTCTCGATTTCCCGCATTAACGACGATTCGGTAGCGTTGTTCAGATAATTGATAAACAAGTAAATCATCTAAAATGCCGGCTTCATGATTTAACAGGCAGCTATATAACGCTTTACCTGGTGTTAAGCGTTGTGGATTGTTCGCTAATAAATAGCTGAGATAGGTTTTTGCATTTTCTCCGGAAATATCAATGGCGAGCATATGGGAAACGTCGAATAAACCGCTATCCTGTCTTACGGCATGGTGCTCTTGTAGCTGCGAACGATAATGCAGTGGCATGTCCCAGCCAGCAAAATCGACGATTTTAGCGCCGGATGCTTGGTGTTGCGTATGAAGAGTGGTTCGTTTGCCCATGGTAGTTTCCATTATTTGAATTTTCCTAGCATTATACTCCGGCATCGTACTCTGAAAAAGTCCAATTTATTGCTTTTTATCTCTAAGTTCAAATCTAAGGAATATTTTCCATATTTTAGTGTAGTACCAGCATTTTTTGCAGATACTGCGGACTAATCTTCTGGCTAGTGGTTTTTTTCCAATACGGTAATAATGTCTGGCAAGACTAGTGTAGTAGTAAAGCCATAGTGGTAAATGTTGATTGAGAAATTTATCATGGAGAAATAAAAAATGTTCCATGGCAGTGATGACACCCGCCGTATCGATTGAGCGACTTAAGCTAGGTTGTTCATGTATATGTATGTTAATTAAAATCGTTGGAATGGATGCATAATTGACGCCTACCGCTAACATACGTAAAACAAGATCTAAATCTTCTGCAAAGTGTAATTCTGGATTAAAAACACCGGCTCGTTCAAAGCAGGTACGATGATAGACAAGTCCAACATAGGCCATCTTTGTGATGAACAATAGATTTTTTTCCTGATCTAAATTCCATAGCTGTGTTTTTATCATTTCTTTGCCGTTGCTTAGGTTACCCAATGTGAATACGTTAGCGATGCCAACTCGAATAAAACCAATGAACGCTTGTTTTTTATTTTTTAGGAAGTGAACGATTTCTTCCAAAAACTCGGGGAAATATTCATCATCATCATCTAAAAAGCAGATATACATTCCTTTTGCTTGTTGAATTCCGGTATTTCTGGCAGTAGAGACGCCTTGATTGTGGGGTTGTCGAATATAAGTTAGGGCGTGTTGACAATTGCACGATGATGGCGAAAAAGAGTCGCTTTTCTGCGTTTCGTTACTCACATACTCTGTGTATGCTCCGTTACGATACTC
>JAZKJD010000029.1:2488-38705 GCA_040384585.1 Pseudomonadota bacterium | reverse complement strand
ATGCCTTGACATAATTTTTTTGCTATCAAGTTAAAAATTACCATAAAAGTTCTTGCGCGACTTTTGCGCGACTGAACATGACATACATCGCCATTATTATACATTTGTAAGGGTCGTCCTGATTATAATAATGTTCTTTTTTCAATAGGTTACAATGCAATTAGCCGATTCGTAATCAGTAGGTCGGACGTTCGATTCGTCTCATCGGCACCAATAGAATCAAGGGGGTCTTTTCCACTTTAGGGGGCAGCTTAAGCACATAAAACTTTAACTCTTAAGCGGTAATTTTCAAAGTTACGAAAGCCATAAGCTCGGCGTTGAATCAATTTCATCGAGTCTGCAATATAAATTGTGTAAATTAGCTATAGACCCTTGTTTAAATTCTATCTCCAAACTCGATAGTAAAACGAGCCAAAGCAGATTTCCAATCGCAGAATAGTAGCTGGGAATATTTTTTCATACTTCAGAATGGCAGATAGCTTATTTAGTCAAACGAAAAAAGAAACCACCCCTAAAACCTCCTCCCTTAGCTACCATGATGCAGTTAGTGGCAAGTTTAGGAGGGTTTTTACAGCGAAAAAGTGATAAGCATCCAGGACCTAAACCTATTTGGATAGGCTTACAAATGTTGGCTGATTTGGTCTTAGCTGCCTCCTCTTTAACAACTAACTTATGGGTAACGATTAGAAAAACTGTAGCAAGATCAAAATATCCCTTCCGGACCAAATAGATCGTCTTGGGTTTTACAGTTCTTAGCCAATTCACATATCAAGTCTCCATTTTTTTATCCTTGTTTTTTTATATTTTTTATCCACTTAGATTATCTGGTTTTTGCGGAACATATGTATCATAACATTTATATAAAATGTATTTGTTATACAACAAAAAGAACAGGAGTGGATAAGCATGGGAAGCAACGCTTTTGAAATTTTTATTCAACAATGCGGATCGGTAAAAGAGGCAGCAAAGATATTAGGTTTAAAACGCGAACACGTTAGTGCCATGCGACAAGGGCGTATTGAGGTAAGTTTGTTAAATGCACTAATGATAGAAAAATACATGAAACAACATGCAGGAGAAATACATCATTCGGATTTAGTTTCTCCCCTAGTGAAAAATCAGCTAAAACGATTACGCTTTCATTTGGATCACCCACCCGCTGAGCTATCCAGAGTACCGATAAATAATGTGAAACATGGCCTTATAGAAACTGATTTTATAGAGAATGATCCTCCTGATTTAAACAAATTAAGGCCGATCATCCTTGATGAAGACCAGCAGTTAATAGCGAATCCAATCACTTATTTACTTTATCAGCAGCAACATAAAAGAACGGTTCCTGCTTGGCGCATTTCTTTGCCTGATCTGCTGGCAAGAAAATATGATCTAACCGTATTAGTGCAAACTTTTTTAATTTGTGAACGAGCAGCTATTGGCATTGCTGCAAAAAAATTTCTAGGAAACCGCCAAGGTCCTCGTGTTTGCAAACAGTTTCGTCGAAATTTCGACGAAATAAAAGGAAGAACAGATGAATTAATAGCCTCCTTGCTTAAATTTGGCTGCAAAGACAGTTACCGCCAGACTGAAAAAATTCAATTATTTGGCAGTCCTGAACTTATTCAATCCGTTAACGAAGGAACGCTAAGGACTTCCACAGCGGCCCAATTAACTCACTTCACTCACAGAAAACAACAAAAAATATTAATGCGGAACAAAAAAGAAATTCTTACTTTTATTTATCGATCTAAAAAGAGGTAAATCCAAGATGTTTAATTTAAATGAGGCAATTAGATTTTTTAATCGCACGCATCATACGAAAATAAAACAAAATAAAACCTGGCGTTTAGTTTACTTACAGCCAACGGCGTTAGCTTTTTTAAATAATAGCGTTCAACTGATTCGAGAATCCGTCTATTATTCCTCCTATTTTGTTACGCATCGTAAAACATTGCGCAGCACATTAGCTAGAATAAAAGAGCCGACTACAAAAGCACTACCGATGCTACGAACCATCGTCCAGAAACTAAAAATAGATCAAAGTATTTTACAACGATTAAAGTGGGAAGAGCGTCTCAATGTGTTTTTAAATGAGGACACAAGCTGGAAACAGGGTTTAAAACACACAAAAAATAATCCACCACTTAAACGTCGTCTCATTCAATTCTATCAGCAATGGAAAATTCATCAACCCTTTCAATACTATTCTAGTCAGGGTTTATTATTTCTACTAGATGTTGTTGTTAAATATCAGCTTCACTTTACACAAGCCCACAAAGAGCTAGAGGACAAACAACTCGCTTATTTTCACTTTTTGCGGCTTCCTGATCCTATTGCCAAAGATTATTATCAGTTTTTATTTACTCAATTAAATCATCTTAAAGTATTACACGATCAAGTTCTCGAGGCGTTGTTACTACGGTTGAAAATAGCAGAACAACAAAACCAAATCACTTGCGATGATGTAAGCTATGCTCTGGCACAACAAACCCAACGGCTGGGCTTACCACTTCCTGTTGCTTCGTTGCCTAAGTACCAAATGATTCTCGATACCTCTACATTTAATACAATACATCGTGCAATTGAAAAATACGGTAATACGAATCAAAAAAAGCAGCTCTATCAATTAGTTTGGTATCAGGAGGAATTTAGCTCTATTGAAAATATCACTATTATCACAGTATCATCACACCGGTTGCTAATTCCTAAAGCCTTAATAGATTTCAGGCCTAAAAGAGTTGGAAAACTTACATGGTTATTTACGAAAAATACTCGTTTACAATTCTTAGAGACACAACAGGCTTTATTGGCTCAGTTTGCTTTACCCCTAGATTTTGCCGGGCTACCGCCAGAAACGGTATCTATCACACACCCAACTTTACAGTCATTAACCACGCGTTATCAATTATTGCAACAATCGCTGCAATCACTAGAACAACAGATTGCTGTTATTCGCTGGTGGCAGTGGCAACAAAAATACTGGAAAAAACCCTGGCGGCAATGGCTAGTCCAACAGTTTCAGAAAAATCAAGGATATTTACTGAGCTGTTTAACCCATTTTTATCAGCAAATACAAAATCATGGAGATTTGCTTAGTCAGGCTACGTATCGCCAGCAAGTACAAACTGTCTTAGAAACTATACAACTATTAGCTAATAGTGATTCTGTTGCTCATCGGCAAGCACAACTTACTTCATTACTTGAACGTTTGTCCGCTTTATTGAGGAAAAAGGCTATCGAGATTACTCGACAAAAAAGTTGCTCTCCCGACCTAATTCATAATTTTAAACGAGATTTATTAGCCGCGTTAGCTAACTATGCGCAACATTATAGTAACCAAGGAGAAGCGTTACCGACAGCACGACTTTCAGACATAGAGTATATGCGAGGATTACTGAATTCAAGCAAAGATGTTATACAAATGCGCGAAGAAATTATCCAACGTTATCAAATCATTCAGAGCGCTTGGCCAATTAAATTAATCACTTCCTTAGATCGCAGCTTTTTACTTCGTAGCCTACAAAACGTTCTGAAAAATCCAAAATACAGTATGGATCAGTTAACGCTCGCTAACAATAATATATTATCGCTACCTCAAACTCCAACCACTTCTCAAAAGGGGAATGAATCCAAAAGATCTTTGTCTAACGATGTTCGCTTTTTTCAAAATTTGTCATTTGCAGAACCAAAAAATACTGCTGATGCTAGGTTCTGTCTCTAACATACTCTGAATCCTTGATGCGCGCGCGCATTGCGCCCCATGATAGTGTAACGACGTGATACAGTAGAGTATAAAAGGTAAGCTATGGTTTAAATAAGGAAGCCTTGTTAAACTAGAGTGGACTCCACCTAAAAGTTTATTTTTGGCATATCCAGCTTGAGTAGGGTGTGTTTACAATTGTGCTAGGATGAGCGAAAAAGGGTTGCTTTTTGAGTATCGTAACGGAGCATACACAGCGTATGTGAGTAACGAAACGCAGAAAAGCGACTCTTTTTCGCCATCATCGTGCAATAATCAACACACCCTAACAACTTTAATTGAGGGGCATCATACTATTTATGGAAACAATCAAAAAAAAACAGAAAGGACTTACACTGCTCGAACTTATGATTGTTATTGCTATCATCGGTATATTGGCAGCCATTGCTATCCCTAGCTATCAAAATTATAGCAATCGCGCTAAATTTTCTGAAGTCATTCAAGCAACTGCCCCTTTCAAACTGGCTGTAATGACCTGTATCCATGAACATGATAGCGTAACCGCTTGTGGTGATGCGGGGCAAAACGGTTTACCAAATAATTTTAAGGCAGAAAACGTGACTAAAGGTTATGTTGCGGCCGTAGAGCTAGGTAAAAATGGCCAAATTGCGGCAACCTCCCAGCGCATTCGGGTAAATAAAGTCGATCATTTTACGTATGTATTGACACCCATTTACCAAGAAAACGGACAATTACGCTGGGATATTAGCGGAACCTGTATACAGCAAGGCTTGTGTAAATCAGAATAATCATCTTGTTATACTGACGTACTATAAGCATGTTATCCTAGGGTGTGTTGACAATTGCACGATGATGGCGAAAAAGAGCCGCTTTTCTGCGTTTCGTTACTCACATACGCTGTGTATGCTCCGTTACGATACTCAAAAAGCAACTCTCTTTCGCTCATCCTAGCACAATTGTCAACACACCCTAGTTTTTTTAATTTTAGAGCTAAAAACTACAGCTCTGTACCGTACAAAAATTTAAAAAGCGATGGGAAACACGGATGCTAGCTTCTTTTTTGCGGCGTAAGCCGACAAAAAAAGCGCACCCAGTAGCAGGACCCACCTCACCTATTTTTTGTACTGCACACAGAAGCGACAGACTATTGGGACGACATGATTGATTATAAAAACACCTTAAATCTTCCTGCGACCAAATTTCCTATGAGGGCGAATCTGGCTAATGTTGAGCCAGCGATTTTAAAACAGTGGGAATCCTCAGCGCTTTATGCTCAATTGCGTGAAAAAAATCGAGGTAAACCCAAATATGTTCTTCACGATGGGCCACCCTATGCGAATGGCCATATCCATATTGGGCATGCCGTTAATAAAATCCTAAAAGATATTATTGTGAAAGCCAAAACCTTAAATGGCTTTGACGCTCCTTATGTGCCGGGCTGGGACTGTCATGGCCTACCCATTGAATTAAATGTTGAGAAAAAACAGGGGCCTGTGGGAAGCAAATTGACGCCAAAAGCCTTTCGTCAAGCATGCCGTGAGTACGCACAAAAGCAACTATGTATACAACGTAATGAGTTTAAACGCTTAGGTGTTATAGGGGACTGGGACCATCCTTACTTAACGATGGATTTCAAGTTTGAAGCCAATATCATTCGTGCCTTAGGTAAAGTGATTAGTAAAGGGCATCTACAACAAGGGTTTAAGCCGGTACATTGGTGTGTCAATTGTACTTCTGCTTTAGCAGAAGCTGAAGTGGAATATGTTGACAAGGTTTCATTGGCAATTGATGTTAGATTTAGAGTCATTGATGAGACCGATTTTTTAAGTCGGTTTTCTGTCGCTGCCGGCCATGGTGTTATTACTGTCCCCATTTGGACAACTACGCCGTGGAGTCTACCTGCTAATGAAGCAGTTGCTTTACATCCTACGATTGAATACGTTTTGATCCAAACAAAAACAGAACGTTTATTGTTTGCTGAGTCTTTATTGGAGGCAAATTTAGCACGTTATGGAATAACGAATTATCAGCGCTTAGGCCAAGCGAGTGGTAATGTATTTGAAGGTATCCTATTGCAGCATCCATTTTACCACCGTCAGATCCCCATTATTCTAGGTGAGCATGTCACGACAGAAATAGGAACTGGCGCGGTGCATACAGCACCTGCACATGGCTTGGAGGATTATATAGTCGCGCAAAAATATGGATTACCCTTACTGAACCCAGTCGGAGATAATGGTTGTTATTTACCGGGTACTGTTTTATTTTCCGGCGAGCATGTATTTAAAGTCAATGCAAGAATGGTTGAACTACTAAAAGAGCAAGGAAATTTATTGCATGAGGAAAATATCAAACATAGTTATGCGCATTGTTGGCGACATAAAACCCCTTTAATTTTCCGTGCAACGCCTCAGTGGTTCATTAGCATGGAACAACAGGGTTTACGTACAGCTAGCTTAGCAGCCATTAAACTAGTGCATTGGACACCTGAATGGAGTCAAGCGCGTATGGAAGCGATGGTTTTCAACCGCCCGGATTGGTGTATTTCGCGACAACGAAGTTGGGGTGTTCCCATTCCACTATTTGTGCATCACACATCCCGAGAATTACATCCAAAAAGCTTAGATTTGTTAGAACAAATTGCGATCCGAGTTGAAGAAAAGGGTATTGATGCTTGGTATGATGTAAACGCAGAAGAATTATTAGGTATAGATGCAAAAAAATATGAAAAATTAACGGATTGTTTAGATGTATGGTTTGATTCAGGCGTCACGCATTATGCTGTGTTGATGAAAAATCCTGAATTGGCCTATCCTGCTGACTTGTATTTAGAAGGCTCTGATCAACATCGCGGTTGGTTTCAGTCTTCCTTATTAACTTCCGTAGCAATGAATGGCAAGGCGCCTTATAAAACCGTTTTGACGCATGGTTTTACTGTGGATAAAAAAGGCCACAAAATGTCTAAGTCTTTAGGGAATGTGATTGCTCCTGATAAAGTGATCCAAAGTTTAGGTGCTGATATTCTGCGTTTATGGGTTGCATCTACGGATTACCGAAAGGAAATGACTGTTTCAGATGAAATTTTAAAACGTACGGCTGAAGCCTATCGTCGTATTCGTAATACCCTCCGTTTTTTATTGGCAAATCTACATGACTTTGATCCCGCTAACGATTGCATTCCTACTAATAAACTGTTGTCTTTAGATAGTTGGATTATAGAGCGTGCTCGCTTTTTACAAATAGAAATTATTGCCGCGTATGAAGACTATGAATTTCATACTATTTACCAGAAACTACACAATTTTTGTATTAATGATTTAGGTGGTTTTTATCTTGATATCATCAAAGATCGCCAGTATACCTTACAAAAAGAAAGTATGGCACGACGTTCTGCACAAAGCGCACTTTTTCACATCGCTGAAGCAATGGTTCGTTGGTTAGCACCCATTTTAAGCTTTACGGCTGAAGACATTTGGCAATATCTCCCTGGAAAACGCGAGAAAACAGTATATTTAAATGAATGGTATGCACTGCCACTTTCGTTTGAGGAGGATCCCTTGAATGCGATCTATCAATACTGGGATAGACAAACCTATTGGAATGTATTGATCCAAATACGTAATGAGGTTAATAAAGTCATTGAAAAACTCCGAATTGCGGGTGAATTGGGTTCTTCTTTGGAAGCGGAAATTGCGTTATATATTAACGCAGATTCTAAATTAGCGGTCATCCTTAGCGCGTTAAAAGAAGAACTACGATTTGTATTGATTACCTCAGATGCCAAGCTTTTAACCATTCCAGCACCTGGACAAGCCACGCTAATAAAAATAGACGAAGAAACGCTAGGAATAAGCGTAACTTCTACGGTAGGGAACAAAGTAAAATGTGCGCGTTGTTGGCATCGCCGTTCTGATGTTGGACAAGATCCTACTCATCCTACCATTTGTCAACGTTGCATTGAAAATCTTCCTGGAGGGAGAGGAGAAGAACGTTGTTACGCTTAGAAAGTGTCTTCAAATGCACGATGACGGGCAAAAATCCTCTGTTTTTCTGCGTTTCGCTAATCACATATTTCATGTATGCTCCGTTTCGATACTCGAAAAACAGAGATTTTTGTCTCGTCCTAGCACATTTGAAGACACTTTCTTAGATTCTGCCTCTCATGAAGTAAATATTATGTTCCGTAAA
This sequence comes from Pseudomonadota bacterium, assembly GCA_040384585.1. GTDB lineage: Bacteria > Pseudomonadota > Gammaproteobacteria > Diplorickettsiales > Diplorickettsiaceae > JAZKJD01. The sequence continues at coordinate 30,799 of JAZKJD010000029.1, read as the reverse complement.
AAAACGAATCAGCTATCCTGGCTTTGGTTGAGTGCATTCATCATTGCGCTTGATCATATCACTAAAATATGGATGAGTTATTGCTTGGATGGGTCAAGCGTCATTCCAGTCTTTCCTTGTTTAAATTTTATTTTGACACATAACGCTGGCGCCGCTTTTAGTTTTTTAGGTTGGGCGGATGGTTGGCAACGTTGGTTATTTTCCGCTATTAGTTTCGGCGTTAGTATTTACTTAATTCGTTTACTCTATCGGAGCAACATTAATAATGGGTCAGCTTGTGCGATTGCACTGATTATAGGGGGTGCGCTGGGGAACCTTTATGATCGCGTAACATTAGGTTATGTCATTGATTTCATTGATTTTTGTATTGGTTATTGGCATTTTGCTACCTTTAATTTAGCAGATAGTGCAATTTCAATAGGTGCTGTTACGTGGATTGTTGCAAGCTATCAATCTGGAAAAAAATAAAATGAAGACCGTTATTACTAAACCACTAGGCGTTTTTAGCTTAGCCATGATGAATGTGATGGCAGTTGATAGTTTACGATCACTGCCTGTGGCGGCACAGTTTGGTTATGCACTGCTATTTTTTTATTTGTTAGCTGCTGTCTTATTTTTTATTCCAACGGCATTGGTTACCGCAGAGCTTGCTACGGCTTGGCCGAGTACGGGTGGTGCCTATATCTGGATCCGAACTGCTTTTGGTGCACGTTGGGGTTGGTTTGCGATCTGGTTGCAATGGATCTATAACGTGATTTGGTATCCTACAATATTAGCATTTGTTATTGCCGCTATCGCTTATCTATTTAACCCGCAATTAGTACAGCACAAAGGATTTGTTGTAGGTTTGGTATTATGTATTTGGTGGTCCGTTACCGGATTAAGTTGCTTAGGTTTGCATGTTTCCCGTTGGCTTAGCAGCGTGGGTGCGCTGATAGGCACGTTGATCCCTATGCTTTTTATCATTGCTTTAGCTTTTTTTTGGATTAAAAGTACAAAACCACTCGCAATCCATTTTTCATCTCATGCGCTTTTACCTAATCTGAAAGACTTTACTAATCTGTCGTTTCTAACAACCCTTGTTTTTGGTTTGATGGGGTTAGAAATGTCGGCGGTACATGCCGGGGACGTGCATAATCCACAAAAAGATTACCCACGCGCTTTATTTTGGTCTGCCGGATTAATTTTGCTAACCCTTATGTTAGGTTCCTTAGCCATTGCTTTTATAGTCCCTACGCAGCAATTAAACATATTATCTGGTTTAACCGATGCCTATGTTGCTTTTTTTACTAGTTATCATTTAGGGTTTTTGATTCCTGTCGTTATTGCTTTGATCATTATTGGGAGCTTATGTAGTGTATCAACCTGGGTAATAGGACCGACGCGAGGCTTGTTAATTGCCACACTTGAAAGCCAAACAAGCGGTTTAGCGTGGCTTCTGAAGATAAATCGTTTTGGTGCTCCCATTAACTTATTATTACTACAAGGGATTTTAGTTTCCTTATTAGCCAGCCTTTTTATACTGATTCCTACTGTAAGTGAAACTTATTGGCTGTTAAGCGTTATGACGGCGCAGTTAGCGGTATTGTTTTATATCTTTTTATTTTCAGCCGCTTTACGTTTACGTTATAAAGAAGGTCATCAAGCTCGTATTTATCGTATTCCGGGAGGAGTTGTAGGTATTTGGCTGACAACGGGTTTAGGTCTATTCGCATGCCTAGCGACGTTTATCATTGGCTTTTTCCCACCTGCTGGGATTGCAGTGGACAGTTTTTTAAAATTTGATCTAATCTTAATCTTAGGTATCCTGTTATTTTGCTTACCGCCCTATTTCATAGGCAGAGCTCAACGCGACACAGTTCCGAAAGAGGTTTAATGATCAGCACATTAGAAATCCACGGTATACCTATCGAATGCATTAATCAAGCCGCTGTGGCTTACCATGTTCCTGCAACATTAATTCTTTCTGTTCTAGCCACAGAAGGTGGACATGTCGGATTAGCCTCGGCCAATAAAAATGGAACCTTCGACTATGGTCCCATGCAAATAAATTCTATTTGGGTGCCAAAGATTCAAGCTTACGGATATACCAAACAACAACTTCAATACGATCCTTGTGTCAATGTGACAGTAGGAACGTGGATCTTGAGTCAGAATATTGCCAATTCTTCTACGACTTGGCGAGGCATAGGCGGATACCACTCTCATATCGCTACTTTAAATTATCATTATCAAACAAAGGTTTCTGAGGTCTATCAACTACTTTCTCGTTATTTATCGAATCACACAGGCTGATCCAGCTGTTCACTTGCTAGGACCTCTAGTAATTTGTTTTTACACTTACCATTGCTCTTTTAATCATGGCTTAAGTTTAAGCAATTATTCTCAAATCATCAAATTAGCATTTTTTTCTACTACATCAAGAAAATAGTTGAGGTTTTTTGACAAGCTTAAAGAAAAAACTAAAAGCAATCAAAGAGAAATTAACTCAGCTAGATAATGAACGCTTAGCAATTGCTGCTGTTTCACTCTTGGGTCTAGGATTATTATTGCCCTTACTCATCGTTGCGCCTGGATTACTTGAATCAGAATGGTTCTTAACTATACTCACTGTTCTTGCAGAGTATGCTAGTTTCATCGCTGGTGGTGCGTATATAGGCCGTTTGTTGAATTTATTCACTGCGCGTTCATTCAAAACAGGAACACAAAAAGAGAAAACAAAAGTGACGACCCTCTTGAATAAAGAGGTTGTGATGACCCGACGTATAGGCGTCCAAGAAAAAGAACTGACATCCGTTGGTATGTTATTAGGAATGGGGCTAGCTATTGCCTGTATCGCATTGCATATCATACTGCCTTTTTTCAATGTATTTTCTTATTTTACCTATCTCATTTTTACCTTGGGCTATGCTTGCGCTGTAGGTGGTTTATTTAATCGATTAGGTAGTTCAATGGATGGCACACGCTTATCGCAAGAAAAAAAGGCGATATTATTCGGAGCTATTTTTGGTTTAGCCGTCGCATTAAGTTTAGTGGCTGTATTAGCTGCAACGGGTACCTTGCCATTAGTTGCTGTGGGAGGAATCAGCAAGGTTTTTTTTGATCTCTTTGTCCTACACAAAACGCTTTTTACGTTAATTTTTATTTTCAGTATAACGAGTTTAACAACATCTTTTTTTGATTATTTTACGAAAGCTTATTGTTTTTTAAAATATAGTTTCCGATCCAAAGATGCTTTACTGATTGAACGTTTAGCGTCACGATATCATGAGTATCGCGGTGCTTTTTTAGGCTTAGCTGCTGGATGTTTGCTAACTATAGGTATTGTTACCGGATTAGCATTAACAGGAGGTTTAGCGGCAGCGCCGCCACTTGCGCTAGCCGCAACTCTTTTTATAACGACGATTACCTGCAATAGTGTGATTTCTGCCCTTTTTTCAAGAATAGGTCGTGTTATTGATGGTCTTAAACGGCCTTCGTCCACAAAGATAATAGAAGAAAAGGATAAAGACCCTACCGTAGTAGTATCAATAAATAACGGTTACGTCCAAGAGATGAAAAAAACTACTTTTACTCCTCTTTTGGGACGTAGTCATAGTTGTTCTAGTTTTTTTCAAAAAAAAGAGGATAAGACAGAGAACCCCGTTATTGTTGCTGGGAAGAGTCGATCCATATTTAATTTACCCAGGAAATAAAGCTTCTTTCGGTAAGACAAAAGCGCTAGAATGGCAGTAAAACAATGAGGGAAAGTCATTTATGACTGTCAGTATTTTCGATTTATTTTCGGTTGGTATTGGGCCATCCAGTTCCCATACCGTAGGGCCCATGAAGGCAGCCTATGAGTTCGTCACCGAACTCCCCTTAGATCAAGTGGAACGCCTACAAGTCCAACTTTATGGTAGCCTGGCGTTAACAGGCCGGGGGCATGCTACCGATTTGGCTATTTTAAATGGTCTGGAAGCTCAACTGCCTGATAGCGTAATTCCTGAAGAATTGCCTGTGCGTGCGAAAGAAATCACGGAACAGAAACAGCTTTATTTGGCGGGAAAAAAACCAATCTACTTCTGCGAAAAAACCGATCTTTTGTTCCATCAAAAAGAACTGTTACCTCTACATACCAATGGTATGTGTTTTACAGCCTTAGACGCTAAGGGGAAAAAATTAAAAAGCCAAATTTATTATTCTATAGGCGGAGGCTTTATTGTTACTGAACAGCAGTTCGGTAAACCACAGCAGTCTATTGCTGTTCCCTACCCTTTTAGTAATGCCAAGGAACTTTTTAATGCCTGTAAAAAGTCCAAATTAACTATCTCGGAGATGATGCTTGCTAATGAGAAAGCACTTGCCCCGCATAAAAATATACCTGCTGCACTTTTAGAAATTGCCAATATCATGCAAGAATGTGTGCATAAAGGCTGTCATACGGAAGGTAAACTACCCGGGGGGCTTCTTGTTAAGCGTCGCGCTCCGGAACTCTATAAAAAACTAAAAAACAAAGATATTCAAAAATTACCTGTGTTTGCAGGTTCTTTTTTATGGCCTACGGTATATGCCATGGCAGTGAATGAGGAAAATGCAGCCGGTGGTCGTATTGTGACGGCACCAACCAATGGTGCTGCCGGTATTATTCCAGCCGTATTAACCTACTATCGTCATTTCTATGAGAACGTTAGTGATAAATCGATTAGCGATTTTTTATTGACGGCAGGTGCTATTGCTTTACTGTATAAGATCAATGCCAGCATATCCGGCGCGGAAGTGGGTTGTCAGGGTGAAGTCGGCGTCGCTTGCTCCATGGCGGCGGGTGCTTTGACGGCTGTATTAGGGGGCACATTAGAACAAATCGAAAATGCAGCAGAAATGGCGATGGAGCATCATTTAGGCATGACCTGCGATCCCGTGGCAGGTTTAGTACAAATCCCTTGTATTGAACGAAATGGTGTAGGAGCAGAAAAAGCTATCAAGCTAGCTTATTTAGCCTTAATGGAGGATGGTAAAAATAAGAAGGTTTCCTTAGATAAGGTGATTGAAACTATGTTTGCAACGGGAAAAGATATGATGGCGATCTATAAAGAAACTTCTCTAGGTGGCTTAGCAAAATCGTTAGCGGTGAATATGCCTGCATGCTAACTGTTTCATTAGGTGTTGAGTTCTTATCTTTTTAGGCTATAGTTTAACTGAAAATAGTCTATGAAAAGAGCATTGAAATAAGGAGCTAAAATGCATTTTACAAGGATGGTAACGCTTGCAGGTATAATAGGTTTAACTTCAAATGTGGTCTATGCAGAAACGACGTCAACTACCCAATCTTATTGCCATCCTCACCGTTTTTATTTTGATCTAGGTGTCGGAAAAACCTATGACTATGCACGTAGTAATAGTTTTTTAGAATCTCCCAATGGAACAACTGTTCTAGGTAACTTACGTACTGGAAATTCCTATAGCACGCCATTTTTCTTTGTTGGTATCGGTTATCGATGGTCACAAGAGTATCCATGGTTGCCTAGTATTAATGTGGGTTTGCAGCACCGCTACACTTCTCCGGTTAATGTGTATGGATTTTCGCAGACACCTTCTGTAGACCCTGGGCCTACTAATTATAATTACAGAATGCAGCAGGAAAGTTGGCTTATCATGACGAAAGCGGATATTTATCAATGGAAAAAATTAATGCCTTATGTTGCAATGGGCTTAGGCGTTTCATTTAATAGGATTAGTCAGTTTTTCGTAAATTCGCCAATCTTTGCAAACCAACTTAGTGGTTCTACTACGCTAACAGGAGATTTTAGTTATAGTCTCGGTGCAGGTATAGATTACCCTGTCAAAGATGATTTTTGGCTAAGCCTAGGCTATTTCTATGATGATTTTGGAAAAAATAAGGTGAATAATGTATTTACAGTCAATGGCTCTACTACGCCTTCCATTGGCATATTACAAAACGCCAACCTACATGCGAATAGTATTTTTTTAAGCGCCCGCTATCTTTTTGCTTAGTTGCTATTTTTTGTAATTTACATTTTTACGTTGTGTAAACTCCGTTTTTTTGGCTGTTTTCGCCTTGCGGATGACGACAATCATAACGTTAGAGACAGAACCTAGGATAAAATATATTTGTCAGATAATTTCTAATGGATCAACATCCAGCGACCAACGTACGCGACGGCGGTTGCTCAATCCAGGAATCAATTTTGTTAGTGATTTCAACAAGTTATGCAAATCATTACGTTTTGTTGCTTGAAATAATAATTGGGCACGATAATATCCTGCTCGACGCGGTGATAAGGCAGGAATAGGACCTAATACTGCGACATTTTTTTGTAGTTGATTAGCGCATTGCTTAATTTCATTTAAAAAATTCAATGGATAAGAAGACGATATTGCTTCTGCCAAAACTAATGCTAAGTGGGTATAGGGAGGCAACATCGATAATCGTCTTTCTACTAATAATTTTTTACTAAAACTAAGATAACCTTCATTTATTAAATGCATCAATGAAGGATGTTCAGGATGATGCGTTTGAATCAAGACTTCACCGGGCTTATCTGCCCGACCAGCACGCCCCGCTACTTGCATGACAAGTTGTCCAGTTCGTTCCAAGGCACGAAAATCAGCACTAAATAATCCTGCATCGGTCTCTAAAATACCGACTAGTGTGACATTAGGGAAATGATGTCCTTTTGCTAACATTTGCGTCCCTATTAAAATTTGACTTTCTCCTTGGTGTATATTTTTTAATAAATCCTCTAAACTTCCTTTTCGCCGTGTATTATCTCGATCGAGGCGCGCTATACCAACCTCTGGAAAATATTTTTTTAATGTGGCTTCTAGACGCTGCGTACCTTGACCTATTACAACTAACTGATCTTCTTGGCAAGCAGGACAGCGAGAGGCTAGAGGGCAACGGTAGCTACAATAATGACACTGTAGATGCATAGGGGCTTTGTGAAATGTCATTTTCTGATCACAGTGCGGACAATCAGCGGTCCAACCACAGGCATGACAAATCGTAAGCGGCGCGAAACCACGCCGATTTAAAAATAATAGAACTTGTCCTTGATTTTTCAGGTGTTGTTCCATGCTTTGTAATAATACAGGAGAAAATCCCTGATCAAGTTTCTGATGGCGGAGGTCAATAAAACGAAGATGAGGTTGAACGGCGTTGCCTGCACGATTTGGTAACGACAAAAAATGATAACGTTTCTGCCTAGCATTGGCTATACTTTCTAAAGAAGCAGTTGCCGATCCTAATATTATCGGGATATTTTCCAATTTGGCGCGCATCAATGCTAAATCCCGTGCATGATAACGTAGTCCTTTTTGCTGTTTAAACGACGAATCATGTTCTTCATCAATAATAATCAGGCCCGGGTGAAGCAGCGGCGTAAATAGAGCGGAGCGCGTACCCATAATAATGCTTGCGTGACCGGTTTTAGCTAACAACCAATGCTTTAAACGTTGTTTATCAGTAAGTCCTGAGTGAAATAACACTAATGGAACGGAAAAACGGTTTTGAAAGCGTGCCAGCATTTGCGGCGTTAAGCCAATCTCAGGGACTAATACCAAGACCTGTTCCTTTCGATAGAGTGTGGCTGCAATCACTTCGAGATAAACTTCTGTTTTTCCACTTCCTGTGACGCCGTGTAGTAAAAAAGGTTTAAATGTTCCTAAGGATTGCGTTACGGTATCTACCGCTGCTTGCTGTTGCATGTTCAATGCGACAGTGGGTGCCGCCATTTCATTATCATCGCTACTTTTTATTGATGAGATCTCAGCAACAGTAAGGTTATTACCTTTTCTTTGCTTCCTTAAGAGGGGAGGTAATGCATTGGCAAATACTTCGCCGAAAGGATAGTGATAATAACGGCTTGTCCATTCAAGTAAATGCAATAATGAATCAGGTAAAAGAGGTTCTTTATCGAGAACGGCTAATGCTGTTTTCAGTCGTGAGGATGGAAAAGAAGAAGTCTCGCTAACTTCAACTAAAAAACCTATTTTCTGTCGTCTTCCAAATGGGACTAATACACGTAATCCTTTTTTTAACGCAATATTAACGAAATCTGTAGGTGCCAGATAATCAAAATAGTGGTTGATTGGCACTGGAAGTGCAACTCTTAAAATATACCCTTCGCACTTGAATTTTCGGTCTGCGTTGCCACTCAGCTCGCAATCCTCATGATTCATGCATACACTCCGGTTGCTCGTCTTCGCGGCGCCTTGCCGAAAACCCAATTGCTTTGAGTATAAGCGCCATTTATTTAACCAAAAATCGTCATTAGGCGAGGATACACACCCTAAATCAAATAACTAAAACCTGTCTAAGTGCTTGCCATACCGTTTCTACAGAAACTATTTGATTGCCTGTAGCCTGTAAATGAATCTGTGACGGTCCTATGGTTCCTATTAACTTAGGATCCGTTGGCCCATACAAAACGATTGTCGGTGTTGCCAATGCTGCTGCCAGATGACTTAATCCGGTATCAACGCACGCCACTGCTTTGGCATGTGAGAATAAGCTTGCTATTTCACTTAAGCGTAAATGTGGTAACACAGTTACGCTCTGGTTACCTCTACGAATTCGTATGACTCGTTTCCTTTCTTCTTCATCACCCCAAGGGATAACAACAGGAATTCCTTCTTGCGCAGTTTTTTCTAATAACAGTGTCCAGGAAGCTTCTGGCCAACATTTTGCTGACCAACTCGCATTAGGTACAACGACTAGGTAGTCTTTTGGCAGATCTAATTTTGCCGAGTGCAAACGATTTTTCACTATGCCATAGTGTGGAACGCTTTCCGCTAATGGATATCCGAGCGCTTGTGCAAACAATTGGCGTAGACGGCTAATCGCATGTTGTTTGCGCGGCACTGAAAATTTTTCTTGATACGCTAAATCAGCGAAAACCTCTCTTACCGAGTTTTTATCCATTCCTAAACGATAACCATGACTTAAACGTGTGGCCACTGCACTTTTGATAGATCCTTGCGCATCGATTACCTTATCATAGTATTGTAAGCGTAATTGTCTATAGAAGCGTTTTATTTCACCCTGCTGTAAGGCGCACCAGACTTGTTTTCGCCATCGACGCAAAGCGATAGGGATCACCCGATTAACATTTTTATGCCAAGTCGGTATTTCGGTAAAGGCTTCTTCAGCAACCCAATCAAATTGGATTCCAGGGAGTACATTAGCTGCATCACTAACAGCAGGTAATGTATGGATGATATCGCCCATCGAAGACATTTTTATGATTAAAACACGCATGAAATAACTGTTAAGGTAATACACGGAGGTAATACCACTACGCTAGCATAAAGAGAGATGTGTGTTAAGGTTAGGGTGTGTTGCAATTAGCTTGTGCATGGGTACGCGCTACATTAAACTACCGCTTTACTTTGACCTTGATGGCAAAGATAAGCGAATCCTAAAATAATGACCCGATGAGGACTTGATCATGCGACAGGTACCACTATTTCGTTCCACATCTGTACTCTGCAGAGCGGCAACTGATGCATAGCCAGATTTTCTATAAAAAAAAACTGGCAAAAGAAAAAATCGTAATGCTCACTTGTTATGATTATACCACAGCAAAAATTCTTAAAGATTCTCCTATCGATGCCTTATTGGTCGGGGACAGTTTGGCAATGACCATGCACGGTTTTACAAATACTGTGATGGCAACATTGATGATGATGGAATTACATACCGCTGCTGTCAGTCGTGGTGCAGGCGCTAAGTTTATCATCGGCGATCTACCCTTCTTAAGCTATCGCAAATCACTCAGTAAAAGTGTTTCTGCAGCTGGAAAATTAATGCAAGCAGGTGCACACGCTATTAAACTAGAGGGTGCTGCGGGCAATCTAGCATTAGTCTCCCATTTAGTTGAATCCGGTATTCCGATCATGGGCCATCTTGGTTTAACTCCGCAACTTGTGCACATATTAGGTGGTTATAAAGTCCAAGGAAAAACAGCCTCCGCCGCTCAGCAATTAAAACAAGATGCCTTGGCTTTGCAAGAAGCAGGTTGTTTTGCACTGGTATTGGAATGCATTCCAGCAGCACTAGCCAAAGAAATTACCCAACACCTAAAAATAGCAACAATCGGAATTGGTGCAGGTCCTGATACCGATGGCCAAATAGTAGTGATGCAGGATCTATTCGGCTTAACCCTAGGTTTCAAGCCAAAATTTGTCAAACAGTTTTTGACTGCTAGTCAATTACTTAGCCAAAGTGTCGATGATTATGCCCAATCAGTAAAACAAGGAGAGTTTCCAGCGCATGAACACAGTTACTAACTTTGCTGAATGGAAAACCATTCGAAAAAAAATACAGAATAAAAGTATTGGCTTTGTGCATACCATGGGCCACTTGCATGCCGGTCATTTAAGTTTATGTTTGCGTTCTCAGCAAGAAAATGATGTAACCGTAGCCGCTATCTTTATCAATCCCACCCAATTTAATCACATCACAGATTTTATAAACTATCCGCGCACCTTAGAAACAGACAAAGCCTTACTTTCCCAGCAAAAAATTGATTATTTGCTGCTACTAGACAAGCAAGCTATTTATCCTGATAACTATCAGATTCAAGTGGATGAAACCACGGAATTAAGCAAAATATTAGAAGGACAATTTCGACCTAGCCATTTTACCGGCATGTTAACGGTTGTTTTAAAATATTTGAACATCGTCAAACCAACGCGTTCTTATTACGGTGAAAAAGACTATCAACAACTGTTACTTATTCAAAAAATGACTCAAGCAATTTTTTTAGAAACAGAAGTCATCGCTTGCCCAACGGTACGTGCAGAAGATGGTTTGGCATTAAGTTCCAGAAATTCACGGTTAACACAAGAACAGCGAAAAAAAGCACGATCTTTCCCAGAAATTTTACAAAAAGCACAAAATCTAAAAGATACAAATAAAGAACTAGAAGCTTTGGGCTTTAAAGTCGACTATGTGGCTGACCACTGGGGTCGGCGTTTAGCCGCTGTGTGGTTAGACGAAATCCGCCTTATCGATAATAGGCTTCTTTCCAAACTGGGTAATTTTACTTGATTTCGTTGTTGAACGCCCAGCTACAGTCCTCATTGACTCATGTAAACTCCGGTCCTCGCCAATCGTTCGCCTAGAAATCAAGTAAATTACTGGGTTTGGAAAGAAGTCTAATATACCCATTGCACTTGAAAATGCGATCTCGCATTTTCAAGTGCTTTCCTTGCGCGATTGGGATTTTCAAGGGGAGAATCGCGATTTCTCCCCTTGAATAACGGGGTGGAAGCTTGGCTTTCCCCGTTAAGTGATCGGTTATACCGCTCTAGGACCGAAAATCCTTCATAAAGATCGATGACGTGTGATTTTCACAATGGTTTTAACGGTTCGAAGTAGGCGAATCAATTCAGCAAGATGTTTTCGATTTCTAAGCGATAAAGTAAAATGCACGATACAATGCTTCTGGTCACGACTTTCAACTTTAATGTTGTCAATATTGGCGCTGGCTTTAGCAATGTGATGCGTTAAATGTGCAAGAACACCGCGTTGATTCAGGGTTTCAATATGGACATCTGTTTTAAAGAAACCCTCGGTCATTTTTTCCCATTGCAAAGGAACACCGCGCTCATGGTTTTTTTTCAACAATCGTACCACATATTTACAACGCTGTAGGTGTACTGTAAGACCATGCCCCGCATTAAGTAAGCCAATAATTTCATCATCAGGAATAGGGCGACAGCATTCAGAAAATGTAATTAAACTATTGTCTGCATTTTTAAGAAATAAAGGTAAAAGGCTGGCGTTCTCTTTTTTAGAAATTGTTTTTACGTTACACAAAGTCGGAACAATTAACAGTGGATGGATATAACCAAAACCTATTGCTTCCAGCAGATCCTCAAAGGAGTCATAATGAAATTTGATTAAGGTTTTATTGAGATATTTTTCTATTAGGTGAGCAGTATCTTTACCTAAAGGCAGTAAGGTGTTATCGAGTAAGCGTTGGCCTAATTGTACGGCCTCGTTATGCTGTTTTGTTTTAAAAAATTGACGAATGTGACTACGTGCTCGCCCAGTAGCAACAAAATCTAACCAGCGTGAATCTGGCAAAGCTTGGATATCGGTAATAATTTCCACGGTTTGTCCACTTTGCAATGGATTGCTCAGAGGAACTAACTGTTTATCAATTCTAGCAGCAATACAATGGTTGCCTATATCAGAATGAATGGCGTAAGCGAAATCGACAGGTGTAGCTTTCTGGGAGAGCTCAATAATATCACCTTTCGGTGTAAAAATATAAATATCACTAGGGAAAAGATCAATTTTAACCGTCTCAATAAATTCTAAAGAGCTAGGAGTGGTTTTTTGAATATCGAGTAGCCGTTTCAGCCATTCACGTGCACGTACATGTGGTCTCAGTTCGTTTTCTTTGTTTTGCTCAAGCCAATAACTAACGATACCATGTTCCGCACAGTTATCCATGCCAATGGTGCGGATTTGAATATGTATTGAGGTATTAGGGCCAAATAAGGTGGTATGTAAAGCCTGGTACCCATTAGCCTTAGGCAAGGCAATATAGTCGTGAAAGTGATCCGGTAATGGCTTATATAAATTATGTACAGCGCCCAGAACGCGATAACAACTGTCAATGCTATCGACAATAATGCAAAAAATAGGCACATCTATAATTTCATGAAACGCTAAATGATTTTCACGCATTTTTTTATAAATGGGATATAGATGCTTTTTTTTATGCCAAATCTCACTGGGTTGTAAGTGATGTTGTTGCAGACAAGCCCTTAAATCCGCTTCGATTTTACTAAGTAATGCTTTGCGTTTACGCCTAGTTTTCTGTAATGCCGTTTGTAAGATGCGGTAACGCCAGGGATAAAGACTTAACAAACAGAGATCTTCTAACTCAATACGTATAGCATGCATCCCTAAACGTTGTGCTATTGGCGCATAGATATCCAGTGTTTCTCTAGCAATACGCTGGCGTTTCTCGGCAGGAACTACCGCAAGCGTACGCATGTTATGCAGCCTATCCGCCAATTTAATCAAGATAATACGAATATCTTTTGCCATCGCTAGCAACATTTTACGAAAATTTTCCGCTTGTGCTTCGGCGCGATTTTGAAATTGAATTTGTGTCAGTTTGCTCATGCCATCAACCAATTCGGCAATTTCAGAACCAAAGGTAGCGGTTAGGACATTTTTTTCAATGGCAGTGTCTTCAATGACATCATGCAGAATAGCGACGATAAGCGTTTGTGGATCCATGCGCATTTGTGCAAGAATTTTGGCAACAGCAAGGGGATGGGTGATATAAGGATCGCCGCTATGTCGCTGCTGACCAGCGTGGGCTTTAGCAGCAAACTGATAAGCACTATAGATTCGTTGGATCAGATCAGAGGATAAGTATTCTTGCAGTTCTTGTTTGAGTTCACTAAACAGTTGCATGCAAGACCCCCGATCAGCTTAGATAGACGCGGGGTAACATAAAAACGCTTTGCTTAGGCCAGCCACGTGATCGAAGATATCGCTCGCCATGTATTTTACGATTTCTCATCTTCATAAGCCGGCGGTATACTTTGATTATTAAGTTTTCCCTCTGCTTCATTAAGTCGTCCGCTGGCGATTTCTCTAAGTGCGATGACAGTGGGTTTATCATTCTCAGGATCTACCAAAGCCAAGCCCCCTTTGGCAATTTGCCTCGCACGTTTTGATGCTACAATCACTAATTCAAAGTGATTTTGGACTTTTCTTAAGCAGTCTTCGACAGTAATACGTGCCATATCTTTTCTCTATTTATTGACTAGGATATGCCACCATTTGAAACGACGACATGCCCTAAAATTACCAGTTTTCAATGAGGTATTCTGGATTTACCTGGAGGTTGCATTTAACATCCTTTTTACCACAAATCAGCTAATGGCACACTATAGCGGCTAAAGATAGGCAAAGAATCTCTGGTCGCAAAAATGACTAGGGTGTGTTGACAATTGTGCTAGGATAAGCGAAAAAGCGTTGTTTTTTGAGTATCGTAACGGAGCATACACAGAGTATGTGAGTAACGAAACGCAGAAAAACAACGCTTTTTCGCCATCATCGTGCAATTGTCAACACACCCTAATTTATCTAGCTTGCATCAGGACAGTGGTTACATCAAGCATTCTATTAGAAAAACCCCATTCATTGTCATACCAAGCCAACACCTTTATAAAGTCGCCAAGCACGCGGGTTTGCGTGGCATCTACGGTAGAAGAAGCTGGGTTATGATTATAGTCAATAGAGACTAAAGGCTCTTCGCAGAAATTCAATATGCCTTCCAGCGCTTTTTCTTTAGAAGCTTGTTGTAAAATTTGATTAATTTCTTTGGCAGTAGTTTGCCGTTTTGCTTGAAAACTTAAATCTACCAAGGAAACATTAATCGTAGGAACGCGGATTGCCAAACCATCTAGTTTTCCTGCTAGTTCTGGTAAAACCAAACCGACGGCGGCAGCGGCACCTGTTTTGGTTGGGATCATAGATTGTGTAGCAGAGCGTGCACGATGCATATCGCTGTGATAAGTATCCAGTAATACTTGGTCATTAGTATAGGCATGAATCGTTGTCATCAAGCCTTGGATAATACCGAGTTTTTCGTGCAGTGGTTTTGCTAAAGGCGCTAAACAATTCGTCGTGCACGATGCATTAGAAACAATCCTGTGATTGGCTTTTAGGGTATGGTGATTAACCCCATAGACAATAGTCGCATCGACATCTTTGCCAGCCGGTGCGGAGATAATCACTTTCTTTGCGCCGGCAGTAATATGTTTAGTGGCTTTATCACGGCTGCTAAATAGGCCAGTACATTCATGTACGACATCGATATTTAAACTTTTCCAAGGCAGTTTTTCCGGATCACGTTCGCAAATCATTTTTATACGATGACCATTAATAACTAAATGATCATCTTCGATGACAACAGTGCCTGGAAATTTTCCATGTGTAGTATCGTAACGAGTTAAATAGGCATTGATATTGATATCACCTAAATCATTGATTGCTACGATTTTTATATCGTGCTTTTTCGGCGCTTCAAACAGCGCCCTTACGATATTCCGTCCAATACGCCCATACCCATTGATTGCTATGCGTGTTGTCATCGTCTTTTCCTCTTGTTTTATTGCATTTATTGTGAAAGCCTCTGCATAGTACAAAGATTAAAAAGCAGCATGGGTGACAGTGAATGCGACTTCTTTTTGTGGCGCAAGTCAGCAAAAAAAGTGCATCCGCTGGCAGGACCCGTGCCAACCATTTTTTTGTACTGTGCACTGGTGCAATGCCATTATTGCAATAACTTATTTACGGTTTTAATAATGTGTTCGGTGGTAAGTCCTAAAGCAGTAAACACAACTTGTCCTGGCGCAGACTCACCAAATCGATCGATACCAATAACCTCTCCCCCACAACCAACATAGCGATACCAAAAATCGGTATTCCCCGCTTCTACAGAAACTCGTTTTGTCACCGTAACAGGTAAAATAGCATTTTGATAAGCCGCATCTTGCAGGGCGAAGCGATCAGTCGATGGCATCGATACCACACGAATTCGTTTTCCTTGTTGCGCTAAAGATTGTGCTGCATCAACAGCAAGACTAACTTCAGATCCTGTTGCTATTATAATCGCTTCAGGTGCTAATTGACAATCGAAAATGATATACGCGCCGCGCTGAATAGACGATGCTCTAGCTTGTGAGTGTGATTGTGGTGGTACCACTTGACGCGACAGTAATAAACAGCTAGGTCCTTGATGTTCTAAGGCTTGCTGCCACGCCACTGCGGTTTCAACAGCATCACAAGGTCGCCATATCGAAAGCCCAGGAATAATGCGTAAGCTATTGATATGTTCTATGGGTTGATGTGTCGGTCCATCTTCACCTAAACCAATAGAATCATGTGTATAAACAAAGATAACTCGCTGTTTCATTAAAGCCGATAAACGAATGGCATTGCGTGCATAATCACTGAAGACTAAAAAGGTACCGCCATAAGGAATAAATCCACCATGCAGCGCGATTCCATTCATCATCGCCGACATACCAAATTCTCGCACACCATAGTGAAGATAATTTCCTGCTGGCTGCTCTTGGCTCAATACAGTAGCACCTTTCCAAAAAGTTAAATTGGATTCTGTAAGATCAGCAGAACCCCCTAAAAGTTCAGGCAAAAGAGGAGCAAAAGCATTTAAGCTGTTTTGGGATGCTTTACGTGTGGCAATTTTTTCAGGTTTTTTGAGGATGTCTGCAATAATTTTTTTAGATTTTTTTGCCCAATCGTTTGGAAGCTGAGTATGGATTCTACGCCAAAATTCCTTGGCAAGTTCAGGATATTCTTTTTGATAGCGCTGCCATTTTTCTTCCCAAATTCGTTCTAGTCTAGCGCCTTTTTCTCTAGCATCCCACGCTTGAGCTATGTCATCAGGAATCTCAAAGGCAGGATAATTCCAATCTAACGCACGCTTAGTGGCAGTTATTTCTTCATCCCCGAGTGGAGCACCATGTGCTTCATGACTTCCTGCTAGGGTAGGCGCGCCAAAAGCAATATGTGTTCTACAGCAGATCAAGCTAGGTTTATCAGTTATAGCGCGTGCTTGTGCAATAGCTGTTTTAATTTTGTTTGGATTGTGACCATCAACATCAGGGATGACATGCCAATGATAGGCAGCGAAGCGTTGTGGTGTATTGTCCTTAAACCAACCGGTGACATTACCATCAATCGAAATTTTATTATCATCCCAAAAAGCGATGAGCTTACCCAAACCTAAACAACCTGCCAATGAAGCAGCTTCATGAGAAATACCTTCCATTAGACAACCGTCACCCATAAACACATAGGTAAAATGATCAACTATTTCATGACGATGACGATTGAATTGTGCTGCTAAACAACGTTCTGCGAGTGCCATGCCAACGGCATTAGCAAATCCTTGTCCCAATGGACCGGTGGTAGTTTCAATACCTGGCGTTAAGCCAAACTCGGGATGGCCTGGTGTTTTTGAATGTAATTGTCGAAATTGTTGGAGGTCTTCTAAAGAAAGCGCATAACCCGTAAGGTGAAGCAGTGCATAATGCAACATCGATCCATGACCATTGGATAGCATAAAACGATCCCGGTTAGACCAAGTTGGATTCATAGGATTATGCTTTAAAAAATCCTGAAACAAAACAGTGGCGATATCGGCCATACCCATGGGCATACCAGGATGTCCTGAATTAGCTTTTTGTACGGCATCCATACTCAGAGCACGGATAGCGTCAGCACATTTTTTTTGAAAAAACAACATTTGAAAGGCCTTTGAATCACCTATTTTTTAGCTCTGTAAGAAACAAAAAAGTGCTTGGCATGGATCCTGTCAACGGGATGCACTTTTTTGCCGGCTTCGCCACAAAAAGGAAAGAATCCCGTACCATGCTTATTTTACAGCATTTTCATTATCATTAGGCCTGTGGTATGGGTGCGGGTCCTGCCAGCGGGCACTCTTTTTTTTCGCCATTATGTCGAAAAAAGAAGAGCACCCTGCTGTCACCCGCACAAGACTATGACCTGATAATGGTGAAAATGCTGTAATTTTGTCCCCAGAGATTTTCTAGTTAAAAAATATCAACAATAATCGCATGGGCAATAATAATAGCTGCCGCAATGATTACCAAGCTTAATAAAATTTTCCCACCCGCAACTCGATAAGGGGAACGACACTGTTGACGATAACGTCCTGACCAAGCCATCAGTGCTGGAAGTAAAGCTAACAAACTGGCACACCAAATACCAGCATAATTTAATGCTGCCATAAATGCAGCAGGATAAAATAAAACAATAATTAACGGTGGAAGAAAAGTCAGTATGGCAGCAATACTTTTGTTTTTTTCTGTTTTATTTAAACCAAAACCATCCATTAAAAAATCGCTTAGACTCAGTCCTACCCCTAGAAAAGAGGTAGCCAAACAAACGGATGTAAAACCCCAAGCCAATCCAGTAATCAATCTTTTATTTAATAAAGAACTAATTCTATTCGTTAACTCGCTTGTTGGTTGCTTAGCATGAGCAATCTGCGAAAGACCTAAGTTACCCTCTATAGGGATAGTTCCCATAATAGCGGCATTCCATAAAATATAACAAATGAGTGGAATTAAGCTACCGAGAATAATAACCCGCCGTAATTGGCGGCTATCGCTGTGAAAATAGCTGCGTAAGCTGGGAATAATCGCCGCAAAACCAAACGATGTGATCATAATCGTAAGGCTATTTGGCAAATAATGCAGCTGACCTTGCGTTAACTGTTTTGATGAAAGAAAAGGGAAAATCAATAAAATCAACAGAATATAAATGAAAAGCTTGCCGCCCATTAAGAGTCGATTGAAAGTGTCAACGGAGTGTATCCCTTTATAGACAATAACACCAAAAACTAAAACAAATAAAACCGCCATACTTTTAAGGGAAAAGTGCTGATTTGCTTTCTGCAATAAACCCTGCAAAAAATCGGAACCGCCGGCGATATAGGCGGATAATAAGGAATATAATAAAAGCAAATAACACACCCAAGTAATTATTTCGCCCGTTCGACCTAAGGTGGCACGCGCCATTGAAACTAAATGACTATTGGGGGGAAACCAAAGGTTAACTTCTAAAATAAGCAAACCACCCGCTAGCATAATTGCCCAACACGCTATCAAAAACAGAGTAGAATTAATAAAACCAGCTTGTGCAGTGGCAAGGGGTAACGCTAGCATGCCGCCGCCTATGGCGTTGCCTGTGATCATTAAAATGCCGCCTATTTGTTTTGTATTCATTTTTTTCCAATAGGGTTAAAGACTATGGTTTAAGTGATACACGCTAAAACAATGAGTGCAACCGCGATAACAAGTAAAATGCTTAACAAGTATTTACCGCCTGCCACTTGATAAGTTGTTGCGATTTTTTTTATATAACGTCCGCTCCATGCCATCATGGCAGGTAGCATTATTAATAATATGACACAGAGAATGCCAGCATAAGATAAGGCTTTAATAAACGCGTTTGGATAGTGATTGGCAATAATCAAGGGTGGTAGAAAAGTAAGCACATAAAGCAATAATTTGTATAATCTCGTTTTTTTGACGGCTAGTCCGTCACTTAAAAAATCAAATAAGCTTAACGCGACTCCTAAAAATGAGGTCGCGAGACAGATCGCGGTAAAAACTTTTGCTAAAAAGTTAATAAGTGGCTTGTGAAGTAATTGATTCAAGGCATTGATCAAATCACTGGTCGAATGGCCTGACTGTGTCATCGCCATTACACTGAATTGTCCTTGAGAGGGTAGCACACCTAAAATAACTAACTCCCATAAGATATAACAAATAAGTGGAATAAAACTGCCGATGAGAATAGCTTTGCGTAATAGGTGTTCATCATTTTTAAAATAGCTGCGTAGGCTGGGAACGATAACCGCAAATCCAAATGAAGTGATGATAACCGTGATGCTAGTGATGATCACTGGCAAAGAATGGAACTTTCCAAACGTTAAAAGATAATCGATAGAAACAAAAGGGAAAATGCAGATTATCAATAAACCAATCGTGGCTAACTTAGTAAACATTAAACCTCGATTCACATAATCAACCGTGCGAATACCTTTGTAAACGACAAAACTCAATAAAACAGCAAACAGATATGCAGAAAATTTATTGGAAAATTTCAAATGAAATCC
Source organism: Pseudomonadota bacterium (assembly GCA_040384585.1). Classification (GTDB taxonomy): domain Bacteria; phylum Pseudomonadota; class Gammaproteobacteria; order Diplorickettsiales; family Diplorickettsiaceae; genus JAZKJD01. The sequence continues at coordinate 11,087 of JAZKJD010000029.1, read as the reverse complement.
TGCTAAAAAATGCTGTAAAAAATCGCCTCCGCCAGAAATATAGGCGGCTAAAAGTGCATATAATAATAATAAATAACTAATCCAAGTAACAATCTGACCCAAACGACCCAAAGTGGTTTTAGCCATAGAAATTAAATTACTATTTACCGGATGCCAAAGATTGACTTCTAAAATGAGTAATGCACTGGTTGTCATCACCGCCCAACAAATAATGAGAAATAAAATGGCACTGATGAAGCCTAACTGTGCCGTAGCAACGGGGAGAGCCAACATGCCGCCGCCAATACTAGTACCAATAACAAGTAGAATTCCACCGATAAGTCTATTATTCATATCATGAGATGATTTATTTAGTAAAAGGACTTTTCGCCAGCGGGCCTTGTTTTAAAGCGCCGATGTATCCAAAGATATTGTTCTGGATGGGCACGAATAGCTTGTTCTAATAGCTTATTAAAATAAAGAGCGGCTTCAGAGGGGGGGAGCTGGTCAAAATCTTTTAAAATAGGATTAATAATAATTTGATAGCCTTTTCCTTGTGGAAGCCGATGATAAAATAGAGTAACGACTTGTGCATGTGTATGCTTTGCATAACGACTAGGTGTGGTAATCGTGGCAGTCGGGATAGTAAAGAAAGGCGAAAAAATACTGTGCCCTACCCCATAATCTTGATCGGCGGCATACCAAATAGCAGCATTTTTTTTCAAGGCTTTGATAATTTGGCGAACGGCATGTCGATGAATAGGCTGCATCAATTTAAAATTTCTGTGTTTTTTTAATAAGGTATCAATCACTTGATTCTTTTGCTCGCGATAAACAACATACATGGGAAAAATAGTTGAAAATAAACGCCCGCAAATATCTAACGAGGTAAAGTGCCCACTTAAAATGAGAACACCTTGTTTTTTTGCCATAGCTTCTTGCAGATGTTCTAAACCTTCTATCTGAATCAATGCTGCCAATTTATGGGGAGGCGTCCACCATGCCATAGCCGATTCAACCAAACCCATTCCTAAGGATTCAAAATGTTTCTGCAAAAGTGTTTGGCGCGCTGGTTCGGATTGTTCTGGAAAACAAAGAGATAGATTAATACTAGCAATATTCCGAAAACGTTTGAGTAAATGAAAAGCGCAGCGACCTAAGTACTTGCCAATTTTAAGCTGTACCTTATAGGATAATTTGTTTATCCCATATAAAATCCCTAGTCCTAGCCAAGTTGGCCAATAGCGAGGGTATATGAGATCAAAGGGTTTTTCACACATTAGACAATAACAAGCGAGTCACTATTTGTTTATTTATTATATGTTCTTGCACGATTTCATCGATATCCTGCCGACTTTCGCAATCGTACCAAACGCCATCCGGATAAATTACTAAAACAGGTCCTTCGCTACAACGACCCAAACAACCCGCGCTACTGACGCGTATTTTCTTTTTTTCATCAAGCATTTTTATTTTTGTTTTTAAATAATCCAGCAAAGGCTTAGAGCCGCGCTTTGCACAACAATCTCGGTTATTGTCTCGCTCGTTGATGCAAAGAAAAATATGCTTGTCGTAGCACATATTCCACCTAGCCCTATAGACCAAAAAATCTCTAATTTATAAAAAACCCGCGTTAAGCGGGTCTTTACTACTGATTTTACGTTGTTTTAGGCAACTTCAGCAACATTGATTGTATGTTGGCCAGGCTGCCAGTTACAAGGACAAAGACCACCCTCTTGTAAAGCCCGTAATATACGTAACACCTCGGTAGGGTTACGTCCTATACTTAAGTCAGTTACCATAGTAAAACGAATCACGCCCTCAGGATCAATAATGAAAGTAGCACGTTGTGCAACACCCGCTTCATTATCTAGAATACCTAAATTGTTGCATAATTCATGTTTAATATCACTCAACATGGGGAATGAAAGATGACGTAGATCCTCATTGTGTTGACGCCAAGCACGGTGCACAAACTCACTATCTGTACTACCGCCAAGTAATACCGCATTACTCTCTTTAAATTGATCGTTTAAATCATTAAATGCAACAATTTCAGTGGGACATACAAACGTAAAGTCTTTAGGCCAAAAAAATAGTACCAACCATTTACCCGGATAAGAAGCCTGGCTAATCTCTGTAAAAGCCTTACTAATATCGGTATCCACCGTAGCTTGGAGCTTAAATTCAGGCAGTTTATCCCCTACTTTTAACATTGGCATAGTTATTTTCCTCTCTTTTTAAATAAATTTTTAATAGGGTGTGTCGTCATTTGGCACGATGATTGTCATAAACCGTCGTATTTTCTGCGTTTCGTTACTCACATACCCCCAAGTATGCTCCGTTACGATACTCGAAAAACCACGTTTTCTGACTCATCCTCGCTACATGACGACTTACCCTAGTTCATGGACCTTTTGCAAAGCCAAACAGAAACAGCAGTTTCGTGCTTGATAAAATAGCGATTAAACGTCATTATAACAGGCCTGTCTTCATTAAAGAAATGAATTGTGTCCGCTTTATCGATAAATTTTTTCGTATGATGGCTCTGGGAATAAGCGATGAAATAGGTGTATTAGGAACTGTTTAGACACTATGGGCAATAAGATGCTTAAATCCTCAAAACAATCCAATAAGTGGCGTTGAGAAGTGACTTTTTCCTCTTTTAAATCCAGAAATTCGACTTGATTATCACAGATATCGTCTTGGAGTTGATAGGTCAAACCTATCACATTGCCTAAACGACCTAACGACGTAAAGGCCTCTGATGAAACATTGCCGGCAATTCCAGCCAATTCTAAAGAAGCACGAAATAAAGACCCAGTTTTTAAGAGGTTAATCGTTGAAAAGTTTATAGGTGTAGCTGATCTGCTAAATTCCATGGCTTGTCCACCCACCATTCCGTTTGGGCCCACAGCTTTCGCCAATACTTTGAGCATTGCTAAAATTTGCAAGGGATTTAATGGCGCTTTTACGAGTATCTCAAAGGCAAGGGCTTGTAATGCATCACCCGCTAATAAGGCAAGAGCCTCTCCAAACCTCTTATGACAGCTAAGATTCCCCCGTCGCCAATCATCATTGTCCATCATGGGCAGATCATCATGAATCAAGGAATAAGCATGAATCAGTTCCACTGAACAGGCCGCGTGATCGAGCGCTTCCAGAGTAAGACCTAAGGCTTCGCCCATTGCATAAATTAGCAATGGGCGCAAGCGCTTTCCTCCCTCTAAAACGGCATAGCGCATTGCTTCATATAGTGATTGACACACGCCAGAATCTGACAAGAAAACCGTTAAAAGTTGATTGACCCGTTGTTGGTATTTCGCAAGATCGACTTCAGTAATAGTCACTAGGCAAGTTCTTCTTCACTCACTGAAAAAGTCTCAAGGGACTCTTTCTGGTCTTTATTTAGCAAGATCTGCACACGTTGATTGGCTTCTTCTAGAGTCGTTTGGCATTGTTGTAGCAAATGAATGGCTTGACCAAATTGTTCAAGAGAACCCTCCAATGTCGAATTTCCCTGTTCCATTTGTTCAACTATTTTTTCTAGCGTAATCAATCCTTTTTCAAAATCAAATTCTGTATTTTTTTTCATCTTCGACATTAGCAACAGCACCACCCAGCCCCATTATCGTCAAAGATTATGCGAGCCCAATAAAGTGATGTCAAACAATATAAATATTGTTACCATAATGTCCACCGGGATTTATTACACTTTCTTAAAGCATTTTCATTATTATTAGGCCTGTGGCATGGATGCGAGTGCCCTGCTGTCACCCGCACAAGACTAAGGAAACATTGAATGGTTTTTAAAAAAATTATCGTTTATGTAGGACTATTATTCTTATCTCATGTAAGTCAAGCCCATGATGTCCATGAATATCATTTAAAAAATGGACTTAGCGTGCTTGTCAAAGAAGATCACCGCGCACCGGTTGTAATCTCGGAAATTTGGTACAAGGTAGGAGGTAGTTATGAGCCTAATGGAATAACAGGAATTTCGCATGCCTTAGAACATATGATGTTTCGCGGAACACAAAAATATGGTCCTGGCGTACTTGAGCAGAGGGTTGCAGCCAATGGTGGTCAACAAAATGCATTTACTGATAGTGATTTCACCGGCTATTATCAACAATTTTCATCCGACAAATTACCGATTAGTTTCGAGTTAGAAGCCGATAGAATGCGCAATTTATTATTGCGACCGAAGGATTTTGCTAAAGAAATTCAAGTCGTCATGGAAGAACGGCGTATGCGAGTGGATGATAATCCACAAGAAACACTGCTAGAACGACTCAATGCAGCGGCCTTCGTTGAGAGCCCTTATCACCACCCCGTCATCGGTTGGAAGAATGATCTAAACAACATGACAGTTGCCGATCTGCGGCAATGGTATGAAGCATGGTATGCACCTAATAACGCGATACTTGTTGTTGTCGGCGATATCAAAGCAAATGAAGTCTACCACTTAGCAGAGAAATATTTTGGGTCTATAAAACCGTCGCCACTTCCTGTATTAAAGCCTGTCAGTAACATCCAAGCATTGGGTCAGTTTCGTCTCAACATTCATATTCCTGCGCAATTACCCTGGCTTGTCATGGCTTATCCTGTCCCTGTTATTAAAACGGATATTAAAAGCGCTGATCCTTATGTTTTAAATCTCATTGCCACATTACTGTCCAGTGGCAATAGTGCCCGTCTTGCTAAAAACCTAATTCGGGGAAAACAAATAGCCGGCGATGCAAATGCATCTTATAATCCTTTCAGTCGTTTAAATAATCTATTTTTATTAGATGCAACGCCTACGCCAGGACATAACCTAGCCGAATTAGAAACCGGCCTACTTGAGCAAATTAAACAATTACAAATCTATAGTGTGAGCTCCGAAGAGTTAGCACGTGCCAAAACACAAATCGCAGCAAATAAAATCTATCAAGAAGATTCCATTACTCAACAAGCGAATGAATTGGGAAGTCTGGCGGCTGTTAATTTGCCCTGGACAATTCAAAAAGATTATCTGAAACACATTAATGCAGTGACTCCACGTCAAATACAAAACGTAGCGAAACTATATTTACGATCCCAATATTTAATAGTCGCTCAATTACACCCTTTATCTTTATATTCATCTCATCCTCTTATCCAAGGATCCCGGCATGCGCGTTAAATATTTTTTTTCTCTATTTTTACTATTTATAAGCATTCCTATCGTTACTGCAAAAGCAGCTAATTCGAAACCCGTACTCCCTATCGCGCATTGGATAACGAAAAATGGCGTTCCTGTTTATTTTATAGCGAAGTCACAAATCCCGGTCATCGATATTGGCATCGTATTTCATGCGGGATCCGCCTATGATGGTTCTTCTCCAGGTATTTCCCAATTTACTGCAAAAATGTTGAATCAAGGCACACATAATTTAAATGTGGAACAAATTGCAAATCGCTTTGAATCAGTGGGCGCACGTTATAACATGGCTATTAATCAAGATATGCTTATACTCCACTTACGATCGTTGAGTAAGCCAGAATATTTAAATTCAGCTTTTAACACATTTTCAGAATTAATTAGCCATGCTAATTTTCCAAAAAATGCAATACCTCGTATAAAGAAACAAATAGAAATCGCATTACAACAAGAAGAACAAACACCTATTTCAATTGCCCACAATGCATTTTATAAAACATTATATGGTCAACACCCCTATGCTTTACCGTTGCTAGGAACAACACAAAGTATAAAACAAATCACAAGAACAAAGTTAGTAAATTTTTATCAACGCTATTACGTTGCCAAGAATGCTGTGGTTGCTATCGTAGGGAATATAACACAAGACAAAGCAGCCATACTTGCTGAACAACTCGTGTCGACCCTACCGCAAGGAGAAAAAGCAACCCCCTTACCCATTCCCACGCCGCAATTAATGAATCGTATATATAAAATTCCCTACCCCTCTCAACAAACAACCATTCTTTTAGGACAAATCGGCATTACACTAAAAGATCCCGATTATTTTCCGCTTGTATTAGGTAATCAAATTTTAGGTGGTGGCATACTAACGTCGCAGCTTTTCTCAAAAGTCAGAAACGATCGAGGACTTTGTTATGGTATCAGCAGCCACTTTAGTACGCTTCAAGCGGCAGGTCCCTTCATTATCGGTTTACAAACCCGTAGAAATCAGGTGTCTACTGCGTTATCAGTCACCCAAAATATATTAAAAAAATTTGTTGCAAAAGGTCCCAGTGAAGCAGAGTTAATAACAGCAAAACAGGCACTCATAGGAAGTTTTCCACTAACCATTGCTAACAATGCCGCTATTTTATCCAGCTTAGAGAAGATAGGCTTTTATGAGCTCCCATTAACGTATCTAGATAATTATCAAGATAATCTTAGCCATGTCAATGCTAAGCAAGTCCAAAACGTATTTCAAAAACATATTAAGCCAGGTAAGTTATTAATCGTCATGGTAGGCAAAAATTAGGGCGCCAACATTCCAATAACGCATGCAGAAAAAGAATCAATTAAACACATAAACTAAAAAATACGTCACCGTATCAGGTAGTAAGGTATCCAGAGTAGTCGCACTCGCATTCGTCAGAGAAGTGAGTCGCTATGCGTTGGCTGCTTCGCCCGTCAACGCGCGCCTATCAACGCAGGCTTCTCGACTTCGCAAGTAGGTTATGTTCTTCATAGAAAGCAGCTTTTAGTATTTCGTATGTAAAAGCTTTAGAGCGAGTTTTTCCGTTACAACACAAAGCAAAAAAATAATGCTTATAGCTGAGAGATTTAAGAATTGTATCTCTTCCAGGGATTCCAAATTTAAAATAAGTAGCATCATTTAATTTCTCAGTGACGACTTTTTCCAGTACATCTTTTTCTTCCTTTTTGTCTATTTTTCCTTCTTTGAAAAGATCTTCAGCAACACGCATAAAAATCAAAAAAGCGTTATTTATATCATCGGAACAGATATTTTTTTTCATTTTTGGATTTCCTGTTATTAGCTCCTTACAGATCTTTTGTCTCCAAGCTAGATTAAATTTTTCGAATAAGGCACGTTGCTGCTTCGGAAGCTGCTTCGGAAGCTGCTCCGGAAGCTCCTTCGGAAGCTCCTTCTTCTCCTTACCCTTACCCTTCCCCTTATTCGGAGACGCCCCATTATGACAAACGTTCGCAAATTTATGCATAGTCAATTCATCTGGTTGAGTTGCTTGTAAAGCAGCTGCCTCATCATAAAAAGCATCAGTATTCCTTACTTTACTGCGTACTATAACTGATGAATTTTTTTGCAATCTAAGGGCTTGATCCATGAGATACTGTTTTTTTTCACTGTCACTACGCAATTCATCCCATTTACGATAATAAATAGACACCACACACCAATCTAATTTTTCCAATAAATTATTATTGAATCGACTCGTTCTATTTAAGGTTTCACCGTGATAGTGCGTAGGTCCATTTACTTGCATAACAAATTTACGCTCAGGATCCGCAATATCAACATGAGTAAATTCTATAAAATACTCTTCTCGAAATTCTATATCAGGGAAACACCGAAATAAACATTTTGCAACCAATATTTGTAGATTAGAAGAAGTAACGTTGTTTTCATCCTTATCCTTTGAATTTAGGTTTTTAATAAGGAATTTAGCCTCTTCTATAAACTTGCTAGGAATAATCCCAGGTTTAAATAAACTAATTTGTATCAATTGTGTAGCAGACGGGACGTTCAATGAAGTAAGGAACTTATCTTCATTATCTTCAAGTAGTTTTAACATTAGCTTATTATTTTTTTCATATAAACGACTGTTGTCAGGGTCATCAAATTCAAATAAACATAATGCCAAGGCAATTACAGTTATATGCTGAAGGTCAAAGGTAGCTACTTGTTGCTGTTTTCGAATCACCTCGACTAATAAATAAGTAATAGCCTCTTGACAATCCCTTTTCTCTAGTAAAATAGGCAATTTCGCTAAGGCATTGAGTATATTAGCTATGTCCTGTGCATTAAAGTCGTTTACCTTCTGAGTTATAATCGCTTTGAGCAAATGATCAATAGCCTTTTGACAATCCTCTTTCTCTAGTAAAATAGGCAATTTCGGTAAAGCATTGAGTATATTAGCTATGTTCTGTACTCTAAAGGTGTGTGCCTCCTGAGTTATAATCACTTTGAGCAAATGATTAATAGCCTTTTGACAATCCTCTTTCTCTAGTAAAATAGGCAATTTCGGTAAAGCATTGAGTATATTAGCTATGCTCTGTGCTCTAAAGGGGTGTACCTTCTGAGTTATAATCGCTATAATCGCTTTGAGCAAATGATCAATAGCTTCTTGATAAGCCTTTTTATTTAGTGGAGTAGGCAATTTCGGTAAAGCATTGAATATATTAGCTATGCTCTGTGGACTAAAGGTGTATACCTTCTGAGTTATAATCGCTTCGAGTAAACGATCAATAGCCTTTTGACAATTCGCTTTATTTAGTGAAGGAAGCAATTTCGCTAAGGCATTGAGTATATTAGCTATGTCCTGTGCATTAAAGTCGTTTGCATTAAAGTCGTTTAACTTCCGAGTTATAATCGCTTTGAGCAAATGATCAATAGCTTCTTGATAAGCCTTTTTATTTAGT
>JAZKJD010000029.1:0-2388 GCA_040384585.1 Pseudomonadota bacterium | reverse complement strand
GATAAGCCTTTTTATTTAGTGGAGTAGGCAATTTCGGTAAAGCATTGAATATATTGGATATAGCTCGACAATCAAACTGATATTTAGGATCAGAAATCAGAGCAACTACTTCTTCTAGATATTCTTTATTCTGGTTAAAGGAATTTCCTTTATTTAGTTTACCAAACCTGTCAAGCAAAGTAGTTAAATTAATCTCAGAAAAATCATACTTTTTTTCTAAAAAAATAGAAAATAACTCAGTTATCTTTGTCTCATCAGTCTTACCACTAATAAAAGAAGAGGTAATCAATTTATTTATCTCGCACTCTTTCTCTTTTATCTTGAGCTCTTCATTTTTTTTAGTCATACAAAAAACTCTCTTCTAGAAATTGTTTTTAGCTGTAATTCAGAGAATAAGAGTATTTTTCGACTAGCGAAACACAAGTTAAGAATTGCGTAAAATATCATCTAAATTACAACGGCTTTTTTCGTACATACAAATCAAAAAAACTATTAAAATCTGTTTTTATATTTATTTTCAAATTATTTAGTTCTCCTTTTCGTATTTTTTAAACTTAAAAAAGACATATCTTCAACAGTCGTGCATGTGTTTCTTTTTGATCGTCTTTTTGGCATATTTACTATTGTTGTGAATTGTTTTGATAAAGTTGGTTACAATATGGCAATCACTGGAATTATAAATTCTTTTTATTAAATAATAATTAAAGGCCCATCTAAAAATTGAGTAATCCCAGGGCAATCGCGCTATATTTTTTAGATATTTTCAAACAAGAGCGAAAAAATCATTGTTAAATTTAGTTAAGTTTTGAATTCTGATTCAGGCTTTATCCCTTATATATAAAGGGTTTATAGCGCGATTGCCCTGTGAGTAATCCTCTGTACGCTACAAAAAATGTACGTGAATTCTAATTAGAAGTGCGACAGTCTCGCGGTTAGTTATAAACTAGCCGTGTTAACTACTAGAAACAGGAGACTGCCACATGAATAATTATACCCATTTAACAGTGACAGAGCGACGTCGATTCTATGTTTGGAAAGAGATGGGATATACTATGTCTGCGATTGCAAACCGGTTAAATCGTCATCGTTCAACGATATATCGTGAATTAGAAAGGAATCAAAGTCAGCGAATTTATTTGCCAGTAAAAGTATAATACTCCCCAAGATCAAGACCATTTTTCTGCCAAAATGAGACACAAAATTTTCTATAAAAAATTAAGTTTATTGCTGCTGTACCTGTGGACCCATGTTAATTGCGTGGATAATTTTTTGAGGAATTAGTAAACTATTATCGGCGCAATTAACATAGTCCACAGGAAATTCTCTATTAAAATAAATCTCCGCCGGCTTTTTATATTTCAAATGCTGATGATGCCGCTCAAAATTGTAAAATGTAAAATAATGAGTCAAACCATCTTTGGCTTCCTTAACAGAGCAATAGTCCTTTAGGTAGACTTCTTCATATTTTATAGAACGCCATAACCTTTCAATAAAAATATTATCAAAAACATATTAAGCCAGGTAAGTTATTAATCGTCATGGTAGGCAAAAATTAGGGCGCCAACAAGGCATATGACTAGGGACAGGTCAACGGGCTAGCATTCAAGTTACACGTACTGTTTGTAATTGTGATAGATCCAGCTTCTATCTTTTCTATGCTAGAACCTGCTCCTCCCGTAACGATTAAGTCTCCATTATCGAATCCGATAGTAGCTGAATTTCGGGTATGTAAGGCAAAACCATTATTACCACTAGTTGCCATCACATTCACCGTCGTACCGCTAATGGTCATGGTAGAATTTTCGCCAGTAAGCAGTCCATCAATATTACCACCACCACCCATTGCATTGATCTGACTATCCGTAATCTCCAGTTGGCTACTATCACGACTGTTGACAGCAGTAACACCAGACCCCGCTGCATTGATCTGGCTATCCGTAATTTCCAGTTGACTACTATCTTGACTAAAGATACCAAAAGCACTAGGCCCATACACATCCACCATTACATTATTAGCAATAATAATAGAGTTACCTCTAACATATATCCCAAAACTGTCATCACCCATCACATTGATCTGGCTATCGATTATATTAACATGGCTAGTACCTAGGCCAGCGATACCCGCAGCCAGATTTCCAACAGCAAAAACCTCCGTATTATTTATTTCTATTTGGCTTGTGCTTTCCAGGTTTACACCGGTATTAAAAGGATTCGTGGTGCTGCCAATCTGGCTACCGGTAATTAAGACATTACTGGCGTTGTTAGCTAACGCCCCATCACCCGTCGCGGTAGCCGCTGTAGGCAGAAGAATAATATTCTCTAGCGTATTGTTACTGTTGAGGATAAAAGCGCCGTTAAAAGTGGAACGCCCAGCACCCGTTGCCG
>JAZKJD010000028.1:0-30563 GCA_040384585.1 Pseudomonadota bacterium | reverse complement strand
TATTATTCATTTTTTTGGCTAGGCTGTCGAGTTGTTCCTGCTGATTTTAGCGATATCTGTACTCCGTGGTAGATACCTTCTAAGTCTACCATTCATATTTTCATTGCTTCCTTTTTCCCATGGCGAATGATTATGGCAATAGAAGACATTGCATTTCAATTGCCCTTCTAATTGACGATAATCTGCAAACTCACTGCCTTTCTATTTTTTCCTTTAACGCGCTTTCCTTATTGACTCAGGTTTCTGTTTTCCCTTAAAAATATTTCCACATTTTGCTCGTCAGCCGCCATAGGAGGCTGAGTGTGCGTTGGATATAATTTAAAAGTACCGAACTTGCTTAAACTACCGTTAGATTCTCCAAGATAGCAGGAGCTCATAGAACAGGAGTTTAGAGAAGAAGACTCATTTTCAAAAAATGGAATAATCATTTCTTCAGATTTTTCTTCTATTGTAAGCTCTTCGGGTGTTCTTTCTATGTGATTAGCTAGTTGTGCGACATCACTAGAGTTTTTAGAAGCGTCGTTTTCTATAGAGATTAGATCTAGTCTTTCAGACTCCGAAGCTAAATGGTTGCTTTTTTTATTCCAGAATATTGGCATAGCAATCGCTTGGACTAAACTACCGGAAAAATAGCTCCATTCTATACCTAGCACTCCTAAATCTGTGAAAAAGTGAAAACTTAAGGAGAAAGGAAGAATAACAGCGAGGAAAGTTAAAAATGATATTACCGCAGGTCTAATAGAATCTTCTGTTCCAAGAAATGCGCCCGTTGATATTTGACTTACAGCATTTACTATTAATTGTATTGCGTTCATATAGCATAAATTTTTGGCAAAGGTGAAATCTTCATTTTCCTCAATGTTAGATAATTGGAGAATGCGATCGGGGATAATAAAGCAGGGGAGTGCGAATGCTAAGGAAGTTCCTACTGCAGAAACTAAAGCAATTTGATAATAGTACCTGATGGACTCGGAATCTTTTTTCCCTATCGATTGGCCTATCAAGGTACAAATAGCCATGGAAATGGCATCATTAATATAGCGAGGATATCCTGTATAAACATTGATGGCTTGCGTAGCAAGTATTGCTTTTTCTCCATTCAAACCAATCAGTAATTGTTTATAGGTTGTCGATATAACAATAAGCAAGATTTTGGCTGTAGTCGATCCTCCCAGCTTTAAAAATCGCTTTGCTAGCGGTTTGTAATGATGAGTCGTATAGGTAAAAAATGGATAGGCTTCATGCGAACTTATATATTTTAAGTAAGCAGTCATGGCTAGGTTTTCTATGATGCCTTGTCCAATGGCAGAAAAAACATAGGCTTTTAGGCCAAGTTTAGGTGGTCCAAGTACTAGAAAAGCCGTTAGGCTCACATTGCTAAGCAAGCTTACGGCGCTCAATAAAAATAAGGGTAACGTTCTGTTTGTTCCATAAGCATAACTTTTGTTTGTAATGAATAAGGAGGTAGTGGGTAAGGTAATGATATTTAAGTAAAAGCTAGATTCAGCTATTGCAATGAGCTGTTTAGGTTGTCCTAGCAACTCAAGTAAAGGTTTGGCTTGTGTTAAAATGATAGCCTGCGGAATACAAAGTAACAGCCCTGTTGTCCATCCCTGTTGTAAAATGGTAACGATAGCCTGTTTATCGTTTTCTCCATGAAGTGCACTGATTATGGGGGGTAGTGCGGTTAGCGGCGCAGTAAATAGTAGATTGATTGGATAGGAAAGAGAAAGAAGTCCGTAGGCAGCTAGCGTAGAGGCGTTTGTTTTAGCTAAAAGCGCGATAGTCGCTTGCTCTGATATGGCTTGTAGAAGGTTGGCTCCTGTATAAGGGATACTGAGTCGAATGATATCTTTAGTTTTTTCTTTCAGTTTTCGATTCAACGCATTATCTCCTTATTGATCTAGAAAAATCAAAAGTAAAACGTAAGGTGTGTTGACAATGACTATATTCTGCGATTAATGATTCTCAGCACAGGATAAAAAATTAAAAAGAGGTGGGTGACACGGATGCTAGCTTCTTTTTTGTGGCGTAAGCCAGGAAAAAAAAGCGCATCCAGTGGCAGGACCCGCCTCACCCATTTTTTGTCCTGTGCTGAGCTAATGATTATTGTACGATAAAAATCGCTTAGGGTGTGTTGATAATTTTATTATAACAAGGAATGGTTTTTTACATTACAAGGAAAAGGAAAAAGCATTGTGTCTTATATTATAGGTAAAGAAGAAGCGGAAGCCACTTAAAAAATTTTGGAAGTCGGCCATTTAGATAGATATATACACGGTGAAGGTAGTGCTTCAGAGACAGAACCTAGGGTCGATTAATTTTTTTAGCGTCACTTCTAAGAGCGCATAAGAGAGTGGCTTAACAATAAATTCATTGGCACCCGCTCTCAAACAACGGGATTTGAGGGCTGGGCCGCTGTAAGCAGTGACGACAATCAGTGGCGTTTTAGGATTAACAGAGGGAGCTTGTCGAAGATTTGTAATGATGGCTTCACTTCTATTATCGCATAGTCCCAGATCGGTGATAATTAGGTCATAGCGTTGGTAAAAAGCATATTCCAGTGCTTGTTGCTGTGTACTAGCAATTTTTACAAGGTAGTGTAGTTTCTGTAAATATTTGCTATGTATCTGTTGAATTAAAGGGTTGTCTTCAATCAGTAAGGCGTTTAATACACTTCTTTTTTCTCGTGTTGGCGTGCTCTCCTCATGACAGCCTTTTTTACTATTATTTTTTTCTTCTTGTGTTTTTTTCATATCGCCCCCTTTTTATTTTTTTAAAAGAATTTCATTTTGATTTCTAATATGTTTAGCGCAGTACAACCACTTAACATAATAAATAATTATCTTTTTAGACAATTTAATCTAAGGTTATAGTGTATGTAAAAATAATGCAATAGGTAAGGATGAAAAAAATAATTTCTTGAAAGCAAGCAAAAATTTTAGAAGAAAGCTAGGGTATGCCATCATTCAGCGAAGAGCGAAGATGGTATACCTAGTTTAGATGGGTTTTATGCACACTGAACGCACCGCTTTAATGACTTCTTAGAACACTATTTGTTTTTTTCAGTGTCGTGATCATGATAAGCATAATTACGGCGTCGTAGTTTTGGTTCTCCACCGTAACGTCGAGTATTTTTTCGTCTCTGTAATGGAGACGTAGTTGTATTCTGGTTTGCTGCAATGGCAGTGGTTACCTCTGTATTAATAGGTTTCTTTTGTTCTTTTTGATTTATTGATGCATCCTGATGTTTAGGTAAGGCTTGGGAGGTTTGAGAGCCCGCTGACGTTGTTTGTTTTTCTGTAAAATTGATGGGCTTTTTATAAATAGGTCGAGCTTCTTGCTTTTTTACTAGTTTTGTTTCAGCTAGTGAGGTGCTTCCAGGTAACTTTTTTTTAGTTTGGGGCGGTCTTCTATCGGGAGAAGAAGACTTTGCTTGTGCTTGTTCATAATGTGATGGTTGTCCGCCTGAGGAATATCGGTGATTTTGTTCTCTTTCTCTTCTGGGACGTGTACGGGTGTTTCTATTGGTTTTTCTATATCGTCTTTCTGGATACGATGTGGCAGGATAATTCTCTACGTTCTTATTCGCTTGAGTTATGGGTGGAATGACTTTTTTCGGCTTGGTGAAATCAGTTAGCATAGAAAACAGGCGGCTGAGTATTCCTAAGCGAGTTTTGGCTTTGCTTTTGCTGGCAGAGGGAGTCATCGATTTAACCGCGGGTATTTCTACTGGGTGAGTCGGGGGTGATGTATAAGAAGGCATGGACGTGTCTACGTGTGATCTATCTTCTAACAAACCGTAGCTAATGGGGTGACTTCCTCGATCGGTACTTGAGTTTTTACTCACCGTCGTGATTTTATACTGAGAAGAATACCAATAGGGGTTAGGTATCAGTAACAACGAGACTCTATAACATTGTTCGATTTGGATAATAGCCGTTCGTTTTTCGTTGATAAGATAAGTTGCTGTGGCTACAGAAACTTCTATACGTACCTGTTGCGTTGATTTTTTTAATGCTTCTTTTTCTATTAGGCGAAGCAGTGATAATGCAAGGGATTCAATGCTTCGTATGGTGCCTTGTCCATTGCAATGCTGACAAAGTGTTTCATTGGCTTTTCCTAAAGAGTGTCGTAAACGCTGACGAGACATTTCTAATAATCCAAACGTTGAAATACGTCCTAGTTGAATGCGAGCGCGATCCTTTTTAGCGGCTTCGCGTAAACAATTTTCAACCTTGCGCTTATTATCTTCCAAATTCATGTCGATAAAATCAATAACAATTAATCCACCCAAATCACGTACACGCAATTGATTCGCAATTTCTTTTGCTGCTTCTAAATTAGTTTTTATTGCCGTTTCTTCAATATCTCCATTTTTTGTAGAGCGTCCGGAATTGATATCAATGGCAACTAATGCTTCTGCCCGATCGATTACAATCGTACCGCCGGAAGCTAAACGTATTTCACGCTGGAAGGCAGATTCAGCGGCTTCTTCTATATCAAAATGTAGAAATAGAGGTGTTGGATGTTGATACAATGTAATACGTGATACAAAGTCAGGACGAATTTGTTCTACGTATTGTTTGATCTTTTCATAGATTTTTTTGTCGTCGATAATGATTTCGTCGATATCGCGGCGTAGATAATCACGTATGGAACGGGTAATCAGATCACCTTCTTGAAAAATTAAGAAAGGCGCATGGCGTGCATCGAATGCCTTTTGTATGGCATCCCATTGTTTCAGTAATAGAGTTAAGTCACTCTGTAATTCTTTTAGCTGACGTCCCACGCCTGCCGTGCGTAGAATAAGCCCCATATCGGCTGAAATGGCCATTTGACTTAATAATTCCTGCATGGCGCGTCGTTCATCGCCTTCTATACGGCGTGAAATACCACCAGCACCAGGATTATTTGGCATTAAAACTAAGTAACTGCCGGGTAAAGTAATGTAGGTTGTGAGTGCGGCGCCTTTATTACCGCGCTCTTCTTTCTCGATTTGGATCATCACTTCCTGGCCTACTTTAAGCGAGCTTTTAATAGTCTGTAAATCATGTCCTTTGAATTTAAAATAGGAGGGGGCGATTTCTTTGAAAGGTAAAAAGCCATGGCGCTCCGCGCCATAGTCGATGAAAGTAGCTTCTAAGCTAGGCTCTATGCGACTGATTTTCCCTTTATAGATATTCGATTTTTTTTGCTCATGGCCACTGTACTCTATATCTAAATCAGAAAGTTTGTTGCCTTCTAATAGGGCAACTCGGATTTCTCCTGCCTGGGTGGCATTAATTAATATTCGATTTTTTTCACTATGCATCGTTGAATCCTATTGGGATGAAAGGTTCAACTAAGCTTGCATTATTCGTAAACGAGGGTATGTCGATTAAACAAATTAAAAACTAAATGGTTGCAGCTTGAAATAATGACCGCTTGCTCAGTGTTAAGCGCTAAATAGGCCAAGGTTATTTTTTGCATTTGCATCGCTATCTTATCTCTATTTAGGACGGTAGCATGGGTTTTAAAATGCTGGTTTCAACACGGATCACACGTTTGTTCATTCTCAACGCAGGGGGTTGTTGATAACAATTAACTTGGGTTAGAGATAAATACTCGGTTTGGCTTGTATTAAAAAGCAAAGGTACTTAACTATGTTCCAAGACTGACCTGCAAGCGGAGAACGATGACTTAAATAAATGACTACAAACTTAGAAGCCGGTTCTGTTCTTTATGGGGCCTGAATTTATCCCCACCTGTAAATAATTCAATAAAAAAAACTAAAGTATTTTCGCTTTAGTTCTGGGTTTACAAGGCACTGATTTTTTATCTTCTGCCTTGCTTCTCTTATTTAAGTAAGCTCAACAGTGCATCTCATTTGCCTACAAAAACTAAATCTAGGGTCATTATAACAGTATTTAGTCGCTTAGCAAGCAGGCGACTAGGGTTAAAGGATTTATTGGATTTTGTTTTACTGAAAAGTTTTGCTATGCTTACCATGGCATGGCCTTTCATTAGGAAGGGTTCAGGGTTTTGTCAGGGGGTTGCTTTTGCAGTTTTATACCCAAAAGATTTCACGTCGTGCTTAGGCACACGAGCATGAATGGGCCTTAAGAGCGCGATCTAACTCTACTGACAAGGTTTTTTTAACGCTTAAATTAAGCACTACTAGATGGGGAATTTTGCTTATGTATAAGAAGTTTTTGGTTTCTATGCTGCTGACAGTGGTTTTAGCCGGTTGTCATCAGCCTTCTGATAAGCAAACAGGCGAAACAGATACGGCATCGTCTGTCCAAGATCAAATAACGAATCCAGTGCCTGCAAACGGGCTTGATCAAACTCAGCAGCCCGTTAGTCCATCATCGGCAGAACCTACGCAAACACCCCCTACTGCAACACCTGATGCCACTCAGCCCGTAGCAGGGGCGGACACACCGTCAACAACAACGGCTAACCCTGATACCTCAACTACAACAACGCCTACCCCTCCGACAAGCGAGAATAAGGATAGCACCACTTCTAATAGCACTGAGACAAAGTAAACGCTTATTAATTAGCTTGTTTTTTTGTCCCTCACAGAGTTTACGCTAGATTTTAGCTGAATAAGGCTGCCTGTCGGGCTCTATTTATGGTAAAATACGGACTAGTATAGTGCAGAAAATGCGGGAGGTAGGTCCTGCCACTGGGTGCACTTTTTTTGCCGGTTTACGCCACAAAAAAAGCTGGCCTCTATGTCACCCACCTCTTTTGAAATTTTTGTCCCGTGCACAGGTAGTTTGATCTTAATTCTGCGTGCAATAGGTTTTTATGACTGAATCCGTAGCTAATGAAATTATTTCCGTTTCGATAGAAAAAGAGCTAAAGCAGTCTTATCTCGCTTATGCCATGAGCGTTATCGTGGGGCGTGCTTTGCCGGATGTACGTGATGGTCTAAAACCAGTCCATAGGCGGATTTTATATGCCATGAGTGAGTTGGGGAATGATTGGAATAAGCCCTATAAAAAATCAGCGCGTGTCGTCGGGGATGTGATTGGTAAATACCATCCCCATGGCGATGTCGCCGTGTATGATGCGATTGTGCGTATGGCGCAGACCTTTTCCATGCGCTCAGTATTAATCGATGGACAGGGTAATTTTGGTTCGATAGATGGTGATTCTGCTGCCGCGATGCGATACACCGAAATTCGCATGTCAAAGCTTGCACATGCTTTACTAGCCGATTTAGCGAAAGAAACGGTTGATTTCGCTGCTAACTATGATGAAACAGAGCAAATTCCCGTCGTTTTACCCACGCGACTTCCCAATCTACTGGTTAATGGCTCCTCAGGAATAGCCGTAGGGATGGCGACGAATATTCCACCGCATAACCTCACTGAAGTCATCGACGCTTGTGTCGCTTTGATCGATGATCCTGAGCTTAGTATCTCTGGGTTGATGTCATTTATTAAAGGTCCTGATTTTCCAACAGCAGGATTAATTTATGGAAAACAAGGCATTGTAGACGCTTATCACAGAGGAAGAGGACGGGTATTTGTCAGAGCAAGGACAGTGTTTGAGCATGATGGAAAGACCAACAAACAACGAATCATTGTCATAGAGCTGCCTTTTCAGGTTAACAAAGCAAAACTCATAGAAAAAATTGCTGAACTAGTCAAAGAAAAACGCATTGAGGGGATTACGGCACTACGGGATGAATCAGACAAAGAGGGTATGCGAGTCGTTATTGAAATGCGACGTGGTGAAAATGCCGATGTTCTGCTTAATAATCTATTTTCTCAGACACAGATGCAAGTCACGTTTGGTATTAATATGGTGGCTTTGGTGGATGGAAGGCCTGCCTTACTTAATCTCAAACAGCTGATAGAAGCATTTTTATCTCATCGACGCGAAGTGGTAACACGACGGACACTGTTTGATTTGCGCAAAGCGCGAGAACGTGCCCATCTCTTAGAGGGTTTAGGGATTGCACTTGTCAACATTGACGCTATGATTGCCTTAATCAAAGCAGCAAACGATCCGAATATGGCCAAGCAAGCACTTTTAAAACAAGATTGGCAATTAGGTATGGTGACTGACATGTTGCGTAAAGTGCCTGTACTCGATAATAAATTGCTGACGGAAAAAAATGAAAATTTGCTTGGCCTCATAAAAGAAACCAATCGTTACCGCTTATCACCCGAACAAGCACAGGCTATTTTAGATCTTCGTTTACATCGTCTAACCGGCTTAGAACAAGAAAAGATTCTCACTGAATATCGTAATCAGTTAGTGATTATCAGTGACTTATTAGAGATTCTTAACAACCCAGAACGGTTACGACAGGTGGTACGAGAAGAACTATGCGCTGTCAGAGAAGAGTTTTCTGATGCACGACGTACTGAGATTGTCACGGTAGACGCTGAATTTAGTGCAGAAGATTTAATTCCATCCGAGGATGTTGTTGTTACGCTTTCCCACGAGGGTTATGTAAAAAGACAAGCAGCAGACGTTTATCAAGCACAGCGTCGTGGTGGAAGAGGGAAATCATCGGGTGATGTGAAAGAAGAAGATTTTATTGAACATTTATTAATTGCCAATACGCATGCTACTTTATTATGTTTTTCAAGTTTAGGTAAGGTGCATTGGCTTAAGGTATATAAATTACCTGAAGGAAGTCGATCCGCCAAAGGGAAACCCATTGTTAACTTAGTAACGCTGAGTGAGAACGAGCGTATTCATGCCGTACTACCGGTACAACATTATGATGCAGACCATACTATTTTTATGGCGACTGCCAATGGTACTGTCAAGAAAACCAGTTTAGTTGATTTTTCTAGACCACGAAATGACGGTATTATTGCTATCGATTTGCGTGAAGGGGATCGCTTAGTGGGTGTTGCCTTAACGGATGGACAGCAGGATGTTTTGTTATTTACGGATGCTGGAAAAGTTATTCGTTTTAACGAAAGTAAAGTCCGTTCTATGGGACGTACCGCCTGTGGTGTTAGAGGGGTTAAATTACAAGCGGGGCAACAGGTAATTTCACTGATTATTGCACAATCCGATGGGCAAATATTAACGGCTAGCCGTCATGGTTATGGGAAACGTACGCCGATAGCGGATCATCGGTTGACCGGTCGCGGGGGTAGTGGTGTTGTCGCACTTAAAATAACAGAACGAAATGGTAATGTTGTTGCCGCTGTTCAAGTATTTCCACAAGATGAAGTCATGCTAATAACGAATAAAGCGACTTTAGTTCGTACTCGTGTGGAAGAAATTCGCAGTGCGGGGCGGCATTCCCAGGGTGTACGTTTAATTCGCTTGAATGAGGGTGAAACATTGGTAGGTTTGGAACGTATTGAAGAAGAAATTAATGAATAAGAAGCAGGCATTGGCCGAAACCTTAAAACAAATTAATGTCATTAAATTTGGTAAGTTTACCTTGCGAAGCGGGGCTATTTCCCCTATTTATATCGATCTGCGTTCCCTCATTGCTTATCCACAAATCTTGCGAGCGGTTGCTAATGCTTTATGGGATTGTGTGAAAGAGATAAAACCTTCTTTGTTATGCGGAGTCCCTTATACCGCGTTACCGGTGGCAACGTGTATTTCTTTAGACCAAAATTTACCGATGCTGATTTGTCGTAAAGAAGCCAAGGATTATGGAACAAAAAAGCAAATTGAAGGAATTTTTTCTAAAGGTCAAGATTGTTTAATTGTTGAAGATGTGATTACGACTGGCGGTAGTGTACTTAAGACAATTGAAATCTTAGAAAAGGAAGGTTTACAGGTTAGTGAAGTTGCTGTACTTGTTGACAGAGAAGAAGGTGGCCGAGAAACATTAGAAAATAAAGGTTATCATTTACATTCTGTTTTTACCTTGAGTGATTTTGCAAAAGAGTGTTAGTGCTCGTTCTTCAGGAGAGGCTTGAGAGAAAAACCCATGCTTACCGAGAACGCGCCTATCATTTAATACCTTAATTTGTTGATCGAGTTCGTTAAGGCAATTTGCAAAATGGCCTTCTTCTGCTATTATTTTACCTTCTAGTTCATTTATAGATTTTATAGTTTCTTTTCTCTGCTTAGGAATATCTCTAACAAGCTTGTTATACGAAAATAAGATAATTGGAGCTATAACTGCACATTTTAAGAATATTCTGAGAGATTGATTCTCTTTCCCACTATATTTCTCTATTCCTATATATTTCTCCATATCAGAGAGAAATCCATAAAATATTATAAAAGAAAAGCCAAAAATAATAGTTGGTAGAAGGATTCTTGTACCAAGGTTAGGAAGAGCATCAAGAATATTCTGGCACCTTTTTTTTTCTTCATAGCGGGGTAGCAACGTCCTATTTCTTTCTTCTGAACAAGCCTTTTCTTCCTCTTTTAACACAGTGATTCGCAGCAGTATTTCTTTTGTATCTAAAATTTGATACCTTAACCTTAATGTGATTAAGGAAGTCAAAGCCCTATTGAGTAGTAATTCTTCTTTTTTACAGGGTTGACTTGTAATGGGATCCTTCTCCATCTTGTCAACCCATCTAATTATTGAACTCCGGTCATAAGTACGGCCATCTGTATTCACCACAGGAAGTGAATACTCACTCATACTAATTGGGCAATCTAATTTGGCAGCAGCCAATAAGCTTTTAGCAGGGAGGTTATCTACAGATTCAAAGATTTCAGCCAGCTTTCTATTAAAAATAAATTTATCTGATTGAGGATCTTTTTCATAGATGTTCTTGATTTCCGAGATAGAGTAAATCACGTTTTCTTTTCCTGGAAATTGTAGTGCCGGCGATTCTGCTACTTCATGAGGGATAGCTAAGATGTCCGATCTAAAATAAGTATACCCTTGCGTATCTATTAATAGATGTCGAAAAAACTCTCCTTCAAATTTTTCACTGCAACAGCGTTTGAGAATCGCTTCCAACGCCTCAATGGTATCGAATAGTATGGGGGAACATTTATTCATTTTTGACTCCTACCAAAGTCCTTAAATCAAGGATACAAGAAATTTCATCAATAAGCTATGCACTTTATAGTAATAAAGTGAGCGTAAATTCTACTTTTGCTAAAGCATCAATTTTAACCTAGAAAAAAATACGCTATACTTTGTCCAACTATTTCCTCATTCAAGGTCGCTCATGTCTACGTTTAATTGGATAGACTATACCATTATCGCTATTATCGCACTTTCTGTGCTGATTAGCGTGATGCGTGGATTTGTGCGCGAAGTGATTTCTTTAGTCATATGGGTAGCTGCTATTATTATCAGTTTTATCTTTTACCAATATATTGCTGGCTTGTTAGTCAATGTTATTCATTCCGATTCCGTCAGGTTAGTCGTCAGTTTTGTTGGTTTGTTTTTGGTAACGTTGATATTAGGTATGTTGATTAATTATTTGATTGGACAATTGGTCTCTAATACAGGATTAAGCGGAACGGATAGAGTGTTAGGGGTCATTTTCGGTATTGCGCGTGGCGCTTTAGTGGTTGTTTTACTGATGTTATTAACGGGGTTAACGCCTTTTTCTAAAGAAGAATCCTGGCAAGAATCGGTATTAATCCCGCACTTTGAACCTTTAGAAAATTGGGTAAAAGGGTTATTACCGGACTCTGTGAGTGCGCATTTGTCAACACACCCTAACGTTTACGAGAAATAAATCAATTCACATCTCTTGTTTGGCGATATTATCAGCACGTTACCTTGCTTTGTATTCCAATCACTTAATACGATGCGTTTCAAAAGTGATTTATTGACTTGAAATAGCTGGATACAAGGTTTATGCGTATGTCCATGGATAATCAATTGTGCGGGATAGCGTTTTAAGTCGCTACATAATGTACTCATGACGACATCAAACTTTGTTTCATCGCTGAGGGTGTTTTCATGGTCATTGTCATTGCCACGCAAATAACATGCAATTTTTTGTCGTAGCCATAAGGGTAATTTCAAAAATAGGGATTGTAAAAATCGAGTGCGCGTTAAGCGCCGAAAAATGACATAACGTTTATCCAAGGTACACAAACTATCGCCATGCATCAGTAGTGTGGGAATCCCATAAAGGGTGATAAGTTTGGGGTCCGCTAATAGTTTGCATCCTGTTTTTTCAATAAAACGCTGACCCATTAAAAAGTCGCGATTACCCGCCATAAAATAAGTGGCGACTCCGCTGGCCGTTAGTTCTGCTAACGCCGTTGCTATCTGTTTATTAAATGGCGTTTCGTTGTCATCGCCAATCCAGGTTTCGAACAGATCCCCCAATATGTAAAGTGCTTCAGCGTGTCTCGCTTGATGTTGCAAAAAATAAAGAAAAAGACGTGTCAAGTTAGGCTGCTGAGCGCTTAAATGTAAATCTGATATGAATAAGGTCGACATAGGGCTTAATGATAGCGTAAATTCATGTTATTTTTATACCTTTCGGCGAAGGGTGACAACGAGATGCGCTTTTTTTTGTGGTTAGCCATTACAAAAAAAAGCGTATCCGGTGGCAGGACCCTGAGCCGGTCTACCGAATGCGTAATTCGCAGAGATTTATGATAAAAACCCGTTTTGCCCCTAGTCCCACTGGCTATATCCATTTAGGAAATGCTAGAACTGCCTTATTTAGTTTCTTATTAGCCAAATCCCAAGCAGGGTGTTTTTTGTTAAGAATAGAAGATAGTGATGCAACACGTTCCTTGCAAGCATTGTCTGAACAAGTGCAAGTTGATTTATTATGGTTAGGCCTGCCATGGCAAGAAGGTCCCGGAAAAGCTGCGGGGGAAGGTCCTTATTTTCAATCACAGCGTCAAGCTGTTTATGAACATTATTATCAGAAATTACAAGACTTGGGTCGTGCCTATCCTTGTTTTTGTACGGAACAAACGTTGCTTATGGAGCGAAAACGCCAATTGTCACAAGGGAAACCACCGCGTTATTCCGGTGTTTGCCGCCAATTGAGTGAAACGCAAGTCGCTGAAAAAAAAACTCAAGGTAAAAAAGCGAGCTTACGTTTTCAGGTGCTACCCGCTCAAACCATTGAATTTTATGATTTAGTGAAGGGGGAGCAAGCTTTTTCCAGCGATGATATTGGTGATTTCATTATTCAACGTAGCGATGGTTCTGCCGCTTTTTTCTTTTGTAATGCCATCGATGATGCCTTGATGGAGGTAACGCATGTTCTGCGTGGTGAAGACCATCTTACCAATACCCCTAGACAGATTATGCTATTGCAAGCATTGGATTTGGCAATTCCTGCTTACGGGCATATGTCCTTAATTGTCGGAGAAGATGGAGCGCCGTTATCAAAACGACACGGTAGTTTTAGCTTGAAAGCATTACGCGAATTAGGTTATTTTCCAGAGGCTTTACAAAATTATTTAGCACGACTGGGTCATACTTATATGAATCCTGCTTTTATGGATATGCAAGGATTAAGTCAAGAATTTTCATTGAAACGACTAGGAAAGTCGCCGGCACGTTATGATAATACGCAATTATTGTATTGGCAGAAACAAGCCTTAGCACAGAGCAGTGATAATCAACTTATTGCTTGGATAGGAGAAGAAAGCAAAAACCTTGTACCCAAGGCGTTAATGCCAGAATTTATTGCGCTAATACGATCCAATAGTTCTTTTCCGGATGAAGCTTTGCAATGGGCAAAGACCTTATTTGATAGACCCTTGTTATTAAGCAATGAAGCAAAAAGTTTTTTAAAAAGCATAGCCCCTCATTTCTGGGAGTCGGCAGACCGTTTACTAGAAAAACAGATTGCTTTTAAGACATTCATGCAACAGCTTAAAGATGAAGTCAAATTAAAAGGAAAAGCCTTGTTTTCCCCCTTACGCATGGCCTTGACTGGGCGGCTAGATGGTCCAGAAATGGAAAAGCTGTACCTCTTAATTGGCAATGAAAAAATACGCGAGAGAATTCTGTATGCTAAAAATCTATAATACGTTGACCCAGGAAAAAGAAACGTTTACACCGCTGATAGATAAAAAAGTTGGACTCTATGTTTGCGGTATGACGGTTTATGATTATTGTCATATTGGTCATGCGCGTGTACTGGTGGCTTTTGATGTTATCGTCCGATATTTAACACGCCAAGGTTACGACGTGACGTATGTTCGGAATATTACTGACATTGACGATAAGATTATTACACGTGCCAAGGAAAATAATGAAACGGTCAGCGAATTAACGGGACGCATGATTACAGCCATGCACGAGGATCTTTCACAGTTAGCTATCCTGCCGCCTACGCATGAGCCTAAGGCAACAGAGGCTATTCCCAAAATGATAACGTTAATTCAGATCTTACTCGATAAGGGCTATGCCTATAAAGCAACGAATGGAGAGATCTGTTATGTCGTTGATCAATTTAAAAGCTATGGTGAATTAGCACATCAAGATCTGGCAAAACTACGCCGTGGTTCACGAGTTGCAGTTGATTTGAACAAACGCGATCCCTTAGATTTTGTTTTGTGGAAACCAGCGAAACCGAATGAGCCCAGCTGGGATTCACCCTGGGGAAAAGGACGGCCTGGTTGGCATATTGAATGTTCAGCCATGTCCATGGCAGCTTTAGGTGAACAGTTTGATATGCATGGCGGCGGACTTGACTTAGTTTTTCCTCATCACCAAAATGAAATTGCGCAATCCGAAGGAGCGACGGATAGGAAATTTGTCAATACCTGGATCCATGTTGGTTTTGTACAAGTCGATCGTCAAAAAATGTCAAAATCCTTAGGGAATTTTTTTATCTTACGTGATGTCTTGGCAGAATATCCTGCTGAAGTGCTACGTTATTTGCTGATAGCGAGTCATTATCGTAGTCCTATTCATTATTCTCAGGAAAATTTACAGAGTGCACATGGCGCATTGCAGCGTCTTTATACCAGTTTGCATGGCCTATTTAGTACAAAGATGCAACGGGGTGATTATTCTAATGTGGTAAACGAATATCAAAAAAAATTCCATGCCGCAATGGATGATGACTTTAATACACCGGATGCCTTGGCAGTATTATTTGAAATCGCGCGTGAAATTAACCGGCTTCGAGAAACGGATTCTCAAAAAGCGTTACTATTAGCACAGTTTTTAAAAGAACAAGCCAGTGTATTAGGAATTTTACAACAGGACGCTGACCACTTTTTAAAAGCGAGTCTTAAAGACGATAACGCCGAAAAGATAGAAGCGCTGATAGCTGTCCGTAATAAAGCACGTGCGGCTAAAGATTGGGCGGAAGCGGATAAACTTCGTGAAGAACTCGCAGGTTTAGGTGTTTCAATAAGCGATCATGCGACAGGAACCGATTGGTATCGAGAATAGATTCCTCATGTAAACTCCGGTCTTCGCCAATCGTTCGCCTAGAAATCAAGTAAATTACTGGGTTTGGAAAGAAGTCTATTTGAAGACACTTTCTAAGTGCTTTTCGTCTTACTGGGAACTTTGAGTACCAGTAATAAAGAAATGACGGCCAGTACTGCCGCCATATACATGGTAACACTAAAAGCAAAGGTATAAGCCTTGAGTGCAGCGGTTTTAAGCAGTGCCACCGATTGAACCGATAAGTGATTGATAGCTCGCATCGCGAGTGCAGATTTTGCTAATAAGCCATCAATTTGGCCTTCTTTGATATGGGAAAGTGGCGCTTGGGCTTTGCTTAAAAAAGAGGTGAGCTGCCATTTATTGAGGCTACCCAAAAGACCGACGAATACGGCGAGTCCAATTGAGTTACCAAATTGTCTTGCACAGTTAAGAATCGCAGCTGCAATGCCACGTTGTTGTGCAGTGACGGTATTCATGACTGTTGTCATTGAGCCGGCGAGTATTAATGGCATGCCTATCCCGTAGACGAGTAGTCCAGGAAATAACCACCAATAGTGTTGGTAATGACAAAAAAAACCTATCCAAATCAGACTTAACATAAGCAGTAAACACCCTGTGAGCATCGGTAGGCTGGGGCCATATTTATCACGTAAATATCCACCGATGGGTGCCATAAAAATGAGAGGTAACATGGAAGGTAGAAGAAGTAAGCCTGCCTGTAAAGGGGAGTACTGTAGTACGTTCTGTATAAAAATAGCCCAAAATACAAATACGATTCCCACCGCTTGGATAATAAGCATCACGGCCGTCACGATAGAAAAAATGGGATTTTTAAATAGCGTCATTTCTACTAAGGGATCTTGGATGCGGCGTTCCAATAAAATAAATGCAATGAAAGCAAGTATGCTCAGGAAAAATAAAATAAGGATAGCCGGGGAAGTCCATCCCCAATTAGGTCCTTCCATAAAGCAGAGTACAAATCCGCTAATAAAACCAATAGAAAGTAACAGACCAAGATAATCCATGGTGAATTTTTTTGTGCGTTGCCACTTCGGAACGGCGGAGCTTGCTAACATAATACTGAACAAAGCGACGGGAAAGTTAATCCAAAAAACAGCGCGCCAACTGAACCATTCTGTTAAAGCACCGCCCAATAAAGGACCAAAAGCTAAAAAGATCGCGGCTAAAGCAACATAAATGCCCATCGCCTTTCCCCGTTCTTTCTCAGGGAAGGCATTGATGACTAGCGCATTGGTTGAAGGCATCATAAAAGCACCACCAGCGCCTTGAATGACACGTGCCACGACAAGCCAAGTGCCCGATTGAGCAAGCGCACATAATATCGATGCGCTAATAAAAACGATAACACCAAATAAAAAAGCCCGTTTATGACCTAGACCATCACCCACTTTCCCACCCAATAATATCAAGGTGCTTAACGCTAATAGATAGCCATTAATGACCCACTGCAGGAGGGTATTACTCAGGTTAAGGTCGCGCTGTATCGTAGGGAGGGCGACGGCAAGCGCCGTTTGATCAATAAAGACAAGTGCCAATGCGCTAGACATGGCTAGCAAAGTCCACCATTTACGGTTCTTATCGCTTAAATTAAACATCGTATTGCTTCTTTAGGTCTAAATATAGACTATATTTTAATTAAGAGTAACGCCTTATGGTATGAATGCCCCCTGTACAGGTGGAAGGAGCAGTTTATGCGTATACTCATTCGATTTACAGTATTATTTGCATTGCTGGTTATTTTTTTAGTGATCAATGGCGACAGCTTTGCCGCGCGGGGGTGGTTGCTACAAGTATTATGCGATGATCCACGTCTTTATTGTATAGACATACGTAAAGGAGAAACATGGCAAAGCTTATTTCCTGAACCAGGAAGGCGTGAGGTGGTGATGCGTATTAACCGTATGAACACCCGACTATGGCCTGGGATGCGAATCGCCATACCGCGAGACCCTTACAGCACTAATTACATGGATTATACACCATTTTCTCCTTATAGGATCCCTACCGGTAAAAAAATGGTTGTTTATTCACCCGCCCTAAATGCTTGGGCAGCTTATGGACCTGCAGGTAATATTATCCGTTGGGGGCCTGCTTCCAGTGGTCAAAATTGGTGTCCTGATTTAGGACGACCTTGTCACACGCCAAGCGGTAACTTTAGGATCTATGATAAACGAGGACCCGGTTGTACTTCTACTAAATTTCCGAAACCTGATGGTGGAGCACCCATGCCTTATTGTATGTTTTTCAAAGGTGGTTTTGCGATGCATGGTTCTCATGGTGTTCCCGGTTATAATGCAAGTCATGGTTGCGTTAGAATGTTTGTAGAAGATGCAGAATGGTTGAATCGAGATTTTGTCGATATCGGTACACAGGTTATTATTTTACCTTATCCGCTTAATCGGTATGCGCAACGGGATAGTGAAAACGAGGATGACGATAGCGATGATGATGGCGATGATATTGTTGCTATCAATCAAACAGAGTCAGGTAGCTTTTAGTAAAAAAGGTGTCTCATTGCAATCCTTATTTAATCAGTTTTTACCCTGGATAAATCACTATGGCAGCATCGTTATTTTTGTCTGGTTAGCATTGGGTATTATCGCTTTACCGATACCAGAAGAATCTTTATTATTATTTCTTGGTTTTTTAATGGCAAAAGAAAAGTTACCGATTTTTTCTACAATGATTGCCGCTTACGCGGGAACGTGTTGCGGAATAAGCGGGAGTTATGGATTAGGATTGGCCACCAGTCATTATCTCAACTGTGGTTGGGGTCGTTATATTGGTTTGACTGAAAAGCGATTTTTAATCGCACATAATTGGTTTGAACGAATCGGGAAATGGGCATTATTTATTGGTTACTTCATCCCGGGAGTTCGTCATTTAACGGGTTATGTCGCCGGGGCTTTAAAGCTTTGTTATCGACATTTTGCTTTGTATGCTTATTCAGGAGGAATTGTCTGGTCTAGTTTGTTCATGGCCTTAGGTTATTTTTCTTATCACCATTGGCATTCTGTTGCCAGTGCGCTACGCGCGCACTAGGATGTTCTGAAATTTTTTCAGCATACAATAAGATGCGTTAAAAATAAATACTATCTTTTTTAATTATTTTTATATATCTTAGATTTTTATTGACCGACAGGGTAGGTTGTATGGAATCAAAAATATCAAAAATAAATCCTCTTTCTAAAGCGCAGATCTTAGCCTTGTCTAAGGCTGAGATTATCTCTTTTATTAAAGAAGGAGGTGAAAATGCCATGGAAGCCATATTAAAATGTACTATCTCTTCTGTCATTAAGAAAATTCCCAAGCGTCTACTGAAAGAATATGCTAAAGGAGGAGATAAGAAAATATCTAGGATAATACTTTCTCGTTCTTCTTTTGCCATAAAATGTATTCCTGAGGATTTATTGAAGGAATATGCTGCAAAAGGAGATAAGTTTATATCTCGGATCATAAACTCTTATACCTCTACTGCCATAAAATGTATTCCTGGGGATTTATTGAAGGAATATGCCGTAAAAGAAGAAAATATCTCTAAAATATTAAATACGCATTGCAATTATGCCATGAAATATATTCCTGATGATTTATTAGAGGAATATGCTGAAAAAGAAGAAAATATCTCTAGAGTATTAAATGCGCGTTACGCCGGTAGCATACAATATATTCCTACAGATTTCTTGACGCAATACGCTAAAGAAGGAGAGCTTAATATAACTAGGATAGTAAATTCTCATAATGCTGATGCCATAAAATGTATTCCTGAGGATTTATTGAAGAAATATGCTGCAAAAAAAGAAAATATCTCCAGAGTATTAAATTCGCATTACGCTGATGCCATACAATATATTCCTACAGATTTATTGACGCAATACGCTAAAGAAGGAGAGCCTAATATAACTAGGATAGTAAATTCTCATAATTCTTATGCCATCAACTGTATTCCTGAGGATTTATTGAAGAAATATGCTGCAAAAAAAGAAAATACCTCTAAATTACTAAATTCGTATTGCGCTGATGCCATAAAATATATTCCTGAGGATTTATTGAAAGCATATGCCAGCGAAGGAGGAAAAAATATCTCTCGTATAAAAAACTCTCGTTCTTCTTATGCGCGTCGTATTCTTAAGAACTTAGAAGAATTTCCTGTTTTCGATCTTGATACTAGCATCTATGGTGACGAGAGTAATCTTGTTAATAACAATAAACGATCTGCCGAAGCACATGACACTTCTCATTTTTTTAAGCGCTCTAAATTAGATGGCTTTACGGGTGAAACAGCGGAAAATGATGAACTGCATACACCCACAGACATCTTCAAGACCTTCGAGTTAGAAGAATTTCCTGTTTTCGATCTTGATACTAGCATCTATGGCGACGAGAGTAACCTTTTTAATAACAATAAACGATCTGCCAAAGCAGATGACACTTCTCATTTTTTTAAGCGTTCTAAACTAGATGGTTTTACGGGTAAAACAGCGGAAAATGATGAACTGCATACACCCACAGACATCTTCAAGACCTTCGAGTATGAGTCGAGATAAACGTGACGTTTCCTTTTGGAGATTTGAAATCGCATTTTTCACTAAGTTGATCTAAAGTATCACTAAAAAAGTTACTCCTTAAAAACCTCCTCTACACTTCTTGCTTCTAAAATAGCATCGCTCCATTTGAGTAAAGTATCAGAATCTGCTTTACGTAACTTGTCTAGATACTGAGAGGGTATCTGACTAAATTTACGTTGCAATAGTCGTTGTAGTACGACACACTCTCCCTGCTGCATTCCCTGCTGCAAGCCTTGTTTGATGCCTTGACGTTCAATGCTAGTCACATAGCGCATATTGTATTCCTCTTCAAATTGCTTGATTTGTTCATTGTAACTAATTTCCAGGTCTTCCGGCAAAGGAAGAATTCGATCACTAAAAGTATACAGCTCAATGATCGCCTCGCGCGGGTAACTTCGATCATAGAGAAGACACATCAACCTATATTTTTGATGGAAACGTTTATCTGGATGCTGACGGGTCTCTGTTGCTGCCAATTGCACTAATATCATCCAGGCAACGGGATTCTTGCTCTCCATTAACATCTGTTTTTCGTTACGAAAATCGAGCAGCTTCACTGGGTAAAAGCGAAAATCAACGATGAGCTGATCCCACATTGTGTTTCGATAGTGTTCTGGTCTCCATTCTGAATTATCATCAGTCAAAATCACCAATACGATAATCGGCTGTTTGTAATGTAAACGGAGCCGACTGTAATAGTCGTAGACTCGTTCAGGGAAATTGGCTTGACGAGATCCTTGAATTTCCAGGTGGACTAAACTTTGGCCCGTACAAGAATGGACTTGCATTAATTTATCAACTAGTCGCTTACCAACGGCAGCTTTGGCGGTAATTGCTTGCAACTCATTCTCTAAGGCGTGGTAACCAAAAGACCAATCAATTTTTTCATGTAAATGTGGATACAAAAACGCCATGGCATGCTGGAAGTAAGGGTCCAAAACACTCTTCCAGGCGGCGTCACTTTCACTGTGGGGTGAGCTTGTTGCGCTTTTTATCTTAGTTTTAATTTCACATTCAGTGTCAACTAAAGACATTGTGTTTCCTTATTATTATCCTGGAATATCTAAAAACAGACAAAATTATATCTGTCGTTTTGTTTATTAGCCTAGTAAATAATTTTTAAATTTATTTTTCTCATTAAAAAATTAAATACTATTTAAATAATTTATAAAATACTTTTTTTGATTTCCATAAAATCATCTCGCAATCCTTCAAACATACTGATAGTAACTTCAAGCCATCACTCATTATTTTTCACCTTGTGCAGAGGCAACAACGTCGGCCGTACACTCAGTTTCTAGTAGATATTCCCATTCATGCCAATGTGTATTAAGTGGGAAATAAAGACCTAATCGCATGGGTTTATTGGTTTGTAGGGTGGGATCCCGTGCGAATGCGGCGGCATAAGCTTCCAGTTGTTTTTTATGTGCTTGCATGGCGACGTTTAAAAAAGTCGTGGAATCATCGGCTTGAAAAGCCGTGGTTTTATAATCGATAATCCAGCGTGTGCCTGCGCTGTCAATAAAGCTACGATCGATGATGAGGTTTTGTAGATTTCCGTTTTGTGAAACCGTTAACGCGAATTCTGAATAGCAACTTTGGTGTTCTTGGCTTAAAATCCAGCGTCCTCGGGTATCGTTTAAGGTATTTTTTAACGCCTTTTTCAGTTTGTCTACCGCATCATCAAGTTCTGCTGAAACAATCCCTGCTTGTTTTAGCAGGGGGATAAAGCGCTTATCTTCTTGTTCAATGTTTATGTTATCCCAGCATGCTAAACCCTCTTGGCTAATGTGATAGAAGAGACGATGGATAACGGTTCCTATTGCCATCGCCGAATGAGATTCCCATTGATAGGAAAATGGTTTGCACGCTTCGTCTTTTTTCTGGTGTTGCTGCACACCGGGACTTACGTGCTCATGCCGCCAACTAGGGATAGAAAAAATAGGATTTTTCCAATTAGAAACTAAGCGTTTTACTAGGGAGGAGGGAGGTAAGCATTTGTCATTTTCATGATAAGACAGTGAAAAGGAAATTTCCTGAGAACGGGGATCCATCGCTGACCATAGATGATGCAAGAAGCTATTCGAATGTCTCGCTTTCATGCCTTCTTTTGATGAACCCAATACGCCTAACAACGATAAGGATTTTTTTGCGCGGGTGCTTGCCACATAGAGTAAACGTGCTAATTCATAGTGCGTTTTTTGTTTTTCTTCTCGCGAGAGATAGTGATAAATAGGATCTTCTGTTTCATGGCTTGCCTTAATAGGCGCTAATAAGAAATCTTTTGTTTTTTTAGCCAACAGCCGTTCTTGATATAATAATAAGCTAGCACGATCGTTATTACCTTTACGATGCAGGCTAGCTAAAATAACATGGTCAAATTCTAGTCCTTTTGCTTTATGTATGGTCATGATCTCGATATGACCCGCAGGTGGGTTATTGTTTTGGCTAACGACTTTAGAAAGCTCTATTTCTAAGGTAACTGGATCCCATGCTTCACCTTCCGTTAAGCGCTTTTTTTCCAGGTGGTTTAAAAAAGCGTGTACGTGCATCATTTGTTCAGGATTTTCCAAGGTAATAGGGCCGCCTAAGGCCATCCAGGTTTTCTTAATCCATGTCGTCAATGGTAATCTGGCTTGCTCTTGTAAACACTGCGCTAGAATAGGAACAATACGTCGGCAACGTTGTTTGGTTTCTTTTCTTAAATTGATAAGGTCAAAGCACATTAATTGTTGCCAAATACAGCTGCTGGGATAAAGAGGATCGGTAAACTGCGTAATTTCAGTGAGATCACGTAAATCGAAACCACAAAATGGGGAACGCAACAAGCCTAACCACGCGATGCGATCGCCTAAGTGCAGCAAGGCACGAGTCAAGGTTAACAGATCGCGTATGGCTGATTTTTCAGCCAAGCTTTCAATTTCTATGGCATGATACGGAATAGCCGCTGACTGTAAGGCGGGTAATAATCGTAGTAAATGCGTTCTCGCTCTCACCAAGATAGCGATAGAAGCTTGTGGATTCTCTTGTTTTAAGTTTTGGACAATTTCAACGATTTTATTCGCTTCAGCCAAGGGATGGTCTTCATTAAACCAATAGGTATTCACCCTCTCTTCGCCTTGCACATGCGTGTGTGGCTGATTAAAAGCTGTTGCAGGTGAAAAAGAAATAGCGCCACGATTTATATTTTCCTCTTCAGGCAATAGCTGACGAAAACACGCATTGATCCAATCGATAATAGATGGATGCGATCGGAAGTTAACAGATAAGGTTAAGGCTTGTAGTGGGATATTGCCAATGCCCCATTGTCGAATTTGCAGAAATAAACCAACCTCGGCTTTACGAAAGCGGTAAATCGATTGCATAGGGTCGCCGACTAAAAACAGGCTTCGCCCCTCATCGATTTGCCAACCGGCCGTGAGTTTTTCAATGAGCTGGAGTTGTGCAATCGAGGTATCTTGAAATTCATCGACGAGTAGATGTTCTATTTGATAATCCAAGCTAAGTGCAAGATCGCTAGGGCTTTCTGCATGACCTAATGCTGCTAAGGCACAGAGTAGTATTTCCGTATAGTCTACTTTTTTGTGTTGCTGAAAGATAAGCTGTAAATGAGCCACTAATACCGGTAGCAATTCAAACAAGGCAGCGAGGGTTGCCCATTGTGATTCGGTATAATAAAGCGGAGGCGCGTTTTTTAAATCAATGAGTGCATTGTGTAAACCCGATTGGTTTTTCAAATGCGAAATGAGATCGACAAGACTTTGTTTCATCGCGATATAGTAGGTTTTTTTTTCTTTATTCTTTTTATCCGACGCCGAAGGAAAGCCTTCATTCTTTGTGACTTGTTTACGCCAGGTATTGTTTTGGGTTAATAATAAAAAGCTGGCCGCTTGCCAGAAAGTGAGATTTCCGCTTTTTTGTATGAGTTTCTCTTCACGCTGGTAGTGGGAAAAGTTAAGTAATTCAGTCAGCTCTTGCAATAACTGTGTAGGCATGCGCCGATTGAGTTGTTCAATGATTTCCTGATTGATGTTTTTTAAACTTTGCTCTAAGTATTTTCGTAGATTATTTTGATCGCCAGTTAAATAGTCTAGCCATTGTTCACGATTCCCTAGCAGTTCGCTCAATAAGATTTCTAAACGATTGAAATCGTTATCCAGATGTTTTAATACATGCAATAACGCTTTTTGCCAGGGGGAGTGCGTTTCTAAACTGCTAATCAGCTCTTTCGCCGCCAATTGATAAAGAAATTCAGGATTTTCCAGTGGGGTAGCGTGTTCTCCGAGTGCAGAGAGTAAAGGCATTTGTCGGGTTAAGGTTTGGCAGAAGCTATCGATGGTTTGAATGCGTAAACGATTGGGATTTGCCAGCAGATGCCAATGCATGGCCTTATCATGGGCTAATACTTTTTTAGCGAGTTCCCAACGCGTTTGATCCTTAGGTGAAGCACAGGAAGTCTGCTGTGCCGCCATTTCCAAGGCATTGAGTATTCGCATGCGCATTTCGGCGGCGGCTTTTCGGGTAAAGGTAATTGCGATGATGGCTTCAGGAAAACGTACCTTTGTGAGTAATACTAAATAGCGTTGTACTAATAACTCGGTTTTACCTGATCCAGCGGGTGCTTGCACAATAAACGATTGGCTAGGATCAAGTGCACGTTGACGCTCGCGTGTATCCGCTAACGGAGTTGAATTATTCATGGTGGCTTATGCGACATAAGGATTTAAGCTGGCATAGGCGACAAGTACTTGACCCATACTTGGGATCGACTTTAGCAAATCCTTCTTGGAATTGATCAGCGAGTGCAGTTAGCGAATGTTCCCAATAGGCCAATAATTCTGGCCAGGTTTGCACTATACTCTTCGCACTTGAATTTTCATTTGAGTATACATTTTTATCTTTTTCACGCGACAATAATGGAGAAAGACCATTTTCTTTTTCACTGAGTCCCTGGATTTCCAGTGTGTTACTACGAATATGAAGGATAGCAAATCCCGTTGCTGCGGGATAAGATAAACAATACAAGGGTAATTGTGGCTGGTCCAATCTTTCTTCAAACCAATGATATTTTTTGGGAATACCCGTTTTGTAATCGATAATCAATAGGCTGCCATCAACAAGTTCATCCAGCCTATCGATGCGTAAATCGAGTGTTAACTTCCCCAGCCTCAGAGTTCGTTTTATTTCATGGGTGACCTTAATAAAAGAAAGACGTTTTTTATCGAGTTCAATCAATTTCATTAATCGTTGCTGTAAGCGTTCTCGTTCTATTTGTATAAACTGGGCTTGAAACGTCACCGGTCGTTTCTTGCTAAACTTGGTAATGCCACTATCAATGGATTGTTTGATCAGCGTCTGCAGGGTTTGTGCGGATTGTTTTAATAAAGTGGACTGATCGCCTACTGTATTCCAGAAGGTTTCTATGACATCGTGTAACAAAATTCCGCGATCGATAGCATTGAGTCCCGTTTTCGGAAAAGGATAAAAGTTTGCATCTAAACGAAGACGGGCAAACGCTTGGAAAGGGCAGGCCGCTTGGTAGGTAAATAGTTGACTGCCAACGGAAGTCAACTCATGGGTTTCTAGCGGCGGGGCAATCTCATCGACATAATATTCCCAACGTCGCGTTTTCCATATGGATTCAATGATAGTTTGATAGGGTGGAAGTCCTAAATCCTTTTTTTCAATACTAGGAATATCTTTTATCAACGGGCTAGGAAGTAAAGGTTGTTCCTTGACTTGTGAGGGATGACTGAGAATAACTTCTTGTGCACTCATTAATAAGCGTTGTGTGATAAGGGATGAAAAATAATATTCTCTTTCGTTTGAAGCATGCGGTAATTGATGTGCACGCTGCAGTGAATAAGGAATAAAAGGATTAGGATGTGCTGTTGCTGGCCATGTACGGTCATCTAAACCCATAACCCAGAGACTATCGAAGCATAAGCCGGCGGTATCCAATAAACCAACGATATGGATGCTGGGATCCTGAGATGTTTTTGCTTGGAAGAGCGATTGAGTCGCTAAGTGATGGAGTTCTTGCCAAGCCATCTCTTCACTGATTTTTCCTAAGATAAAATCGAAACGGCTAAATTCAGAAAGTAATTTGGACCAGCGTTCTAACAATTGAAATTCTTCGCTTAACAAAGGACGTTGACCTGGCCATCCTGACGCCTGAAGTTTTTTGGAAAGGTGTTTTGCCCAATCGCTAGGATATTGTGTTGTTCCCTTATCATTAGCGAATGGAATCAGGTGACGAATGAGTTGACTGAGTTGCGGACAGTGTTGTTGTTGACTGATCTGTGCCAGCTGTTCTAGCGTAATCCTATTTTCGACATGGCAACGTAGATAACGATCCAGTTGGCAGCGTTGTGCTTGTTCTTCTTCGGCGTAAGCCAGATAAGGTGAACGAATGAATAAACTGATTGTATTAAAAGGCTGGATGATCGTTAACTGCAGAATGTGTAAGGCCATTTGAATCATAGGAAATTCGCTAAGCTTTTTTCCGGCAGCAACGTTAAAGGGTAAGGGACCCTGTGTGTTTTGTTGCAGACTCATCAACACTTCCGTAAAACTATCGATCACTTGGGATCGAATTTCCAGCAACTGAGGAACGGCACAAACAATCGATTGGTGTCCGGCTTGACAGCGTTGATAGGCCCATCGTGCCATGGTCTCCAATTCAATTTCAGTATTTTCTAAGCGGATACGACGGACAATCGGTTTTTTAGGATAGCGAGGTGTGAATGTCGTGATCTGACAGCCCGATTGTTCCAGTACGTGAAATAATATTTTCGTCTGCGGATTGATCTCATCAAATCCCATCAGGAAAATGCGTTGCGGTGGTGTTAATATTTTTTTTCTAAAGAGATCTATTAGCTGTGTTGTCGCCCTGGCGAAATCGATACACGCATGCGCTTGAGAAAATGCGATAAAATTTTCGGCCCATGTTTTCCAGGTACGAGTTTCATGGCTTTGATCAAGGCGAGAAGATGCATAATCGAGTTGCCAGTGATGATAGAGTTGCCAGGCTTGTTGTGCAGAATTGGCAATCGTATCGCTCATTAAAAAAGAAGTGTTTGCATTTTCAATAATCGATTGCCAAATAAGACATTCTTGCTGCTTGTTTAACAGACGATAAGAAAAAATAGTATGTTGAATCAGTTGTTTTTCCCATTGCAGCACTAGCCAATTTTCTAAGGTAAGAATGAGTGGTGTAGACCAGACGATTTTTTTTTGAATTTGTTGGTAAGCGGAATAATGTTTATGTAAGAAACCAATCAGACGTTTGTTAGGCGTGAGTATGAGATCATCTGTCATTAAAATTTCGAAGAGTTTATTATAAATTTCCATTACATAGCGCTTGACAATATCGACTTATTGCAGAATGTGGCATTGACTTTTGCACAAGTCTGCCAAATAGTATTTATTATGCCTTAGCCTAAAAGAGAGTAAAGACATTTTCTGATTGACTTAATATAACTATTTGAAAAAACAGAGTTTTTTTATTTTGCTTAAAGCTTGTACAAACTGTAATGATGACATATACATCAAGCATTTCCAGCCATTACTCAAATACTGTCCACAATGTTATTCACAGAATCTGTGGGTAATCTTGTTTTTGTCAGTCATTGACTAGGATCTTGGCCAAGAAAGACGCGGGGAAAAGGATTTGTATATTTGCTAATGTTTACTATACTGTGGCTGGTAAGCAGATTGCGTTAAATAGCTATCATAAAGATGGTAATCATTGTGTGCTCGTGGTCCTGCCGCTTCCGGCACCCATCACCTATTTTTTTCAAAATAGGTGATGGGCTAGCCTTCGCGTCACCCCTTCGCATCTGAACTCATAAACAGTCTGCTCATGTATCACCGTCATGCTTGTTGCACTGTTAAAAATGACTGATATAAGAACAACTGGGTGGCACGGGATAGACTTTCTTTTGCGGCGTAAGCCGGCAAAAAAAGACTATCCCAGTGACAGGACCCAGTGCGCAACGAGTCAATCATTTTTAACTAACAAGTGGTTAATCGCTAGGAATCTTCGGCGTGATGTTAAAAGGGTTCAGCTTATTATTTGGTATTATTTTTATCTTGATGGGTATCGCGGGTTTTATACCCCCGCTGATACACAATCAGCTTCTCTTTCATTCCTTTTCGCTAGGTCCTGTCCTTAATATCTTTTATATCCTCACGGGCCTTATCGGTCTGTCTACCAGCGTATCGCCAGGCTCTGCGAAATCCTACTTTAAGGTCTTTGGCATTATTTATGCACTGATTGCGATTTTGGGTTTTGCATTGAATGGCAATCTCGGTTTCTTGCAACTCAATCTAGCCGACAGTTTTTTTCATCTTATTGTGGCCGTTATTGCACTTTATTTAGGTTTTACGAGTAAGTTAACAAGCAATCGTTGAGTATTATCTTGGTTTCTAAATAAAAAAGGCATTGCAAGAGCAATGCCTTTTGAGTAGCGCTAACAGGTTAAGGTCTGTTACAGTTTGAGCCAACTGTTTTTATAGGTTTTTCATGTTTTTTTGCTTGAGAGTCGACGGTCTTAGAAAAAATACTCACTTTACCACTAACAAGAGATCCATACATCTTTTCCTTTTCCTTAAATGAAATACCTGCTTCTTTAAAAGCAGATTCCACAATCTGCGGTAGTACTTTTTCTAATTCAGTGTCAGAAATACCCTTAAGGGTTTCTTTTTCTTTTTTTATGATCTCCGTCGCCTTATCTATTGCTTCCTGCGAATCAGCAGTCCCTATGACAATGGTATTGCCAGAATCAACTTCATCTTCGTTCCTTTCCTTTTCCTTAAATGAAATACCTGCTTCTTTAAAAGCAGATTCCACAATCTGCGGTAGTACTTTTTCTAATTCAGTGTCAGAAATACCCTTAAGGGTTTCTTTTTCTTTTTTTATGATCTCCGTCGCCTTATCTATTGCTTCCTGCGAATCAGCAGTCCCTATGACAATGGTATTGCCAGAATCAACTTCATCTTCGTTCCTTCCATTTATAGCTTCTCGTCTTTTTTCAATTACTTTAAAGAGAGCAGAAGCTAAATCGTCTTCTGGAATAGGTGTGTTTTCCTTGTCGCTGGCTTCTGTACCTTTTTTTATCGTTCTAAGTTTTATTCCAGCTCTAATTGTTCCTAGCAAATCAAATTCCGCCGTATTAATGCTTCCTCGACTAGAATTTTCTAGAGGAAGAGTTGGAGGCGAGGTTATAGATACCTTCTTATCAGGTCTGGGTGGTATTTTTGGCGGGACTTTTCCATTAGCTGAATTTGGAACATCAGGTGCAGGAGGAGGCGGTGGCGTTGATGTTGATGTTGTTGCTCTCGGTTGGGCAGCTGTGATTAGCGAACAATCTATATCTCCACCTGTACGAACTTCTGTTGTCCGTACTTTTTTAGGTTCTGCACTAGTTTCTGTTTCTGAGTTAACAGAGTAGATTAGCTCAACATTCGGTTGGCCGAAACGGCTACGAGAAGCAAAATTACCAGAATTAACTGAATGGATCTGCGCTATCGTTATAATCTCAGTAGTATTATTATCATTATTCGTTCCCGGATTAGTAGACTTATCAGGAGTTGAAATTATCCTAAGAACAGGTTCAGAATCAGATGGTTTTTTTTTCGATTCCGGTTTTGTCTCTGGTGGTGGTGGTGGTGGAGGCGCGACTGGTGACTGTTCAGCTGCTTCTGACACGCGTTCTTTTCCGAAGATATCATCTGTGCCGCTCTTGCAAGCAAATCCGTCTGTATGTCTTTTCCTCTTAGTATGTTTTTGTACTGCAGCAGTCTTTCCTTTTATGACTTCTTCAACAGGAACCTCTAGAGTCTTTCTTTTTATGACTTCTTCAACAAGAACATCTAGCTCAGTAACAAAAAAGATAGAGTTTTTAACTAGGCTGACATAACTATTTCCTTTTTCTGCCATGGTTTCTATCATGAACTTAGCGACGTTTTTAAGTGCATTCTCAAGATCTATGCGATAATATTTATCCGTCGAAAGATCAACTTTATATTTTTTCTTTCCGAATAGAACTTCAAACCAGTATCCTAAGAGTTGGAACCAATAGGTTATTCTCCATGAATCTGATGATTTTTCCGGTTTAACGTTAACTTCCTCCTCCGCTAGCGCTGGAATAAAATACTGCAAAATCTCCGATGTTGAATAATTCGCTACGATGAGTGCCGTCAAATAACGAAAGGCATAAGATGTTATCTTAAGTTTATCTGCATCAGTTGTAAGCTCGAATGTGCTTTGTGCTTTTAAACATCGTGCGAATTCCTCTTCACCACGCGCGTTCATATCATTGAAAAATTTATTGACAAGGTCAAGGATGTCTATTTCATAACCGAACTTAGCTGCTTGAATGTTATTCAACTTATCATGAAAATCCTTCATAATATTTTTAGTCTCATGTTGAACATCAAGAGCCGCTATTGTTTTTGGTCTTGTTTTTGCCATAAATGCACCTCAAAGATTACTTATTATTTTAATGCGGTCATTAACACGTGCTTGTATACCTAATTTTTTACAAGACGTGACAATAAACTTAATGCTAGAATAATAGGTAAATATTAAATTAAGATTAAATCATCGAGAAATAGCTAGTTTATGCCTCTGTACGCTACAAAAAATAAAAATAGTCCGTCATGGCGAGGCCGAAACGTCA
>JAZKJD010000027.1:0-47950 GCA_040384585.1 Pseudomonadota bacterium | reverse complement strand
TTGTAAGCTAAGTTTACCTCGATTCCTTCTGTCCGAAAAAGTATAGCAAGATCAATCGCGCATAACGAGCACGGGCTTTCCTAAAGTGGGTGCTTCTTCTTGTATTCCCCCGGAGTCTGTCAATATCAAATACGATTTTTTCATCAAAAAAACAAATGATAAATAATCTTGGGGTTTTATTAAGAACATATTTTTTTTACTTCCTAACATTTCTCGCACATAATTGTTGATGATTGGACTTGGGTGAACTGGATATATCACTTCAACATCATCACGCTCTACTAACGTAAAAATTGCCTCGCAAATAGCTTTAAATTTTTTCATATTATTTTCTCTCCGATGCCCGGTTAGCAAAATCAGTTTTTTCTTATTGTTCAAATAAGAAAATTTAGCATGTAAACTAGCACGTAGCTCATGCTCATTTTCTATTCTCAGTCCTACATGTATCAACGCATCAATAACCGTGTTCCCTGTAACAATGATTTTTTTATGATCAATACCCTCACGTATTAAATTCATTTTTGCATTTTCTGTTGGTGCAAAGTGTATCTCTGCTATGGCTGCCGTAAGTTTTCTATTTATTTCTTCTGGCCATGGAGAGTACATATCTCCACTTCGTAAGCCTGCCTCAACATGAACAACAGGTATTTTTTCATAAAATGCGGCCAATGAAGCAGCAAATGTTGTCGATGTATCACCATGCACAATGACTTTATCCGGCATACAATCTCTTAAAACTATTCTGAGTTTATTAAGCACATTGACTGTTATATCGGTGAGATTTTGACTAATCTTCATTAAATCCAAATCATAGTTTGGCTTTATTTGAAAAAGATCTAAAACTTGATCAAGCATGCCTCGATGCTGTGCCGTTACACAAGTCATGGAGTTACTTCCAAACTCCCCTGCTAAAGCTTTCACAACAGGAGCCATTTTTATTGCTTCTGGACGTGTCCCAAATATAGAAAGAATTTTCATCGTGGTATCTCTAAGGCTTCACCCCATTTCATTTTTTTAGCTGTCTTAAAGACACTACCTTGTTTACGACTAATAGTTATTTTTTTTATATTATCTGATGCACAAACATCAAATAGAATGTGACCTGAATGTTTTGAAGGGGGATTTAAAATCCGATCTCCTTCTCTATCGACAACTTCTTTTGTAATAATTAAATAAGAATAGGGTTCATCTTCATAACCAAGAGTTCCTTTTTTAAGGGATTTCTGCCAGAAAGATCTTTCAATACGCTCAGCAAAATGACACCAATCATCATTATTATTGTGTATTGGGCACCTTCCATGATGTGAACAAGGTGCCGCTATAAATCCTCCCTTTGATAGAAAAAAGTCACGAGCCTCCATGCAATTACTAAACCCGCTTGGTGTTCCAGGCTCAATAATAACTATTGCTTGATTGGCTAACACCCATACTTTCTCAAAAAGGGTTTGTCTCAAATCTTTCTGTTGCTCTATAAGGAAATAAGAGAGAGTTACAAGATCGTGGGAAGGGAGCTCAAGATTTTTATCAATGTTCATATGCTTCCAATTAACTCGTTGCCAAAATGGGTTGGCACTATAACCAGCTACTTTTTGAGCAAGTTTAATCATTGCTGCGTCTTGATCAAGCGCACTCACCTTACTAAGGTTTGTGTTTTCCATTGCTGCCCATAAAACAGCTCCTGTTCCTGTACCAAGATCAAGAATACTTTCAATTTTTTTGGATAGTTTAAAAGAAAAAATTTGCTTTAATATTTTATTCGCTACTGCAAAGGTTGCGGGCATACGAGTTCGTAAATAAGCGGCAAGCTCAACTTGAATTGACAACAAAAAAGCGGGAAGTCCCATGGACAAATCTTTTTTTCTTAAAGTAGTATGCTTTAATCCTGCATACATTTTTTGGAGATTTTTATATGCTTCCGCCAACTCTATATGGCTATAAGCCATATCACCTTCAGCCATGGTTTTTTCTATAGCGGCTAATAACTCAAAATCGGTCTTATTCATTTTCAGGGGAAATCCATTTAAGAATATTAATGGTAAAAATAGGGCTGAAAAATATAAAGAGAAATCTAATTTCAGTAAGCAAAAGCTCTGCTTTGGACAGGACTCTCAATATCCGGCGATAAAAGATCATGATCCCAATCTTCTGCCTCACTCTGATCTTGCCCCGATTTTGTAGACATACTACACCTGCTGCTTGGTAACTTAAGTTTACCTCGCTTCTTACTGTCCGAAAAACTATAGCAAGATCAATTCTCTACCGAACTTTCTGTCCAATTCACTACCTCCTCTGCTTCGATAAAATAACGCACTTCATCATATACCTGACCTAACAAACTATATCCCAGAGCCACACGCAAACCGGCGGTATCGTAATGTTCGATCAAGCGACCTACTTTATTAGTATTCCTAAGTTCCTGATCTGCAGTTTCTCCATAACGCAAACGCTCGGTACATCGCCAGACTTTTCCTCGCTCTTTTTCCAGCACCGCTTTCATTCGTCTGAGTGCATCGTATTCAAAGGCATTCTCCGTCCCGCGACTGTCCCAACTCCACAGCGCCTGGCCTCGTACATCGGAAAATAACACTCGCGTTCCTGCGTCTACATTTTTATTCTGTAATACGTTTCCACTCAGGGTATTCAGCTGTTGCTGATTGGGAATAACGGAGACAGGATCGTTAAGATAAGCATTGGATAAACGTGGATCGATAAGACGGTTTAATTGGCCTGCACTATTATATCTCTGTAGACTGATTCGCACTTCAGCCGCCTCTTCCGCTTCACGGCGATAATAGCCCAGCTGACGTACCACCAATCCCGCGCTGCTATAAACACTGACTTCCGGTGTATTTTGATACACTCCCTTCCTCGAGAACAGCTGACCAACTTCCTGTTGCATATCTCTGTATCCTCTCAAAAAAAATGTAATTACAGCATTTTCATCATTATTAGGCCTGTGGTATGGGTGCGGGTCCTGCCAGCGAGCACTCTTTTTTTTCGCCCTATGTCGAAAAAAGAAGAGCAGTTCTAAACCCAATGAAAAATAATGACGATGAAGATGACCTGTTGTCACAATGATAAGCTTTTCTAGAGATTTTTCTTCAAAGCATCGCTAGACTAAATCTAAAAAATAATTCCATTGCTGTCCCGTTTGCAAATGATTATCTAAACTAATGACTGTCATCAAAACAGCAGAATTTTTCGTTGGAACATGTATCGAGTCTTTAAATCGCGCCCGTAACTCTGCC
The DNA here is from genome assembly GCA_040384585.1 of Pseudomonadota bacterium. Taxonomy (GTDB): domain Bacteria; phylum Pseudomonadota; class Gammaproteobacteria; order Diplorickettsiales; family Diplorickettsiaceae; genus JAZKJD01. The sequence continues at coordinate 44,702 of JAZKJD010000027.1, read as the reverse complement.
ATAATATCACTCCCTGCTAGACCACTGTAGCTCAGAGTAAATATCCCTATTTACCACGGTATTCCAGACAATAAACACTTACCTTCAAAATATTGAAAGCTCAATGATAATCGTGTAATTCAGTGGCCAAATGCTGTATTATTGCTAGTATTCTACGTTTCTAATAATCAATAGATTAGACAATGTCACAACAATATATTTATACGATGCAAGCGGTTGGGAAGATTGTCCCACCGAAACGCCAAATCCTCAAGGATATTTGGCTGTCTTTTTTCCCAGGCGCAAAAATCGGTGTCCTCGGTCTTAATGGCGCAGGAAAGTCTTCATTACTACGTATTATGGCTGGTATTGATCAGGATTTTGTCGGCGAAGCACAAGCATTTTCAGACATTAAGATCGGCTATTTACCACAAGAACCTCAATTAGATCCCAATAAGGATGTTCGTGGCAATGTAGAAGAAGCTATTGCCGATATCAAGAAGTCCTTGGATCGCTTCAACGAGATCAGCATGAAATTTGCTGATCCGATGAGTGAAACAGAGATGAATAAATTATTCGAAGAGCAAGGTGAATTGCAAACGCAAATTGAAGCGCAAGACGGTTGGGAGTTAGAGCGTAAGCTATCCATTGCAGCAGATGCACTACGTCTCCCTCCTTGGCATACTGATGTCACTCAACTCTCAGGCGGAGAACGACGACGCGTGGCTTTATGCCGTCTTTTACTCTCTAATCCGGATATGTTACTGCTTGATGAACCGACTAACCATTTAGATGCCGAAAGTGTCGCTTGGTTGGAACGCTATCTACATGATTATACAGGAACTGTCGTGGCTGTTACCCATGATCGCTACTTTCTCGACAATGTTGCCGGTTGGATCCTAGAACTAGATAGAGGCCAAGGTATTCCCTACCAAGGAAACTATTCCGCCTGGTTAGAACAAAAACAAAAACGCTTAGTACAAGAAGAAAGGCAGCAAGCCACCCATGAAAAAGCATTAAAAGCAGAATTAGAATGGGTACGTAGTAATGCAAAAGGACGCCAAGCAAAAAGTAAAGCGCGTTTGGCTCGCTATGAAGAATTAAGTTCTCAGGAATTTCAAAAGCGCGCTGAAACCCAATCACTTTATATTCCGCCAGGATCACGTTTAGGTGATTTAGTATTAGAGTTTGATGAACTCTCCAAAGGTTTCAACGATCGTTTATTAATCAACTCTCTCAGCTTTAGCGTTCCTAAAGGTGCAATCGTTGGGATTATTGGTCCTAATGGAGCCGGTAAATCCACCTTATTTAAGCTGATTATGCAACAGGAACAACCCGATCGCGGTAAAATACGTCTAGGAGAAACAGTTGAGCTGGCCTATATCGATCAAAGCCGTGATGCACTGAATCCTGAACACTCCGTCTGGCAAGAAATCTCTGACGGCCAAGACATCATGACCATTAATCAATTCCAAATGCCATCGCGTACTTACGTAGGACGGTTTAATTTCAAAGGAACAGAACAACAAAAATTAGTTAAAAATCTTTCAGGCGGCGAACGAAATCGGGTCCATTTAGCCAAATTATTACGTACAGGAGGTAATGTCCTGTTGCTGGATGAACCTACTAACGATTTAGATATAGAAACCTTACGTGCATTAGAGGAAGCATTGTTAAGCTTTCCTGGCTGTGCCTTAGTCATTTCGCACGACCGTTGGTTTTTAGATAGAATTGCTACACATATTCTAGCATTCGAAGAGGACAGTACTGTCAATTATTTTACAGGGAATTATACAGACTATGAAGCCGACCGCTTGAAGCGTCTGGGGACTGAAGGAAATCAAACAAAAAAACGCAGCAAATACAAAAAATTAGAACATTAAGCTGTTTTTGTAAAGTATGTCAGTTTATTTACTTAACAATGAGACGAAAACAAAGCAACTTGCTGAACAAATTGCCCACTACTGTCCTGAAAATAAACGTCTCATTATCTTTTTAAACGGAGCACTGGGTGCGGGAAAAACAACATTTACACGCTTTTTTATCAAGGCATTAGGCTATCCTGGTCTAGTAAAAAGTCCCACCTATACCCTTGTCGAGACCTATCAATTATCAAAATATCGCATTTTTCACCTTGACCTTTATCGTTTACACCTTCCTACCGAAGTACTTGAAATCGGCTTATATGATGAATTTGATCAAGCGGCGATTTGGCTTATCGAATGGCCTGAGCGCGCCCTATCCTTTCTACCAGCACCAGATATCGTGTGTACTTTCACACGAATAGGACCTCATCACCAGCTTATGCTACAACCACAAAACGCTAGTAGCGAAAAACTTTTGCAAAGAGTTGCTAACGCTTAGTTGTTTTTGAAAATACAGTAAATCAAACGCACTACCAACAACCACGCATTCTCATATCAGTGTTATAATCAATGAGATCAAGTTTTAAGAAACTCTCGACGAGACAGGGAGAGCATTGCGAAAGCAATGCTCTCCCTGTCTCGTCGAATGTAGTTAATGATACACGTGAACCTGCGACTCCGCATCCGATACATGCAATGGGTATAGCTAACTGTCCATCATCGTGTCAAATGACGACACACTCTAGTCTCCTCTTTAGGTTTTCCTTATACTCTAGCTTATGCAAACGGACGCTTACCCTACTCTTCTAATCCCCGCTTACCAGCCTAGTGAAAAACTGGTACAGCTTATAAAAGCCTTACGAGAACTTCACTCAGACCAACGAATTATTGTAGTCGATGATGGTTCTGGTACGGGTAGTGTGGCTATTTTTTCAAAAATTCATGATTTTAATATTGAGCTATTGAGACATCCCAAAAATCAAGGAAAAGGTCAAGCGCTTAAAACAGGTTTTCAATACTGGTTAGAAACGAGTTCCCCTGCTGCTCCCGGCATTGTCACTGCCGATGCCGATGGGCAACATCTTCCCCAAGATATCCTGCATATTTCTGCTGTTTTCAGGGAGTATCCCCTAACACTTTATTTAGGTGTACGACAATTTGATAAGGACTCCACACCATGGCGTAGTCGTTTCGGCAACAAATTAACTACCTTTGTTTTACGCTTATTTACTAAAAACCCTTTACAAGATACGCAAACCGGTTTACGCGCCATACCCCGAAAACTAATGACTCGATTGCTTAATTCTAAAACTTCGGGGTATGATTTTGAATTAGAAATGCTATTAGCCGCAGAAGAAAATCAAATCGCTATTCAACAAATCCCTATTCATACTGTCTATCTCGATGATAATCGATCTTCTCATTTCAAACCATTGATTGATTCGTTCAAGATTTATTTTGTCTTTATCCGTTTTGCAGCGATATCGCTACTTTCTGCAGCGATCGATTTTACAATATTTTCTCTTATCTATTGGCTAAAAAAAAATATATTTCTAGCCGTATTATTAGGACGTATTCTCTCAGCGACCTTTAACTTTAAACTGAATCATCATGTAGCGTTTAAAAGTCAAAATAAATTATTTCCCGCTGCCATTAAATATGCAAGTTTAGCTAGTTTTTTAGGATTCATCGCCTACAGCTTGATTAAACTTATTCATGGCTTTGGCATTAACGTTTACAGTAGTAAAATCATTGCTGAAATTGCTTTATTTATCCTGTCCTTTACCATACAGCGTTTTTTTATTTTTAATAAATCTGTTTTATTGGAAAACAAATCATAATTTTAATGATTTACCCTAGTCTTTACCTCATATCAGCACACTCAGCACAAGACAAAAATTAATATTTAATATTTTCTTAATCAATTTATAGGAAGATAATAATATGATTTATTTATAAATTAGTTATAGATAGAAGGGGATATGCCAACAGAAAATGAAGGTGACAAAAATAAAGTAACACTCAGAAAAAAAACGAGCGCGTCTTTTTCTATATCTAAAAAATCTATCGGAATTTGGGTGCACTTCATAAAAAATCAATTATTTCGAAGCACTTCAATAATAAGACCCACTAGCCTCAATTTAAAACAAAAAAATACTCAACAAGCAGAATTAACTGTTTCGCCAATTAAAGAGTATCGCAGAGGAAAATCTATTGATTTTTCTCATGATTTAGAAAAAAATCCATTAGAAATTGATACTAAGAAAGTAGGAGAACCCGAAAAACAGGGAACACAAAGCCATATAATTTTTTTCAAACTTACAAATAATAAAAAAAAGCGATGGCTATTAACTATCGAAAAAAAGGGTGGATCATCTATAAAAAATGAAATATATATCTTCAAGACAATTAATGAAAATGAAAATTTTATAAACGTAAAGGTTAAGAATTTATTCTCTGTGCCCTTTCATTCAGAAATAAAGGAATCAATTAACATTATTTATTCACGATTACAGATCAATGGTGATCTGAAAAGGCATGTACATTATATTCATACACAATTAGAAAATAAAGATCTCGACAGCCTACATTACCTATTTACACAATTCCATAGACTCATCCTAGCATTAAAATTTTTACATAATGAATCTTTTAAAGATGAAAATGGAATCCTGCATCGAGGTATTGTTCATGGTGATATAAAACCAGGCAACATTTTATTAAATAGTCAAGCAGCGCTCATATTATCCGATTTTGGTTGCGCACATTTTTTCGATCAACCTGTTAAAGAAATAGGTACGGTTTCCTATGTTGCTCCTGAATTATATTATTACGATCATAATAATGCATATGAAAATATTGGTAGATCAGATATATGGTCTTTAGGTTTCATACTTTATTGCCTATTAACGAAACAAGATCCTGTTGAGAAAATCTCTACAGAAATTAAAAATTTGACTAAAAAATCGATAACAGTACCACCTGGTTATACACAGGCGCCCAGGGTAGAAATAAAACAATCTGACTTGGTACAAGGCAATTCAAGTAAAGTTCTACTAGCACAATGGGGTAAAGACTATTCCAAATCTAATTTATGCAAAGATGCAAAATCAGCAAAAAACTACCTGACAACTCAATTAGGTAATACACCGAATCCCACCTCAGATAGCTATCTTTTTAAAAGGAATTTATTGCTGAAATTCAGTCTTATGATGCTATTACCTGTTGAAGAGAGACCATCAGCAGAAGAGTTAATCCAAATTATGAAAAAATTATCACAGCATTTTGATCTCAATAAAAATTTAGATCCTTTTATATCTAACATTCTCCATCAAGTACCTCCCGTCTATATTGAAACAACTTCTTCTAAGTCCCTCTATAAGACCCTATAAATAAAATATGGCTTCTACCAGCAATTTAATAAATTTCTCTGGGATGGTTTCTATCTATTTTCAAAATCATAGCAAAAAATTCAGATAAAAAATTCTTGGGTTTAATTTTTCATTAATATTCTCATTGTAGGATGGTTATGCAGTATTAAAGTTGTTATTTAATGAAAGGTGAATCATGGCTAAACCAGTAGATAATAGCGATATTTTTAGTAAAGAAACACAATCAGTCTTCTCTTCTCTGAGAAGAAAAAGTGGCGCATATTCTACACTAAATAGTAAGAGATCTAATGGCCAACAAGAAATCTGTGATTGCAAGGGTAGATATAGCACTTTAGGTCCTATCACGAAAGAAAATGAACCTGAATTTAAGAAATACCCGAGTGTATCTGGCAGCGACGATACGTATAATTCAAACGCTGTTGAATTAGGAAATTTAATTCTATTGCTTATCCTTCAAATAAAACAATGCGAGCAAGATAACCAGAATGGTAAAAAGTATAAGATAAACTTCCAACCTAAACAATCCTCGGAAGAAAATTCACTTAATTCTATCGATAGGATATCTATCGGTAGAGGAGATGGAGTTCTAACTATTTTTCAACCTATCCAACAGGATTTGCAAGCTGTTCCTGCTAACCCATCGATAGAGAATCTGATTGAATTTTTTTTAAAAAATAAACATGATGAAAAAATGATGACGTCATTACCTCACTTAAATAACTTGAGAATCTTATTGCCATTTAGTGATAAAAGAAAAATTGGCATTATTGAGTTCAGACTCCTTAAAATTAATGAGATAGAAATTGATAAAAAAATTCTTATCCATCATTCTGAGAAATCCCAATCAAAATGCATTAATAAAATTAGGAAAATGGCTGGCAACTATACATATCAGCATGTTCCCAGTGAAATTTTGTCATCCGATGGGTGGCAAGATGGTTTGTTGTTGAACGCCTTTTACTTTATAAAAGAATTGATCTGTAAAATTACAGATGCAAAAATTAACACTAAGCAACGCCACTCTGAAAGAATAAACTTTGAAAAAACTCTATTTCATGAAATAAACAACATGCACAGGAAACTCGGGATTTCTTTTGATTCAGTAAAACTCACTGAGCTTATAGGACCCGCAGCGAAGAAAATTTCGTGGGCAGATCCTAAATCCAAAAAAGCTTCTCAATCTAAGGAATTGATTTCAGAAAATAGAAAGAAAATAATATCTTTGCTTGAAGATTTTCGCTCAAATTTAAAGTCTGAGATTCAGGAAATTAATACGCATAAAGAAGGTAGCTTATTTGATCGAATAATTTGTAGATTATGCAAAAAAACGAATTCGAACTCTATGCTTCCCCCTCAGATTATTACTGAATTTTTATCTCAGTATAGCTCGGAAGCAGCTCTCTCATCAGAAGATATAGATAAATTATTTAAGTCAATAAAGAAAGCAATTATAAAACAAAAAAACCAGTCTATGGCCACTTATAATGAGTACCACAAAAAATATGAACAGATCAAGACTGAAAACATGTGGTCAAAAGCACCAAATGAGTATAACCCTAATTTACTATTCAAAGAAATATCACCAGAAACAAATGAAAATAAGAAAAGCGCATCCGCTTCCCCTAGCTTACGTCCTAATAATAAATAATGAAAATGTCCTAATTTGCTAGAATTTATTACTTTCCTTCGTGCTATGATAAATTTATGACACAGCGCATCCAACGTTTAACACCCCAACTTGCTAATCAGATCGCCGCCGGCGAAGTCATTGATCGGCCGGCCTCTATCATCAAAGAATTGGTGGAAAATAGTTTAGATGCCGCTTGCCAGCAGATCGACATCGATATCGATAAAGGCGGCATACAACGAATTCGCGTCCGCGACGATGGGCATGGGATAGAAAAAGAGGATCTTATTTTAGCTTTAGACCGACATGCTACTAGCAAAATACGTGATTTAGATGATTTAACACAGATCAAAACCTTAGGATTCCGTGGCGAAGCCTTAGCCAGTATCAGTTCGGTTTCACGTCTTTATTTGGCCTCCTCCACCGATACCTCAAACCAAGGCTGGCAGATAATAAGTAATTATCAAAATAAAGCCGAAATAACACCTATTTCCCATCCTCAAGGAACCACCGTTGACGTACATGAGCTATTCTTTAATACCCCTGCCCGACGAAAATTCTTACGTAAAGAACAAACAGAATTTTCTCATATTGAAACGCTTGTCAAGCGTCTATCGCTCAGCCATTTTTTGATTGGTTTTACACTAAAACATAATAAACGACTTATCCATCAACTCAACCCCGCATGCAGTGAAACAATGCGAGAGGAACGTATCACCGCCTTATGCGGACCAATCTTTATTGAAAATGCTATTTATATTGATATGCAAGCCATAGCGTTACATCTATGGGGCTGGATTTCTCTTCCTACTTTTTCACGCAGCCAAACGGATCTCCAGTATTTTTACATCAACAATCGTATTGTTAAAGACAGATTGATCAACCATGCTGTTAAACAGGCCTACCACGATGTCCTCTATCATGGTCGACATCCTGCTTTTATTTTATTTCTGGAAATTGAGCCCCAATCCGTAGACGTGAACGCGCATCCTGCGAAATATGAAGTTCGTTTTCGTGAAAGTCGAACTGTCTATGATTTTGTGAAGCAATGCCTGCAAAAAGCCTTAGCAAATACCTTTCCTGTTTCTACTGATTTGACATCTTCTTCTACACTTCAACTGCCGAATACGCATGAGCAAGAAACTAGAGTAAAAGAATCCTCAGCGGATCCCATAACACAACAAAATACTTTTCCCTTGCAGATTAAAACAACATCCATTCCGTATGCATCTACCCCTACCTCTGTAGCAACAATACCTGTTCACAGCGATCAATTATCAACTAAACAAATAAAAACGACGCTGATACCTGAACAAATAGATCAACTTGATAAAACACCACCCTTGGGTTTTGCACTTGCACAATTACACGGTATTTATGTACTAGCGCAAAATGCATTAGGTTTGGTTTTAATCGATATCCATGCCGCACATGAACGAATCCTATATGAGCGTTTAAAATACGAGATAGAAAATGCAAAAATAATCACTCAACCGCTATTAATTCCCATTAGCTTACGTCTTTCAAGCAAAGAAATGCTAATCTTGGAAGAATATCAGGATTTATTGGTACAATTTGGTTTTGAACTAGAAAATTTAGGTCCAGAAACCACCCTTATTCGACAAATTCCTAGCATGTTATCGTCCATCAATATTCAGCAATTCATACAGGATGTTCTAAGCGATTTAAACGAGAATGAAAACACGCAACGGTTTTCAGAAAAGATCAATGAACTTTTAGCGAGTATTGCTTGCCATAGCGCACTACGCGCCAATCGAAATATGACCCTAGCGGAAATGAATCAACTACTGCGTGAAATGGAAACCACAGAACGCAGCAATCAATGTAATCATGGCCGTCCGACATGGAAACAATTAACACTCCCTGAAATCGATCGCTTGTTTTTACGTGGACGCTAAACCTGTTATTTGCCTGATGGGACCGACAGCCTCCGGCAAAACCACACTAGCTATCGAACTCATTCAAGCGTTTCCGGCTGAAATCATTAGCGTCGATTCGGCAATGATTTACCGGGATATGAATATTGGTACCGCAAAACCAAGCGCAGACGTCCTTAAATATGCACCTCATCGACTCATTGATATTCGTGATCCTATTCAGCACTATTCGGCCGGCCAGTTTCGCGAAGATGCCTTATCCGCTATTGAGGATATTTTAGTAAAAAGCCAACTTCCTCTCTTAGTCGGTGGAACGATGCTTTACTTTCATGTGTTACAACAAGGCATCGCGCCGTTACCCAAAGCCAATCTCGCCGTGCGCCAACAACTGCAACAAGAATTAGAAACACAGGGCTTAAAAAAATTGTATGCACGCTTACAATCCATTGATCCCATCAGTGCGCAGCGTATTCATCCCAATGATCCTCAACGACTACTACGTGCATTAGAAGTCGTTGAAATAACGGGGAACACACTCACTGAGCTACAACGATCTCAATCACTTGACCCACTTCCTTATCAATTTATTAATATTGTTATCATTCCCGATGACAGAAGCTATCACCGTCACCTCATAGAAAAGCGATTTCAAGAGATGTTAAAACAGGGATTTGTCGAAGAAGTCAACAACTTATTCCAACGTGGCGATTTAAGCTCTGATTTACCGGCTATTCGTACCGTGGGCTACCGACAAATATGGAATCATCTAGCAGGAAACCTTGACGCTAAAGCGATGCAGGAACGTGCTGTTATTGCCACGCAACAATTAGCAAAACGGCAAATGACTTGGCTGCGTTCCTGGAAAACAGATCAACAACTCATTCTTGGCGATAAAAATAATGTAAGTAAGAGCATAAGCTTGATTAAGAGAACCGTTTTATAAAATCGCTGATAAACTGCTCATATTGCTTTTTGATATAAAGCGACTATTCTAAAAACTCTATTAGGAGCGGGAAGCTCTTCATTAAAATTGAAATGACAGGGATGCAATTTTTAGCAAGAATTATCAGAGTCGCTTTTTTTTCCCGTTTATGGAAGAACAGCAGTCGCTTTATTGCCAAGCTATTAGCATACGGTCTAGTATTTCAAATAGCGGCCGTTCATGCCGTCTCTCATCCGGTCGATCCCAACACCGCCCTGGTAACGACACCACATCATCATCAGGTTCATACCCCTGTGACAAAACAAAAGAAGCCCGTACGTCGAGGAACTCCAACGCACAACACGCGACCCAGAAATTCGAATCCTTCCCCATTAACGGCATCTGCCCATCAACCGACTCCCATCCCTATCAGTGCTTTACCCTATGTCGGCCCTGTAGCGGCACCTTTATTCGATTGGGCACAAACGGGAACGCTATCGAATGTCTCCTTAAGCAGTCAACAGTTAGGGTTCAGTGGTCCGTTAAGCGGAGGCGCTAGCTACAGTAATGTCACCGGAATATTTTTTAACGCAAAATATATTCTTCCCTTGAGTGAGCAGTTCGCCTTAGGATTACTGGGCGAATATGGTCCAGCGCAATATCGTGTGAATGGTACGGTGGGCTATGGGTTTTCACCGTTGTCACAAGTAAAATTGTCAGGAGAACGTTTGAGTCAACGTCTCCCTTTTCAGTTTGATTCAGGTGACATCAAGCAACGAGTACATCAAGATGCGGTGGGCGCTAGATTTCAACAGTTATTCGAACAACCGTTCTTTCAAGGGGTCAATATAGGCGGCTATTATGCCAAAGCGGCCAATGAAAACCTAGCACCGGTGCTCTTTGAATCCAATGGCTTAACGTATACGAATTTCCGAAATATCGCCGGTGCTAAGAGCGGAGGTATTGATGCCGGTACCGAGCTGTTAGTCACCCCTTCTACCTTACTGAGCGGAAATCTCTATTTCGACCGCGTACGTTATGATACCCAATTAACGGGAGATACCAGTAAAAATAGCGATGGCTTAGGAGGGAGTCTTAACCTCAAGCAATTACTGGGTGGTCGATTAAAGTTATGGGGCGAGGCCTCCGTACGTAAGATTTATGATAGTTATCAGGGCGGACTGAGTTGGTTGCCAGTACCCAAGGAATTGGGTATCGAATTGACGGTAATGGGACAGCGCGTCGCTTTCCATAACAGCCTGCCGAACAATAGCAGCGTCAGTTTGCAAATCAAATGGTTGCCTGACGGTAGCAAAAACTATGATGAACGCTTCCATTGGAAGAATAAACATTTACCCGCCATAGGCCAGTGGGTACAAACCCCTGCCGTGTACATGCAGCAAGTGTTGGCCGTGGCTGAGCAGATAACCCGCTTACTAGGTCCCACCATTATCAATATTAATCCAAATAATGGGCCTGCGGCGGGTAATAATACGGTCATCATTACAGGAAGTAATTTTGTCAGTGGATTAATGGTGTTCTTTGGCGGACAAGTCGCGACAATGGTGACCTGGTTGTCGCCGACCTTGATTGAGGTGGAAGTGCCAGCAACGGTACCTTTGTCGGTACCCCAGGAAGTGGATGTTGTGGTGCAAAATCCGGATGGTCAGCAAGTCACATTGCAGAATGGATATACGTACAATAGTGAGCCGCCCCCTTTCATCACGAGCATCATGCCAATCCAGGGTCCGGTTGTGGGCGGCACGATGGTGACGATTACCGGCACAAATTTCCTCGACAGTGTAGGGACTACCACAGTCAGCTTTGGTGGTATTCCGGCCACGATCACCTCAATAACTTCCACCCAAATTATAGTCAAGACTCCCCCTAGTACATCGGGTCCCGGTCCTGTGGATGTAATGGTAACGACTACCGACGGTGGCAGTGATACCGCACCCAGTGCATTTACTTATATCGCCGTACCGACTATCGATGCACTGGCTCCCACAGCGGGTCCTACCGCAGGCGGCAATGCTATCACTATTATTGGTACAGGATTTACACCGACAAGCACCGTAAGCTTTGGTGGAACTCCTGCGGCAGTCACTTTTGTTAGTGACACTGAAATTACCGTGTTAGCACCGCCGCATGTAACAGGTCCAGTGGGTGTCACCGTGACGACTCCTAACGGCGGTACGAGTGCACCCACTCAGTATAATTATGCTGACCCACCGTTTATTCTTAGTCTATCACCCTCCTCAGGTCCTCTTGCGGCAGGCACTTCCGTGACGATCACGGGTTCGGATTTTACCGGTACGACTGCCGTAAAGTTTGGTGGCAATCAAGCCGATATTACCGGCACCCCAACCGACACACAAATTACCGTACTTGCGCCAGGAGCACTTAACCCCGGTCCCGTGGATGTCACCGTGATAGCTATCGGTGGAACAGGAATTTTTGGAAATGGATATACGTATGTCGCTGCACCAGTTATCACGAATATATCCCCCTCCTCAGGCCCTACGGGAGTCGGTCCTCTTATGACGATTACCGGAACGAATTTCACGGGCGCTACGGTGGTGAATTTTGGTAGCAGTACGGCTATTCCTACTGTGATAAGTGACACCGAAATTACCGTCACACCGCCACCACATGCAGCAGAAACCGTGGATCTCACCGTGACTACGCTCAACGGCGGTACGAGTGCATCCACCCCGTATATTTATCTTGATCCGCCGACAATCACCACGATAGATCCCACCGAAGGTTCTCTGGCGGGAGGCACTCTCGTGACAATTGACGGTACGAATTTCACTGCGACAGGAACCACAGTCACCTTCGATAGTTCGTCCCCGGTGATGGCTACCTTCGTTAGTAGCAGTCGAATTACGGTAGTGACACCTGCAGGTGTCACAGCAGGACCGGTAGATGTCATCGTGACCACTCCCGGCGGCATGAGTGCGCCATCAGCGACTCAATATACGTATATCGATCAATCGGCCATTGGTAGTATAAGTCCCTCTTCAGGTCCTCTTGCGGGAGGCACTCCCGTGACGATCACGGGTAAGGGTTTTATGCTGCCTGGCCCTGCTGCTACCGACGTCACCTTTAACGGTATGTCGGGCACCTCATTTATTGTGGTAAATGACACTGAAATTACCGTCACCACACCGTCAGGAGGTACTGCTGGTCTCGCCACAGTGGTTGTGCAAAAAGCGAGTGGCGACATAACGTCCTCAGATACCTATACGTATGTCGCCGCACCGACTATCACCAGCCTATCCCCCAACTCGGGACCGCTCACTGCGTATCCCATAACCATTAATGGTACAAACTTGACAGGAGCTACTGACGTAACGTTTGGTGGCAATCTGGCCTCTATTGTTAGCATTAACTCAACCGGCACACAAATGCAGATACAAACGCCAGCAGGGTCCCCCGGGACTGTGGATGTCATTGTAACAACTGCTAACGGCACGGGAACACTCCTGAATGGATATACGTATGTCGCCGCACCGACTATCACCAATCTATCCCCAAACTCAGGCCCTCTGGCAGAAGGTAATACCGTAACAATTAATGGGTCGAATTTCACGGCGACGGGAACCACTGTATACTTCGGCAACTCCAATCCGGCTGTCACCTTCGTTACTAGCAATCAAATTACAGTAGCTGCGCCATCAGGGTCTGCCGGTTCCATGAAGAATGTCTTCGTGGTGACGGCCGGCGGTAATAGTGCAATCTTTAAGTATACTTATGTCGCTGCACCGACCATCACTGCTCTATCTCCAAACGAGGGTTCTACCAATGGTGGCACAACCGTCACCATTATCGGTAATAATTTTACACCGACTACTACTACAGCAAAATTTGGCAGCACTGCGGCTACGGTTACCTTTATCAACAACACTGAAATTAAAGCAACCGCGCCAGCAGGATCTGCCGGTGTTGTGGATGTGGTGGTCACTACCCTCGGTGGCGACAGTGCAGTGTCAGCAGCAAGTAAATATACGTATATAGCGCCACCCACTATCAGCAATATAACACCTGATGGAGGTATTCCCGGAGGAGGCACAAAAGTGACGATTACCGGTACGAATTTCTATAGCCCTGCGACTGTGGATTTTGGCGGTAATTCAGGGACTAATCCAGATGTGGTTGATAGCACCACTATCACCGTGCTCACGCCCACAGGGGCTGGTTCGGTGAATGTCGTCGTGGGTACTCCCAGCGGTAATAGTAGTCCACTCGTGGGTGGGTATACTTATGTAGTGGTGGGTCAACCTTTTGGTGGCGGTGTTGTGGGTTGTTTAAGCGATAGCAATAACTTGAATAATTTGATTGCTGCATCGACTGACGTGGTGGGTGATCAGAAATGGAGTTCTATAAACTCTACGACTAATGCGACGAGTGATACCGATGGCATGAGTAATACTACTCTCATCACCAATGCTCTAGGAAGTAATGCTCCGGGGGCAGAGGTTTGTCATAATTACACAGGTGGAGGTTTTACAGACTGGTTCTTACCTTCCAAAAACCAGCTAGCATGCCTCTATGAAAATAGAGGCGCTATTGGTGGGTTCACAAGTTTTCTCTATTGGAGCTCTACTGAGTCTAATCCTACTAACGCAATTGCTTTAAGCTTTGCTGATGGTAGCACCTCCTCCCAGGGTAAGCGTTTTGTTTTAATTGTACGCTGTGTGAGGGCTCTTTCTTAATTCTTTTTGATCGTCAGCAGTGCTAGCACTGCTACTAACGCGCCTGCGGCTAAATAAAGACCCGGGGCTGCTACATTACTGGTTTTTTTTATTAAAAACAGCGCTATGAGCGGCGCTGTCCCACCGAAGAGAGAATAGGCAAGATTATATCCCAGTGAACCTAAGGTATAACGAATAGTAACGGGAATTAAATCGATCGTTAATCCCATTAATGGCCCCTGAAATCCGGCCGCCAGTAAGGTGAAAAGTAGTTGTGCAAGGATTAATTCAACACTATTTCCGTGTGAAATAAAATAATAAAGCGGGTAAGCTAAAATGACAAAACCACATGCAGCGGTTAGCATCAGCGGTTTTCTCCCCAGCTTATCTGATAGCCAGCCGAAAAAAATATCTAAACAAATTAATACCAACAACATTATCGTATTGATCGCATTAGCATTGACTCTAGCGTGTCCTAAAATATCTGAAAAATAAACTGGCATGAAAATAAAAGCTAAATACGTGATCAATGCGGATAGTAAATACAAACCGACGAGTTTAATCACTAAGGATTTATAGGAAATAAAAATCGCTTTTAGAGGAAATTTTTCAATTAAGGAGTCGCGCTGCAGACATCGAAAGACATGCGTTTCATTGGTTTTAGAGCGAATATAATAAGCAATAATCCCTCCTACCGCTGCTAATAAAAAAGGAAATCGCCAACCTACCGTATAAAGTAGTTTGCCTTGAAACAATAAGAAGCTAAGAAACACCACTAAGGATGCCAACAACATTCCAATCCCGGAGCAAGACCACACTAAAGATGAAAAAAATCCCTTATTTTTTGGCGGTATGGATTCAATAATAAAGCAAACGGATCCGAACGCCTCACCACCGATGGCAACCCCCTGTAGTAATCGCAAGAGTAGTAATAGTAAAGGGGCTGCTATCCCAATGCTTGCATAACTAGGAAGTAAGCCAATCCCAAACGTCGTTATTGCCATTAACAGGATAGTGAGACTCAAGCTTTTTTTTCTGCCTTGCGTATCGCCAATGTGGCCAAATAAAAATGCCCCTACAGGCCGTGCAATATAACCGATGGCAAATACACCGTAACTCAGCATCAACGCCACGGTAGGCTGTGAAGAAGGGAAAAAAAGCTTAGCGAAGATAGCCGCTAAATAAGCATAAATGGTGAAGTCATACCATTCTAAGATAGTCCCTATGCAAGCCGAAAAAATCGTCTTTTTTTGCAAGGGATTATACTGCTGCATACCAATCAACAAATTTTCTCAAGGCCTGCTGGCGAAAAGAATAATGATGAAATTCTGTTGTACCGCGCAACTCCGCTAATGTTTTATTGCTACCATTCGGTTTAAAAATAGCCGTAAATGGAAGCTGCGGATGACTTGATAAGTCGCTAGGAATAACGATAGTTCCTTTACACATTCCTTCAAATAATTGTATTTGCCTACCATCGGTATATGCTAATTGCAAGATAAATGTCGCGCGATTATCGTCTGCTACCAGCTTAAATAAGCCTTTAAATCCTAGTCCTTGAAAAACAAATTTTGATAACGTCCCTGGGAATTGATGATAGGCTTCAAAAAAAAGACCTCCATCATCCAGCAATAAGGGCTTATTAACGATGGCAAAGGCTTTTTTAATCTTATCGCGCACCACTTTCTTTTGATCTAAGCTTTGAATCTCATCCACATCCAGTAAATAATGTTTAATGTTGATTTCAGGATTATTTTTTTGAAAAAAATCGGATACTTCTTTAAATTTTCCAATATTACTGGTCACATAATAGATTTCTTTTTTCATGTTTGTTAGGGTATGTTGACAATTGCACGATGATGGCGAGAAAAAGTTGTTTTTCTGCGTTTCGTTACTTATCATACTCTGTGTGTATGCTCCGTTACGATGCTCAAAAAACAACGCTTCTTCGCTCATCCTAGCACAATTGTCAACACATCCTAATTTTTCTCTTTAGGGACACACCCTAAGCTGCCATACGAATGCCACCGTAATATTTTCTACATCCTTTTGACGTAATTTCAACTTGCACATTCAACCCTTCACGATCAACTAAATCTTGAAGAGATAATCGAATAAATTGTTCTTTTGAATAACCTAATATTTCAGCATATTTTGAAGCAAGTCTAGGACTAATCGATTTACGCTCATGCTCAATATCACACAAATGCTGCTTAGTAATCTTGAGCTTAGCGGCAAAAGCAACCTGTGATATCTCATCTGCCTGGCGGATCGTCCATATTAGCTTACCGAAGCTTAGTTTAGTACCAGTGATCCTTTCAAGCTCCTTTAAAGCTTTCCGTGTCATTTTACTTTTAATACTCATGTTTATTTACCTCCTGAATCTCTACAAAATTTATTATGCCTGCTTTGTTAATGATATAAATAGCGCGATACGCAATATTCAGACGTATTGAGCGTTGTCCTTTTCTTTTACCTTTCAATGGTTCATCATGATAGCTAGATATCTTTCTAACTTCGCTTAATCCACAATGACCCACTGCTTCAACCCATATTTGTAATTTAAGGACAATAGCTAAAGGAATCTTTTTTAAGCCTTTCTTGGCTTTTGCCGAGAGTTTCACATCAAAAATATCGCCCATAAGTCAATAGTACACAATATCAGTGTACTTATCAAGTACTGGATAATTTAATTTATTGGAAAATACTAAGATGCCTTAGATAAAAACTGACGCCTAAACGCTACGTCAACAGCAACTTTTAGCGAGCTAGGTAAAGCGATTCAACCACATGATCCGCATTATTCGCAACAAATCCGTTAAAATAATCTTTCCATAATACTGGCTTTTTATTTGTTGTCAGCGCGGGGTAACGCCAAACAAATTCGATAAATCGATCCGATAAATCAACTATTCCATCCGATAAGCTTATTGATTTTGTAATTGCCGCCGTAGAACTTTGTTCAATACCTTTTCCTCTATGACCTTTAATGAGACCTCCTTTTCTGTTTAATGGGATATCTAATGTTTTGCTGACAAACTGATTAAATACTTCCAAATCTTTAAATTTTTTCGATAAATGGATCGCCCAGCCAAAATGGTTTACCTGACGCCCCATGACTAGCGTCCAGGCTAGTAGCTCATTATGCCTTTTTACTGTTTTAAATTCCTTTACAGTAGGTAATGGCCAGTCACGACCCTTGAGATAATCCACAATCAGCGTAACGAGATCATAGATAGCCGCTTCATCCTGTTCTAAAATCCGCATTTTTAAAAAATGCAATTGCTGCATCGCAAAGGGTTTTGCTAGTGAGGCATAAGTATCGATAATTTTTCGAACGTCGGAATCTAAAGCCTCGCGACGAAAATCAGCCAACACAACTTGCGGTAATGCCTCTTCTACTTTTTGTGCTTCAATCGATCTTTCCGCTAGCCATACAAATTCATTTTGTTTTTCTGCCAAATAATCCTGACCACGAATCTCATAGTCTAGTTGAAAAAATATATCGGCAAGCGACTTAATGCCGGTATGAGGTCCTGGTAAATCGATGAGTGCAAAATGATCCCATAACAAGACTTCATTATATTGCTCCCATAAAGCCGTTTGAATATTTAATACCTGCGGAAAAACAGCTATATAATTTTCCCATAACTGTCTTATAATAAGTCGTTTTACTTTATTTAACATACCGATTGCTTACTTTATTGCATTTTCAAAAAGTATTGATTAATTGAGCGGGTCCTGTCACTGAGAGAGACTTTTTTCGATGGCTTATGCCACGAAAAGAAAGTCTCTCTCGCGCCACCCTGCTTTTTTACCAATATTTTTTGAAAATGCAATAAAAATTAAATTTGATATACTATACCCAAAGGATTTCAAGAGGTGGTTAGGCGCACGAGGACGAACGCGCGGAGTGTATTAGAGAGTCATGAGCACGTGAGTGCCGATGTGCAACAACACCACATCTTGAAAGGCGAAGGGTATATTGGCTATGTATAAAATTGCTACCTATATTCCAAGTGATACGCTTGAGAAAGTCAAACAAGCCATGTTTGATCAAGGCGCTGGTCGATTAGGAAATTATGACCACTGTGCCTGGCAAGTATTGGGGCAAGGCCAATTCCGTCCGTTGGCACAGAGTAATCCTACATTGGGTCAAAAAGGAAGGCTTGAAACTGTTGAAGAATATTTGGTAGAAATGATTTGTGATGCGTCGGTAATCAAATCTGTCATTGCCGCGTTAAAGCAAGCACACCCTTATGAAGAGCCAGCCTATACTGTAACCCGATTAGAAGATATCAATATCAATTAAATCTACTTCCCAGTGAGGAAATCAAACCCATGTCTAAAATACTTCGTGTTTTAGTAACGCTGATTGGCGCACTCATTTTATTAGCACTGGTTGCTATTATTGGCTTAGTCGTTTTCGTTAATCCGAATGACCTTAAACCGCAAATCAGCCAAGCTGTCAGCAAATACACAGGTCGGCAACTTCAATTGGCTGGTAATATTGAATGGTCTATTTTTCCTTGGCTTGGATTACAGCTAAACAATGCAAAATTAAGTAATACGCCTGGTTTTGGAGATAAACCCTTTGCACAAATACAAAAATTAGATATCCAAGTCCGTTTACTCCCTCTATTACATAAACAATTAGAAATTGGTAAGCTTCATGTGAAAGGTCTTACGCTCTATCTCGTCAAGAACGCACAAGGACAAAGCAATTGGCAAGTATCCCCCACACCTTCTCCATCCTCTACGACAACGCCAAGCAACACATTGCCGAATAATGTAAAGCCCTTAGGATTTGTTGTAGCCGGAGTAGACATTCAAAATGGTCACATCTTTTTTGATGACCTGCAAAAAAATAAGCACTATGAAATATCACAATTACAGCTCAAAAGCGCCAATCTAACCGTTAATAAACGCTCGCCTTTTTTTGCCCAATGTCATCTCAAGACAAACGCACCCAAACTGGATGCGACGGTTAAACTCACCACCGATATCACCTTAAGTGCAGACGGCGAAAAAATTGCACTCAATAAATTAAATCTTGATACCCTATTAAAAGATCCCACTTATCCCAAAGGTCAACTACCTGTTTCTCTACAAGCAGATGCAAGCCTTGATCTAAGCAACCAAACCTTTGCTTCCGATAAATTCACAATAACGATTGCAGAAAATAAATTTACCGGTCATATCGCTGGACAAAACCTATTGAGCAATCCATCCGTATCAGGAGTACTGACGACTGAAGAATTTAGATCAGGCAAATTTTCCATTCAGCAAGTCCAACTTCCTTTTCAATTCAAAAATGATACGCTGTCACTTAATCCAATTACTGGAAAACTTTATCAAGGAAATTATCAGGGTGATGCTACGCTTGATCTCACAACAACAACACCACAACTTGTCGCACATAATCAATTAACTCAGGTTAACACTCAATCGCTATTTCAAGAATTCAACAAACAAAGTCAGATACAATTAGCCGGTTTAGCCAATATCAATTTCAAATTTGCTACGCAAGGTGGTGATAAAGCGTCACTGATAAAAAATCTACAAGGACAAGGGCAATTGACTCTAGACAATGGCGCCATCAAAGGAATTAACCTTTCTTACTGGGTTGCTCTCGGTAAAGCCTTGCTCAAACATGCCGAAAAACCGACAGCAAGCAGCCCTGACACGCCGTTTAGTAAGTTTTCAGCTAGCTTTACTATCGACAAGGGCATACTGGCGAATAACGATCTTATCATCAGTAGCGGACGACTCAACATAAGTGGCAAAGGCTACATTGATTTGCCACAAGAGCAGATCAGCTATGAATTACAGGCTCAACCCGTTCTGGCGGATGGTAGTCCCGACGGCATCACTATTCCGATTAAAATCACAGGACAATTCAGTCATATTATTATTGTCCCCATGCTTGATAAATTAAGTATTGACATACTCAAAGAAAAATTTAAAGGTAAATTACAAGAGCAACTAAAAAAACTGGATTTAAAAAAAATATTTCAATAATTCATGAGTTTCACAGTTAATCACTATAATGACGAGGGGTGACGCCGGAGCGGGTTCCGTGACAAGCACCCTTATTTCGCCGAAACAATTTCAAAAACGAATCTTACGCTGGTTTAAAGCGCATGGCCGAAAACATTTGCCCTGGCAACAAAATAAATCTCCCTATCAAGTCTGGTTATCGGAGGTAATGTTACAACAAACACAAGTCGCCACGGTTATCCCTTATTTTAATCGTTTTATTGCACGATTTCCCGATCTCTCTTCACTTGCTCATACCGATCTCGATGAAGTACTAAGCTACTGGACAGGATTAGGCTATTATGCGCGTGGCCGTAATTTACATCGTTGTGCACAAACCATTGAAAAAGAATACGGCGGAAAATTTCCTCAAGACTTAACGCAATTACAAAGCTTACCGGGAATTGGTCGTTCAACAGCTGCTGCTATTCTTGCATTTGGTTTTAATCAAACTGCAACCATTCTAGATGGTAATGTAAAACGGGTATTAGCTCGTTTTCATGCTATCGCCGGTTGGCCAGGTTTAAATGAAATCAATAAAAAATTATGGTGTTTAGCGGAATACTACACACCTCATAAGCAAATAGCCGACTACACCCAAGCCATAATGGATTTAGGCGCTTTAATCTGTACGCGTGGCTATCCTAAGTGTCTGCAATGTCCTTTACAAAACGATTGCTTAGCTTATAGCACAAAAAATCCTACTCATTTTCCATCGCCAAAACCCAGCAAAAAATTACCCCTTCGTTATATACAGATGTTGATTTTAATCAATGAACGACAAGAAATTCTTCTAGAAAAACGCCCTCCACTAGGCATTTGGGGAGGATTATGGAGTTTACCGGAATGCCCTTATCGCGAAAATGCTAAAAATTTCACAAAAAAACACTATTTTTGTGAAATAGATAACGCTAGCAAGCAGACGAGTATAAAACATAGCTTCAGCCATTTTCACCTTGAAATACAGCCCGTACTCATGTTTGTTAAAAAATGGCATCCGCCACTGATGGAATCTAATCGCATAGTCTGGTATAACCTTGAGCAGTTAGAAAAGAAAGGTTTAGCCGCCCCTGTTAAAAAAATCATTAGACAGTTAAGGTGTGTTGACAATTGTGCTATTAAATAAAACCCCTATGAGCCGAACTATTTATTGCATAAAATTACAAACGAAAGCCGAAGGCCTTGATTATATGCCTTATCCAGGCGAATTGGGTCAACGCATCTACCAATCGATCAGCAAACCCGCTTGGCAGCAATGGATCAATCATCAAACCATGCTGATCAATGAATATCGGCTCAGTACCTTAGATCCACAAGCAAAAGAGTTTTTAAAGAAAGAAATGGAAAAGTTCTTATTTGGCGAAGGCGCTTCCGAAATGCCTCCCGATTTCATTCCACCTGCAGCGTAAATACATTGAATAGACATCCTCACGAGCTTAGCAAGTTTATTTTAACAAAACGGGCTAATTTTAATCCTAAAATAGGTATTATTTTAGGATCTGGTTTAGCTGATTTTGCAGATGAGCTACAAGACAGTATTCATATACCCTACCATGAACTTCCTAATTTTCCGTTAAGCCAAGTTGAAGGCCATCCTGGACAACTGATACTGGGTTATTTAAATAAAGTGCCTGTAATCTGTTGTCAAGGACGTGTTCATGCTTATGAAGGCATGCAGGGAAAAGATTTTAAGCTTTTTATCAGAACCCTAAAGTCATTAGGGTGTGAAAGTGTAGTGATGACAAATGCAACGGGATCATTACGGAAAGATTTCCAACCCGGTCAACTGGTATTAATTTCCGATCATATTAATTTTATTCCCATGAATCCCTTAATCGGGAGCAACGACGATGAATTCGGTCCCCGTTTTTTTTCCATGGACGAAGCCTATGATAAAAAGCTCCGCTATATTCTACAGCAAACCGCAAAAAATCTTGATATCCTCTTGCCTGAAGGTATTTATTTCAGCGTTCTAGGTCCTAGCTTTGAAACCCCTGCTGAAATCCGCGTATTTCGTCAGTTAGGCGCCGATGTTGTCGGTATGTCGACTGTCCCTGAAGTCATTGTTGCAAGACATTGTGGCTTAAAAGTAGCCGTTATTTCTGTGGTGACTAACCTTGCAGCAGGACTGAGTGAGGAACACATCACTCATGAAGGGACTCTGCATTTTGCTGCAAAAGCCAGCAAAAATTTGCGTAACTTGCTAAGAAATAGCATTAGCCAATTAACAAATGATTGTTAAGTTATAGCATTTATCATAAAGCTGCCTGCTCGGGGTCCTGCCAAAGGAAGCGCCCCCTTTGTCACCCCTCGCTGTCCGAATCTAGGTGTTAAAAGCTATAGTGCAGAAGGCCTAACTCCAGTGAGAACAACTTGGCTGAGAACTGCTACTCGCTTCATAAGGCGTAGATTCAAATAACTTACCTATCTCTTCTAATTTATCCAGAATTTTTTCTGGATCCGCTAATACCCCACATTCTTTGAGAATAGCCAAGTAGCTTAATGTTTCCTGATCACTTTTCTGTTGATACTTATGCACGGTACAAAATACATCGCTATCTTCTTTGGATATCACTTCATAGATAGCATTTATTTTATCACGCAAAATAATATAAAATTCTTCAATCTCTTGTGCTCTCATTGCAGAAGGAATCGCTTTCTCAGCCAAGATCTCTCTTATTTGCATAAAAATTTTAATCAATTGAATCTGGCTTTTATCCTCAACAAGCAGATGGTGGGAAGGAAGTGTATTTAGAACCATTCTTAAGCGATGAATTCCATCCGGAAGTTTATTAGAAAAAATCCCTAATATTCTACCTTTTTTATTAAACTCTACTAAATTGACATGCGCTTTCAATTCTACTAAAGAAAGATATAAACTAAGAAAGGTATCTTGTGTTTTTTTACGTTTTTTTAAGCCAAATTCCTTTATGTTAGAAATCACTCTACAACTACCAGCAAAAGAAAGCTCAGAAATTTCTGACAAAATAAAATGGAAATTTCTGTACAATAAATACGTATCCCTATAGAGAAAGGTTTTTAGTCTTTCTTGTATAATTAGATTCGCTTCTCTTAATAAATGAGGCAATTTCTCATCTTCAATCCACTCTAAATCTTTTAGCAAATCAGATAATTGTTTAACACCCGTAGGGATAGGAGACCAGCAATAATTTTCTTTAGCACGTCGATCAACAAGCGCTTTTAGCTCATTTAATAGATCCCTTACCGGCGAAGGTTTTATCCACTCACCATTTAACCATCTACGCATATTTTCCAAACGCGCAAGTAGAGAACTTTCCTCTTTTTTGAGAGTATTCTTTATTTCTTGAGAAAAAAAATCGGAAATTTCCTTTTTAAATAACTTATAAAAATTATCAGACGGCTGGCCTTTTACCGCATTCTCTTTTACGTATTTATCAACAAGCTGACAAATTCCTATAAATTTCTCATGTTCTTCCTTCCCTGGATCTTTCAATAAAGCTTGTATTTGTACAATACACTGACTCGCTTTCAGTTTATCCACAGCAACAGTGACTAATTGATGTAAAGCGTCTAAAAGTTCATTATTCTCCCTAAACGGATTGTCATCGTTACTGCACTCCTGACGGTCAATCGTTATATCTTCTGAAGATGGCAAAATAGAATTTCCTCCTTGAAATTATCAACTTTATTGCATTTTAAAAAAAATTTATTCTAAGCAAATTAATTACTCATACCTAAGAAAAGAAAATTTGAATTTTTCTTTTAAGTATAATTCGCCATCATCGTGCCATTGTCAACACGCCCTAAGGATTTACTGAATAGTATAACCGCCATCGATATTGACTAAGGCGCCGGTCATAAACGAAGCGGCGTCACCACATAGAAAACTTACAACCTCTGCGACTTCTTCTGGTCTTCCAACCCGTTTTAACGGTAATCGTTCTGCCACGCTTTCTCTGATTGTTTGTTCGGATAGCTGAGTTTTTTCTTGGAATTGTTGAAGTATCTGTTGGTACATCGGTGTATCAATAGTCCCTGGGCATACACAATTAACGCGAATACCGTAAATGGCATAATCCAAAGCGGTACTTTTAGCCAATTGTGCAATTGCCGCTTTGCTTGCACCATATATTGCACATTGCTCTTTAGCAATAAAAGCTTGATCCGAAGCCATTAACACGATGGATCCAAACTTTTGTTGCTTCATGATAGGCAATACCTGTTGTAAACAATAAATTGTACCAAATACATTGCTTGTCATCACATGATTCATTGCTTCTATACTGCTTTCCTCTATCGTTGCAAATAAATGTACGCCAGCATTACAAAAAAGATAATCGATCGCGGCTGTTCTCTGATGAATTTTTTCAATGGCAGTTTTAACCTGCTTGGGATCAGCCACATTACAAGAGATATAATAAATCGTTTCACTGCGTCGATAATCTAATTTTTTTTTATCGAGCACATACACACTAGCACCTTCTTGACTAAATAGCTGTGCAGTCGCCGCACCTATTCCTGAAGATCCGCCCGTTATTATTATTGTTTTATCTTGGAATCTCATCGCGCTCTCACTTCAATTTCTCCAAAAGGTATCGTCTGTAAAAGATCAACCAAGGTTTGGCGCCATAATTCTAAAAGCGCGATGAAAGTCACTACAACCCCCATCCGCCCTTCGCTCGCAGTAAAAAGATCGGTAAATTTAATAGCCGTTTCTGAAGAAAGTCTATGGAGAATCTGCGACATACGTTCTCGAATCGATAAGGGTTCTTTGATAATCGCATGGTGTGTTGTTAATGCCATACGTGTTAAAACCGATTGTAAGGCTTCTACTAAATCCTCTAAATCAAGCTCAGGCTTCACAACATTTATTCCAGAAATCGTAGAGAATTCAGCCTGAGCCATAGCCAAAAAAACATCGCGTCCCTGGATAGGTAATTGATCCAACGCATAAGCGACCTGTTTTATCTGTTCATACTCTTGTAAACGGCGAATTAATTCGGCACGTGGATCGGCTTCCTCAGCGGACTGTGGTAACACTGGCTTAGGCAATAACAAACGGGATTTAATTTCGGTTAATACCGCTGCCATGACTAAATACTCTGTCGCTAATTCAATCTCTAAAACCTTCATCAGCGCTATATACTGCATATATTGACGTGTAACTTCCGCAACGGGTATATCCAAAATATCAAAATTTTGCTTACGAATAAGGTAAAGCAAAAGATCAAGAGGTCCACTAAAGGTCTCTAGCAAAACTTCTAAGGCCTGGGGCGGAATGTAGAGATCGCTAGGAAGTTGAATAAAGGGCTGCCCGCGAACGGTTGCTATGGGTGCTGAAACTGCAGATACCTCAGTGAATGTGTCGTCTGTCATAAGGCTAGTGTAATGCTTATAAACCAAAAATCCTAAAAAAAATCGATAATAATCCTTGAAGTAGGGGACCTAATATTCGTGCCAGCAATCCACTGGCCAGTAATAATACCAAAATCAAAAAGCCATAAACTTCTAGTTGATTAAATCGATAGGCCATGGCGGGAGATAATAGGCTCGCTACAATCCGACTTCCATCGAGAGGGGGAATAGGAATTAAATTCAGCAACATCAATACCAGATTAACCGATACGCCAATCTGCCCCATATAAGTAAAGGCAATGCTATGGAAACCTATTGCTAGCTTAGCCACCGCCACCCAAAGAAAAGCCATCCCTAAATTAGCCAGGGGCCCCGCAGCAGCGACTAGCGCCATATCGCGCCTAGGATTTTTCAGATTTCGCCACGTAATAGGCACAGGTTTTGCCCAACCAAATATAAAGCCACCGAGAAAAAAAAGAATAGCAGGTACAATAATTGTTCCAATGGGATCAATATGCTTGATAGGATTTAAGGTCAAGCGACCTAATAATTTGGCCGTGGGGTCTCCACATTTAGAAGCGATCCAGCCATGTGCCGTTTCATGGACAGTAATGGCGAAAATCAGAGGAACTATCCAAAGAATTATTTTTTGACCTAAGGAAAAATCAAACATTATTTAAGGGCTCAAAAATCTAAAGTATATACCTATAACTCGCCCCCTTCCTTAAAATGCTGTAAAATGGCAACGTATTCCTCTACACAGGACAAAAATTTAAAAAGAGGTGGGTGACACGGATGCTAGCTTCTTTTTTGTGGCGTAAGCTGGCAAAAAAAAGCGCATCCAGTGGCAGGACCCGCCTCACCTATTTTTTGTCCTGTGTAAAGAACATATTCCTTTGTACGCTACAAAAAATAAAGAGAATCTTATGTCTTACCAATACATAAAAATCCCTAGTCAGGGAGAAAAAATTAGTGTCAATCCTGATTTCTCTTTAAATGTCCCCGATCAACCGATCATCCCTTTTATTGAAGGCGATGGAATTGGGGTTGATATTACTCCAGCAATGCGTCAGGTGGTTGATGCCGTCATAAGAAAAGCGTATGGAGATAAACGTCGCATCGTTTGGATGGAGGTCTATGCGGGAGAAAAAGCCAATAAGGTCTATGGAAACGATACCTATTTACCTGATGAAACCTTAGCAGCGCTTCGCGATTATGTCGTTTCGATTAAAGGTCCACTAACAACCCCAGTCGGAGGTGGTATTCGCTCCCTTAATGTCGCACTACGCCAACAGTTAGATCTCTATGTTTGTCTACGCCCCGTCCGTTATTTTAAGGGAGTTCCCAGCCCAGTGCGCGAACCTGAAAAAACGAATATGGTTATTTTTCGGGAAAATTCAGAAGATATTTATGCCGGCATAGAATGGGAAGCTGATAGCCATGAAGCAAAAAAAGTCATTGCCTTTTTGCAAAACGAAATGCATGTTGAAAAGATTCGCTTTTCAACGCATTGTGGCGTCGGTATTAAACCTGTCTCTAAAGAAGGTTCTCAACGTTTAGTAAGGCGCGCTATTCAATATGCTATTCAGCGAGACCTACCCTCGGTAACCCTAGTACATAAGGGCAATATCATGAAATTCACTGAAGGGGCCTTTAAAGATTGGGGCTATGCAGTCGCTAAAGAAGAGTTTGCTGCTGAATTAGTTGATGCTGGACCTTGGATGCACTTGAAAAATCCAGAAACAGGTAAAGAGATACTCATGAAAGACGTTATCGCTGACGCTTTCTTGCAGCAAATTTTGCTACGTCCCGCTGAATATAGCGTTATTGCCACACTGAATCTCAATGGTGACTACCTATCGGATGCCCTCGCGGCTCAAGTTGGCGGCATTGGCATTGCACCGGGTGCTAATCTGAGTGATAAGGTCGCTCTATTTGAAGCGACGCATGGCACTGCTCCTAAATATGCCGGTCAAAATAAGGTCAACCCAGGTTCACTTATCCTCTCAGCTGAAATGATGCTGCGACATATAGGTTGGAATGAAGCCGCTGATTTAATCATAAGTGGTATGGAAGGGGCTATTCAAGCAAAAACAGTGACCTATGATTTTGCACGTCTTATGAAAGATGCACAGGAAGTAAGCTGTTCTGCTTTTGGTCAATCTATAATTGATCATATGTCGTAGTGAAAGCACTCTCTCTTTATCTTTAGCACACCAAGCATTCGCAAAAGCGCTAGGTTCTGTCTCTCAAGCCCCCTTGTCGCCATCTGCTACGTTGAAAACAGCTCAAAATACTCATTAACTTTGTGTAAACTCCGTTTTTTTCGCTGTTTTCGCCTTGCGGATGACGACAATCATCACGTTAGAAATAGAACCTAATAAAAACAAGTAAAACTCGCAAATCCCTAAAATTCGACTAGGCTAAAATTAAAGGGAATATTATTTTCTAACATGGATTACCCAGCTGACAAATAACAAGTGGAACTCGTTTTATTCGAGAAAACACGGAATTTTATACGTTTTAGATAAGGAGGGCTACCATGTTTAGCAAAGAACTTGAAGTGAGTTTAAATTCTATATTTAAACAAGCCCGCGAAAAACGTTATGAATATTTGACTGTCGAACATTTATTACTAGCGTTATTGGAAGAACCTTCTGCTGTGGCAGCACTTAAGGCCTGCGGTGCTAATTTAACTCGGCTTAAAAATGAGCTGAATAATTTTATTGCGGCGACAACACCTCTATTTCCTGCCACTGATCCTAATCTCGATATCCAACCTACGTTGGGTTTTCAACGCGTATTACAGCGCGCTATTTTTCAAGTGCAATCCAGTGGTAAAACACAAGTGAATGGTGTCAATATACTTGCCGCTATTTTTAGCGAACAAGATAGTCAGGCGATTTACTTTTTACGTAGAGAAAACGTCACTCGTTCAGATTTGTCCAATTATATTTCTCAAGAAGGCCTTCCTAAGTTAGAGAATAGTGATGCTAAATTAAGCCATTTTGTAACAGAAGAAGAAATCTCTATCGAAGGGCCTGGGAATAGTCCACTAGAACTTTACGCAACGAATCTAAATAACAAAGCACGGCTTGGAAAAGTTGATCCTCTGATAGGACGAAAAGAAGAATTAGCACGTGTCATTCAGATTCTTTGTCGCCGGCGAAAAAATAACCCTTTATTAGTCGGAGAAGCCGGTGTAGGTAAAACAGCTATCGTCGAAGGGCTCGCCCAATCGATTGTCAAAAAAGAGGTCCCTTCTGTACTTTCACGTAGCACGATTTACTCACTGGATCTAGGCAGCTTACTCGCTGGCACCAAATATCGCGGTGATTTTGAAAAACGTTTCAAAGCCTTATTAGCACAACTTAAACAAGAACCACAATCGGTATTATTTATTGACGAAATTCACGTTGTCATTGGTGCGGGTGCTGCATCCGGTGGTGTCATGGATGCCTCTAATTTAATTAAACCCTTACTAACAACGGGCGAACTAAAATGTATCGGCGCAACAACCTATCAAGAATATCGTAGTATTTTTGAAAAAGATCGCGCCCTTGCCAGACGCTTTCAAAAAATCGATGTTCCTGAACCTACCTTAGAAGAAACAATTGCTATCTTACGCGGATTACAAGACCGACTAGAAGAACATCATCATGTTAAATACCGCATGAATGCCTTGCGTGCCAGTGTAGAGCTTGCTGCACGCTATTTACCGGATCGTTTCTTACCTGATAAAGCGATTGATATTGTAGACGAAGCAGGCGCTTATCAAGCATTACGCCCAAACCATAAAAAGAAAACAATTATTGGTATCCATGAAATTGAAGCGATTGTGGCAAAAATGATACGTATTCCGACTCGGAACGTTTCTGCTTCCGATAAAAATCGATTACGTCATTTAGAGCAAAAATTAAAATGTCGTGTATTTGGTCAAGACATCGCCATAGAAAATCTTTGTGCCGCCATGAAACTAACACGTTCAGGTTTAAGAGAAACCAACAAAACTATTGGTTCCTTTCTTTTTGCAGGCCCTACGGGTGTTGGAAAAACAGAAGTCACTCGACAATTAGCCGAATTAATGGGAATTGAACTACTACGATTTGACATGTCGGAATATATGGAGAGACATAGCGTCTCGCGTTTAATCGGTGCGCCTCCGGGTTATATTGGCTATGATCAAGGCGGCTTATTAACAGAATCTGTGACTAAACATCCTCATGCCGTCTTATTATTAGATGAAATTGAAAAAGCACATCCCGACATCTTTAATCTACTATTACAAGTCATGGACCATGGTAACTTAACCGATACTAATGGTCGAAAGACAGACTTTAGCCATATTGTTTTAGTGATGACAAGTAATGCAGGCGCAGAACATTGGAGTCGACAAGTTATTGGATTTTCTGCTAGTTCAGAACAACGTGAAAATCCAGAAGCCATAAAACGTATTTTTTCACCTGAATTCCGCAACCGCTTAGATGCAACTATCTATTTTAATTATCTAACTCCAGAGATCGTCTCTCAAGTCGTTGATAAAGACTTATTAGAACTAGAAGCACAATTAGAAAAAAAACATGTCCGTTTACATGTGGACAACGCAGCACGACTCTGGCTTGCTGAACATGGCTATGATAAAACCATGGGGGCACGACCTATGGCTCGTTTAATACAAGAGAAGATCAAAAAACCAATCGCCGATGAATTATTGTTTGGGCGCTTAGTTCACGGCGGACAACTGACATTAACCAGCGCCAATGACACATTACAATTAATCATTCATCAAAAAGGTGAATCGATTGTTAGCCTCACATCACCACGATTATTCCAAACACCTATTGGACAGGCTTAGTCTTATCGAGTTCTTTACCACGGAATACGATACGACCTTTCGTTAGGTCATAAGGCGTCATTTCCACCTTAACCTTATCACCCGTTAGCACTCTGATATAACTTTTGCGCATACGCCCTGAAATATGCGCATTGATAATATGCCCATTTTCCAGTTGTACTCGAAATAAGGTATTTGGTAAGGTTTCAATCACCGTACCTTCCATAACAATCTGCTCTTCTTTCGCCATAATTTACCCAGGTTTACACTCATTGTACTTGAAATTGCGAAACCGCAGACCCAAATACCTCTTTATAAAGAATGCCGCTATGTTGCCGTAAAAAATCTTAGTTTACAATAACATGTTCATACTAAGTTTGAGAAGCTCGAATTTTCAAGTACGAGCAGTATATAAGGATACTTTCATAATGCATACTTCCCAAGTCCATGCTGTAGCTGAACAATTAGGAATTCAACTTAAAGAACGTCATCTTCGGATTGCCACGGCTGAATCTTGTACAGGTGGACAATTAGCACAAACTATTACTGCAATTCCCGGCTCCTCACAATGGTTTGAACGGGGTTTTATCCCCTATTCACCGCTATCGAAACAGGAATTACTCGGAGTACAATCAGCGACGCTGGCACGTTATGGCCCCGTTAGCAAAGAAACAGCTGCAGAAATGGCCAAAGGGGTTTTACAAAACAGCGCAGCTGATCTCAGTATCGCTATCACCGGTATTGCTGGGCCCGACGGAGGAACAGAGGAACATCCAGTCGGCACAATCTATTTTGCTTGGGCTCATCGAGAAATTTTTTGTGACACACACGTTCAACATTTTACCGGCGATCGCTTAATTATTCGCTATGCCGCTGTAGAATTTGCTTTGAAAAAGCTATCTATCCTAATTCAAAAAAATTTTAAAACTTGCTAAGTTTTAGCACATTTTCGTAATGACCAGCGCTTAGGATGGGTATTTAAAGGTTATAATCGACTAACAGTGGCGCATGGTCAGAAAAACGTTGATCTTTGTAAATCTCACTCGATGTAATCTTGTTTTTTAAGCCAGGTGTAACAATTTGATAGTCGATCCGCCATCCAACATTTTTATCCCAGGCACGTCCACGATTTGACCACCAAGTATATTGATCAGGTAATTGATTCACTTCTCGAAAAGCATCCACATAGCCAAGTTGGCCAAAAATAAAATCCAACCAAGCACGTTCTTCCGGTAAAAAACCGGAATGCTTTTGATTACCACGCCAATTTTTTAAATCAATGGGTTTATGGGCAATATTCCAATCCCCACAAATAATATACTCGCGCTTTTGACGCCGTTGTTTTTTTAAAATAGCTTGGTAGTTTTTTAGAAATTGAAATTTGATCGCTTGACGCACTTCGCCCGTCGTTCCGGACGGCATATACAATGATGCAACGCTTACATGGGGAAAATTTAACTGAATATACCTTCCTTCTTTATCGGCAGATTCCCAACCCAAACCTAAAATGACTTTATCCGGTTTCTTGCAACTATAAATAGCAACCCCGCTATACCCTTTTTTCTCTGCATCAAAAAAATAAGATTGATAACCAGGAAGCTGTATAAGCGCTTTGACTTGCTGTTCCTGTGCTTTGGTTTCCTGCAAACAAATAACATCCGCTTTTTGCGTTTTCACCCAATCAAAAAATCCTTTTCTTGCAGCGGAACGAATGCCATTAAGGTTTACAGTCATAATACGCATAAAAAAAATAGTTAAAAAGGTAATTTTAAATGCGGATCTAATGCTAATAAATGCTTTGCAAATAAGGCTTGAATGCGTTGTAACGCTTCTTTGCTATCGGCTTCAAAACGGAGTATTAAATAAGGACTGGTATTAGAAGCCCGCACTAAACCCCAACCATCGCTAAACTCTGCGCGCACTCCATCAATTTTACTGATCCTAGCCTTGGGAAAACTAACCTCTTTTTGAAAAGTTAGCATAAAGCTAAACTTTTTCTCTTCAGGAATAGCTAACTTTAATTCGGGTGTATTAATACTGTTTGGCAAGCTTGCAAATAGTTCACTACTGGTTTGTTTTCCCTTCGCTATAATCTCTAATAAGCGCGCTGCTGTGTAAAGAGCATCATCAAAGCCATACCAACGTTCTTTAAAAAAGATATGTCCACTCATTTCGCCCGCTAATAAGGCACCGGTTTCTTCAAGTTTGGCTTTAACAATAGAATGCCCTGTTTTCCACATTAACGAGTGACCGCCATGTTGTTCAATCAGTTTGGCTAAGTGTCGTGTCGATTTAATATCATAAATAATCAGTGCGCCAGGATTGCGCGATAAAACATCGATAGCATAGAGCATCAATTGCCTATCTGGCCAAATAATTTCTCCCTTATTTGTCACAACACCTAATCTATCGCCATCTCCATCCAATGCCAAACCGAGATCGGCCTTATGCTGCACCACAGCATGGATTAAATCCGTAAGATTTTCGAGAACACTAGGATCAGGATGATGATGGGGAAAACGGCCATCCACTTCACAAAATAATTCAATTACCTCGCAATCAAGCCTACGCAATAGTTCTGGAGCTAGCACGCCAGCAACCCCATTACCGCAGTCCACAACGACACGTAACCGCCGCACAATATGAATATCCTTAACAATGCGATTAAGGTAATCTTCTAAAATTTCTATCTGCTGATATCCACCGTTTCCCGATATAAAAGACCCATTCTGAATCCGTGTATAAAGCGCAGTAATCGACGCTTCAGATAAGCTTTTTCCAGCCAAAATAATCTTTAAGCCATTATAATCTGCAGGATTATGGCTGGCAGTTAATACCACCCCTGAACGAGTTTTTAACGTGCGAGTTGCAAAATAAAGAACGGGACTAGGAACCTGACCAATATCGATGACATCACATCCCGTTTCTCGTAATCCTTTGTGCAGCGCGTCGATTAAAAGTGGCCCGGACAAACGTCCATCACGCGCGGTAATGATGGTTTGTTCTCCCTGTTCTTGTGCCGCACTACCAATGGCTCTACCCAGTAGCCTAATGACCTCTGGCGTTATCGTTTCGTTAACCACCCCTCGAATGTCATAGGCACGAAAAATACTTTTTGAAACATTTTTTAATGAAGCTTGCTGCATAACTTTAGAAACACACCCTAGATAAGGACCATACTAACATGGTTTTCTCAGCTTACTCACGTTTCAACATTTTTCAGCTCATATAGTGGTTGCATAAGATAGAAACCACATGATATTGTGTTATAGTCTTTAAGCCATCGATTCAAACGCTTATTATTTTTTAGAATCCAAGGAGCATCCATGAGCGGACTTTCATCCGAACAAGCCACCTCTTCTCTTTTACTTACTATGAATCAGTCGATAACGACCCGTCTCGAAACAGAAGCAGTGTGTAAATCTGTGAGTATGTTACAGATTATCAAGCGTAATGGAAAACCCGTTAATTATGACCCTAATAAAATCAGAATCGCCATTACTAAGGCTTTTCTTGCTGTAGAAGGCGGACAAGCAGCTATTTCAACACGTATTCATGAACGTGTTACACAACTGACCCAACAAATTACTAATATACTACAAGAACGATTGCCACAGGGCGGAACGCTCCCTATTGAAACCATACAGGATCAAGTTGAGCTTGCGTTAATGCGCGCTGAAGCACATCAAGTTGCTAGAGCTTATGTACTTTATCGTGAAGAACGGCGAAAAATGCGTGAGCAAACGGCGTCCCAAGCTGCTATTCAACTACAGATTACATTACAAGACGGAACCCAACGTCCCCTAAACACAAAGCAGCTGAGTAAACTTATCATAGAAACCTGTCAAGATTTGGCAGAAGTCAATCCAGCACTTATCCTTCAAGAAACCCTGCGCAATTTATATGATGGTATATCCCTATCCGATATCGATAATGCATTGATTATTAGCACCCGCTCCTTAGTAGAACAAGATCCGAATTATACGTATGCGACAGCACGTTTTTTATTACGAACACTTTATACAGAAGCCTTACACTTCCTTGGTATGGAAACAGAAATCACCACGAAACCCTCTCATGAAGTCTATCGTCGTTACTTTCAACATTATCTCGAACAAGGTATTGCACTAGAATTATTGGATCCACAGTTGCAAACCTATGACATAGAAAAGCTTAGTACTGCCTTGCTACCACAACGAGATCAACAATTTACTTATCTAGGTTTACAAACCTTATATGACCGTTACTTCCTACATACTAATGAGATTCGCTTTGAATTACCGCAAGCCTTTTTTATGCGTGTTGCGATGGGTCTGGCACTTAAAGAACCGAATAAAGAAGAACGTGCCATTGAATTCTATCAACTACTCTCCTCTTTTGACTATATGGCATCTACGCCCACGCTATTCAATGCGGGAACGTTGCGTCCACAGCTCTCGAGTTGTTTTTTAACCACCGTAGCAGATGACCTCGATCAAATCTATAGCGCAATAAAAGATAATGCCCTACTCTCAAAATTTGCCGGTGGCCTAGGTAATGACTGGACCTCTGTCAGAGCGATGGGTGCACGAATCAAAGGGACCAATGGAAAATCCTTAGGTGTTGTGCCCTTCTTAAATGTGGCTAATGCCTCTGCTGTTGCTGTCAACCAAGGCGGAAAACGTAAAGGGGCAGTCTGTGCTTATTTAGAAACCTGGCACTTAGATATTGAAGAATTTTTAGAGTTAAGAAAAAACACGGGTGATGATAGACGTCGTACGCACGATATGAATACGGCGAATTGGATCCCTGATTTGTTTATGAAACGCCTCATGCAAGGAAAAACGTGGACCCTATTCTCTCCAGACGAAACACCTGATCTACACGATTTATACGGATTAGCATTTGAAGAAAAATATCAAGACTACGAAGCAAAAGCGGCTAATGGAGAAATCAAACATTTCAAGACGCTACCTGCTATTAATTTATGGCGCAAGATGCTTAGTCTGTTATTTGAAACCGCTCATCCTTGGCTTACGTTTAAAGATCCCTGTAATCTCCGTTCACCACAACAACATGCAGGAACGATCCATAGTTCAAACCTATGTACTGAAATTACCTTGAATACGTCGATCGATGAAATTGCCGTTTGTAATTTAGGAAGTATCAATCTACCGCAACATCTCACCGATTCAGGCGAACTGGATCAAAGAAAGTTGCGTACTACGATTCGCACAGCGATCCGCATGTTGGATAATGTCATCGATATCAATTATTACACGGTTCCCCAAGCACGCCAGTCGAATCTAAAACATCGGCCTATCGGTTTAGGCCTCATGGGCTTTCAAGATGCACTTTACCAATTGAAACTTCCTTATGCTTCAGAACAAGCTATCGCATTTGCCGACCATTCTATGGAAATGATCAGCTACTATGCGATTGAAGCCTCCAGTGATTTGGCAAAAGAACGCGGTACCTACGAAAGTTTTCAAGGTTCGCTATGGAGCCAAGGTATTTTACCACTGGACTCAATAGCACTTTTACAAAAAAACCGAGGTGAGTGGCTCAATCAAGATCAAAGTTCTACCTTAGACTGGGAACCATTGCGACAAAAAGTGATGAAAGGGATGCGTAACTCCAATTGTATGGCCATTGCGCCGACCGCCACTATCTCCAACATCTGCGGTGTTTCTCAATCTATAGAGCCCAACTACCAAAATATCTTTGTAAAATCGAATATGTCAGGCGAGTTTACGGTAATTAATCCTTATTTAATCAAAGAACTGAAAGCGCTTGGACTGTGGGACACTGTGATGCTCAACGATATAAAATACTATGATGGCAGCCTGCAAAAAATCGAACGTATTCCAGAAGCATTAAAACAACGCTATGCAACCGCATTTGAGGTTCCTGCACACTGGTTAGTGGAAGCCGGATCACGCCGACAAAAATGGATAGATCAAAGTCAATCCTTAAATCTTTATCTGGCAGAACCTTCTGGAAAAAAATTAGACGAATTATATAAATTGATCTGGATCAAAGGGTTAAAAACCAGTTATTACTTACGCACATTAGCCGCAAGCCACGCGGAAAAGGCAACCCTAGAAAAAGGGCATTTGAATGCGGTGCAATCACTCAGTGAACAACCGTCTGCACAGAGTTGTTTGATTTCAGATCCGGGTTGTGAATCATGTCAATAGTTATTGCGGAGAATATTGAAACGATGAATATCACTTCAAACGAAAGCGCATCAGCAGGTTTTACCGGATTAGAAACCATTGAAATGGGTGCTGCCAGAATACAAGTAGATGATAAAAAAATTATTAACTGTCGCGCTGATCTCAATCAGCTAGTCCCTTTTAAATATAACTGGGCTTGGGAAAAATATTTAGCGGCTTGTGCCAATCATTGGATGCCACAAGAAATTAACATGTCGGCAGACATTGCGTTATGGCGCGATCCCAAAGGTCTTACTGAAGATGAACGTATGATCGTTGAACGAAGCCTAGGGTTCTTTTCAACCGCCGATTCCTTAGTCGCCAATAATCTGGTTTTGGCTGTTTATCGGCATATTACCAATCCTGAATGTCGCCAATATTTATTACGACAAGCCTTTGAAGAAGCCTTACATACGCACGCCTACCAATATGTGATTGAAAGTTTGGGTATGGATGAAGCGCGTCTCTTTAATATGTATCGTGAATTACCCACAGTTGCTAGAAAAGCAGAATGGGCACTGCCATTTACCCAAAGTCTAGGCGATCCGCATTTCCATACCGGCATGCCTGAAAACGATCAGCGCTTACTGCGAGATCTCATCGCTTTTTATGTGATATTTGAAGGGATATTTTTCTATGTTGGTTTTTCACAGATTCTTAGCATGGGACGGCGCAATAAAATGACGGGCACGGCAGAGCAGTTTCAATACATTTTACGTGATGAATCCATGCATCTTAATTTTGGTATCGATGTTATCAATCAAATCAAACTAGAGAATCCACATCTATGGACGGGTGAATTCAAACAATACGTCATTGATCTTGTCAAAGAAGGTATCGCGCTAGAATATCAGTATGCATTAGATACCATGCCGCGTGGAATTCTGGGGCTCAATGCCAACATGATGTGGGATTATTTGCGTTTTATTGGTAATCGACGATTAATACAGATTGGCTTGCCTGAACAATACCCGGGCATCAGCAATCCTTTACCTTGGATGAGTGAGATCATCGATCTTAAAAAAGAAAAAAACTTTTTTGAAACACGCGTCACAGAATATCAAACCGGCGGAAGCTTACACTGGGATTGATACACGTCACCCAGCAATAAAAAACGATAATGTTTGCGCAAGCGATTTGGTTTATTTGCTGCCAGCGAATGCACTTTTTTTGCTGGCTTTCGCCACAAAAAGAAGTTGCATTCACTGTCACCCCTGCCACTTTTTAATTTTTGTACTGTACAGAGATCGTATAAAAAATTTAGCTTAAAAATAACATTATCTTAACGCATTTGATTTATATTCGATGGAATCGTAGAATCAATTTTTGTAAATTAATTTTATTTAATAGGTGGTAGGTATGCTTAATACAAATGGTATTAGTGGAACAAACGATTATAAATATTCTAAACCACGGGAAAAAATCAAGATCCAGGACAATGAAGCTCCCACTTGCGTTGTACTAACATATTCTGTTTTGCCTAACATAAAGGATACTTTATATTCACTCTATAGTAGAGGCGCAAGTGTACATTATACAATTGAAAAAGTAGGTAAGCAGGTTCAACATTTTAATGACTTGACCGATATCGCTTTTTTTGCCGGCGAAAGTTCTTGGGGAGATAAATCTAGTGTTAACAATTTCAGCATAGGTACTATGCTAATTCATTATGTAGACGAAACAGGAAAAGCTCCAGAAGAGAACTTCCCAACACTCCAAATAAAAAAACTAATAGAATTTCTTAGAGATGTCAAAACTAGGTATCCAAACTTAGATCTTAAAAACAATCTAGTAGGACTTGGCGAAGTTGCTGCGAAGCATATAGCTCCTGGAAAATTATTTCCTTGGAAAACACTTGCTGAGCATGGTTTCGGCCAATTTATAGAAACCACAGAAGCACAAAGGAAAAAAGTAAAACTAAGCCCAGGTAGTGAAGGAGAAGAGGTTAGTATACTAAAGAAAGGTTTAAGAAATTATGGTTACGATATTGAAATCAATGATAAGTGGGAGCATGATGATAAGTCTATCGGATCAACATCACGCTGGGTTACTAAATTTAATGATCGTTACGTTCCTGGTCAACCGACAGAATTGGCCTGCGTTTGGACCGAAGCAAGTGAATATTGCTTAGCAGAAATTTTAAAGAGTAGACCAGTAGCAGCTCCGCAAAAATCATTTCTATCTTCTATTGCTGCTTTCTTTTGTTGTGGCAATAGCAGCAATGACGATAATTCTATGCCATCAGCATCTAGGAACACACCTTCTAGTTCTAACTAGAAAGAAAATAGAAAATTTTCCACGGAGATAAACGTGTGATTGACAATTAATCCCACGTTTATTTTAATGCGGCTTAAAAAAGATTGAAATGCAGTAATAAAAGATCTTCATTTTGTTATCACACTTAAAAAATAAGTAATGGCCGCTAAGGCGCTAATCCAAAAAGGGATAGGCCAGTCAGTAATGAATGCCAAAGTAATACCTAGCCACACAATCAAAACCCCTAAAAAAACCGTTAACAATAGTCCACTGGCTAATCGGTGCGTCCAATGTAACGCGGCAGCCGCAGGCCCTATCAATAACGTAAATACTAACAACACACCCACGACTTGACTCGCTACGGTGACCGCCACCGCTGCAATGATCATAAATAAAATAGAAATCAATGGCAGGGACACCCCTTTTGCTTCCGCTAACTCCGGCTCTAAACTTGAAAATAATAAAGGCCTAGCCATTACGCTGAGGGCTAACAAACACACAATACAACAAATCAACATCCACTTTATTACCTGCGCTGAAACCCCTAACAGGTTACCAAATAAAATGGTCATCGCTTGCGCAGCATAATTCATGTAAAAGTGTAAAAATAAAACACCTAATCCTAATGAAAACGCTAAAACAATACCGATAGCGATATCGCTTTTGCTGGCTCTATGACCTAACGCCCCCATGCCTATCGCCGCCATAATGGTTAAAAGTAACTGCCCCATCAGTGGACTTAGACCAATTAAACCCGCACCCGTCGCACCGGCAAAACCAATATGGCCTAAGGCATGTCCTGCAAAAGCCAAGCGTCGAATTACCATAAAATAACCGACAACACCGGCAAGAATAGCCGCGATCGTACCTGCTACTAATGCATTACGCAGAAAATCATATTCAAACAGAGAAATGATCAAGGTCGGGTCGACAATGGCTGACATGTTGATGGAATCCTGTATCTTTATTTATCACAAAAAGTTGTTTTCCATAATGAAGAACGTGAATTTCTTTATTATAAAGTTCACTCAGTTTTTCACTGGTAATAATTTCACTAACCAAACCCATAGCGGCTTTACTCTTCGCTAAATAAAGCACTCTATCAACGCTACTTAACAGAGGATTAATATCGTGCGAGGTAAATAATACGGTGACATCGAGTTCTAAACGAATCGTATTAATCAACGCGACTAAATCTTCTTGATAGTAAGGATCCAGATTCATTAAAGGTTCATCTAGTAACAAGAGTTTAGGCTTATTGAGCAAAGCCTGTGCTAATAATAATC
Organism: Pseudomonadota bacterium; assembly: GCA_040384585.1. Classification (GTDB taxonomy): domain Bacteria; phylum Pseudomonadota; class Gammaproteobacteria; order Diplorickettsiales; family Diplorickettsiaceae; genus JAZKJD01. Next base: position 4,373 of record JAZKJD010000027.1, on the reverse strand, counting down.
GCTGCCGTTCTCCCCCTGATAACAGGGCATACGGTCTGTCCATTAGGTTTTCTGCCTTAACTAGCTGAATAACGCGCGCTAACGCCTGTTTTTGCAGCCCTGTCAGAAAGGGTAATCCCCACGTAAATCCACTGACATTAGCAGCCAGCCATGCCGCAGCATTCAGTGAACTATTCACTAGCGGTTGTCGCACTTGCGGCATATAGCCAATGAGCGCAGAACCTTTCTGAACGGGTTGATCGAATACAGAAATTTGTCCCTGTTTTACGAGAACTAATCCTAATATCGAACGCAATAAGGTACTTTTACCAGCTCCATTCGCCCCCAAAACAGCAATAAATTCACCACGATCAACTTCTGCCGTAAAATCACGGAAAATAGAACGCTGTCCATAAGCAAGACTGAGTTGCTTAAATGTGATGGCGTGCATTTAAAACCGTCTCTACTTGTTTTAATTGATCTGTCATCCATTCGATATAGGTTTTATCAGCCGGTTGTGTCTCTGTCACACCGATGACAGGAATAGAATACGCTTTTGCAACCTTGAGTAAGCGTTGAACCTGCAAACTGTTCACCTGTTTATTGTAGAATAACATGCTGACTTGGCGAGTTTGTAAGGCGTTCTGAAATGCTTCAACTTGCCTAGGACTGGGATCAACGCCATTCATCATACTGAGTTGAAAACCCAACCCCTGCATATCAAAACCTAAGGCTTGCGCCATATAACCAAACACTGGCTCCGTAGCAATGACTTTGATGTTCTCAGCACGTGGCTTGATCTGATGAATTAAACGCGTTAATCGATTAAAGTTTTCCATAAATCTCTGGTAATTCTCCCCATAGAACGCTTGGTGACGGGGATCCTGCTGACGTAAATAATCCAGTAATGCTTTCGCATACACGGGCATCGTCGCCGGATCATACCAAATATGTGGATTATCCCCTTCTTTTTTATTAATCAGCTGCCCAACACAAATAATGGTGCGAGCCGGAATCGTACTCACACTTAATAAGCTTTGCATCCAAGAATCATAGCCTAAACCATTAAAAACGATAAGATCCGCCTGCCCCATATTCTTTGCAATACTGGGACTTACACTAAACAAATGGGGATCTTGATCAGGCTGTTTCAAGATACTACTTACCTGAACGTAGGAACCCCCTATCGCTTTGGCAACAGAACCATAAAAGTTTTCAGCCGCCACGATATGAATGGGCTCGGCCATACTAGGCTGACACAGAAAAACTCCTAATAACAAGCACAGAATTGAATAGAATTTAAACATTACAGCACCTTTTTTAATTATGGATCTCTATAAACACTTTTAAGGACCCATGCCAACCACTTCCCTCTCCCTATGAGAAAAAAGACAACGGTTATGCAGAAGCCTAATGAATCGTTATACTATATCAAACGTGTCAAGCTAGATGATGGAATTGTAGGGTATGAGCAACATTATTGCTATTGTGAATCAAAAAGGTGGCGTCGGTAAAACGACCAGTTGTATCAACCTCGCCGCCTCCATGGCCTTGCTTAAACAAAAAACGCTTTTAATCGATCTCGATCCGCAAGCTAATGCGACCACCGGTAGCCTTTTGCAGAAAGAATCGATTGCGAAGACGATAGCTCAAGTACTCTTGAGTGAAACGGCTATTGAAGATAGTCTAATCATCACCCCTGCCCATTACACACTCATCCCTGGCTCAGGCGATTTGATACAAACAGAAATTCAATTGTTACAAAAAGAGCAGCGTGAATACACACTGAAAAAAGTACTCGCTCCCGTGGCCGCCTCCTACGACTACATTTTCTTAGACTGCCCACCTTCACTAAATATATTGACAGTGAACGCCTTAGTAGCAGCAAATTCCGTGATTATACCGGTTCAATGTGAATACTTTGCATTAGAAGGTCTTAGTAATTTAATGAATACACTACACGATCTACGAAGCACCGCCAATCCAAGCTTACAAATTCATGGCGTGTTGCGTACGCTGTTTGATGGCCGAAATAGTTTAGCCAAACAAGTTGCTGATGAGTTGCTCCTGCATTTCAAAGATAAGATCTACCATACAATCATCCCTCGTAATATTCGGCTAGCCGAGGCTCCCAGCCACGGCCAGCCGGCTTTACTTTATGATGCCAATTCAACCGGTAGTCAAGCCTATCTAAGCTTAGCAAAAGAAATTCTCATGCGTGATGGTCATACCGGATCTTTTATAGAATTCACCCCCTTTATGCCAACGACTACACTTTTAAAAAAACGCTCAACGCATAAAAATTCTCCGTCCGTTGGACAGGTAATACAATGAAAAAATCCCGTTTAGGTCGAAACCTCGATATGCTATTAAGTGGCCAACCCTTTGAGGATTTAGTACAGACAACAAGACTAAGCAAAGAAGAATTGCGTTATTTACCGATTGAGCACTTGCAACCCGGACGTTACCAACCGAGACGCGAGTTTGCAAAACATGCTTTAGAAGAACTCGCAAATTCAATTCGCACACAGGGAATCATTAATCCTATTGTTATACGTCCTACTCAAGATAAAAAAAATCCTTATGAAATTATTGCTGGCGAACGTCGTTGGCGTGCGGCGCAACTCGCGCAATTAACTGAAGTGCCTGTGTTAATTAAAACCATTTCCGATGAAACCGCACTAGCTATCTCTTTAATCGAAAATATTCAACGCCAAGATCTGAATCCATTAGAAGAAGCGGAAGGCATACAACGGCTTATTCACGAATTCAAAATGACGCATCAACAAATTGCCGAAACACTAGGCCGTTCCCGTACCACCATTACTAATTCACTACGTTTATTAAGCTTAGCGGCACCCGTCAAGTTGTTATTGTTACAAGGACACCTAGAAATGGGTCATGCCAGAGCATTGCTCAGCCTAGATCCTGACATGCAAATTCAAGCAGCAGAAAAAGTCGTAAAAAATAACCTTTCTGTTCGAGAAACCGAACGTCTGGTACAAAATAGATCATTCGTTTCGAAAACCATGGATAATCCACTAACAATAGACAATGATGTCAATCAATTAGAACGAAATTTATCGGATAAACTAGGAGCTAAAGTGCTTTTTAAGCAGCGTTTACAGGGTAAAGGTCAACTTATTATTCACTACAATAGTTTAGAAGAACTCGATGGCATTCTCGCACATATTAACTAATGACAACACTCCCTAACAATGAATCCTTTATTTTCTATTGTATTAACCACCTATAACCGTAGTCAACTCTTGCCACGGGCTATCCGCAGTGTCTTACAGCAATCCTTTACCCACTTCGAGCTAATCATTGTTGATGACTGTTCAACGGATAATACTCAACAAATCCTATCGGAATTTTCCGATCCACGTCTCGTCACACGCCAACATTCCAAAAACCAAGGCGTATCGACTGCACGAAATACCGGGATCCAAAACGCCAAAGGCGAATATCTCTGTTTTTTAGATGATGATGATGAATTATTCCCTACCTTTTTAGAGGAGATCCACAACTTTCTAGAAAAAAGACAACAACCCTTTATTGGTTTGATTTGGACGGGTATCGTTAAAATAGTTGCGCCAACGACGCTAGCTAACGAAAAAAAAAGAACAAAAACGCAGTTATTTACCATAGATACTAAGAAAAATTACTCATTCCTCATACATGTCCTTTTTTCTGGAATAACGATTCATCGCATTGCCTTTGAACGTGTTGGTGTATTTAATCCTCAGTTAAGACTTAGAGAAGATGCCGATATTATATTTCGCATGCTAGCAAAAGGCCTAGATTGCGCATCGATTCCCAAGGCATTAATCAAAATACATCACCATGAATATACGAGTTTAAGTCGTTCAATCCATCGTGCAGATAGAATAGACAATATGGAATATTTTTTAGTGGCTCATGATCCCTTTCTCAATCAACATTTACCGTTATGGCTACACTACTACACTAGCCTCGTTGGCGATTATTATCATAGTGGAAAAAAGCAACAAGCGAGAAAATTAGTCAGAAGTATCTGCAAAAAAAGATGGTTTTCTCCGAAAATCTGGGAACTATTTCTTCGATTTGAATGCAAATCAATTTTTTAGAAAATCACTAGGGTGTATTGACAATTGTGCTAGGATGAGCGAAAAAGAGTCAACATACCCTATGCAACCACTATTCTCTATCATCCTAACTACCTATAACCGCAGTCGTTTTTTGCCACGTGCTATCGATAGCGTCTTACAGCAAACGTTTAGTGATTTCGAACTCATCATCGTCGACGACCATTCTACGGATAATACCCAACAGATTGTTGAAGCGTTTACAGACGATAAAATAGGGCGTGTTGACAATTGCGCTAGGATGAGCGAAAAAGAGTTGCTTTTTGA
>JAZKJD010000026.1:0-1509 GCA_040384585.1 Pseudomonadota bacterium | reverse complement strand
TGTAAGCTAAGTTTACCTCGATTCCTTCTGTCCGAAAAAGTATAGCAAGATCAGGGAACGCTTTTTTAAACTTTCAGATTACAATATATAATACTGACGTCTTGACGTCAATATTAATTGAGAGGTAATTTTTCTATTTGCTCAATGATTATTTCAACCATTGTCTTATCTTGTTTAGCAGCGTAAATCTTTAGTTTTTTGTGTAGCCCAATTGGTAATCGTACGGGTAGATTCTTTTTTATTTCAGTATTTGGTTCAACTTTAAATGATTGTTTTCTAGGCATAATATCTACTTGGTATGTATATGACCCGCGGCTAATTGATGTAAAATACTAGCGATATAAGTATGGGGCCTCAACCCATGTTCTGCCGCCATTTTTCTAATAACATGCATATCAGCCGTCTGAACACTAACGCTTATTTTCTCTTTTTCTTTGAAGTAATTGGCGGCGGCTTCTTTAGCTAAATTAACCTCTTGTTTTAATTTCTTAGTACTTTTCCATTCACCACGATCAAATGAGTCCGATAATTCTTTCTCTTCATCATCTAGATCAAAAATAGGTTGTTGTTTTCTAGACATACATTATTACCTCTCATTTAGATATTTTTTAGTTGCCTTTCTGCTCGGAAAAATTGTTTTTAAAAAAATATAATTTTTTTCCTTAACGAATGGGACTAAATAAATATATGAATCAATTTCTATGACATACATCTCTTGTTTAGGGTATTTTTTAATATTTGGATGTTTAACTACATCTATAGGCCCAAGTTCTTCTAATACAGAAATAACCTGCTCAAAACTAACACCGCGCTTATCAATTAACAGAGCATTTTTTTGCGGATCAAAACAATACGTAAGTTTGTTTTTCAAACTACACCCTATTATATTAGCAACAAAAGTAGCCTATTATATGCCATTCGCTCACTTTTTTGTTATTCTTTATAAATTAACCACCTCTTGGAGCTAATATTACCTAAAGAGCTAGCGCTAGAGTTTAAATCTAAATACACGATCTAGAGGAGGCGAAAAAGACTTTTTCATAATAAGACTAATCTCTTATTCAAAATATCGATTAATTATTACCGGTTTGGACATGTTAAGATATAATTTTTGTACTAAATCACAAATAAGGAAAAATAAGAAGTGACTATCAAGATTCATGACCCTCATGATCGGCTATTTAGAAACTTTTTAGCTGATATTAATAAAGCAAAAACTTTTCTAGAAACATACCTACCTTAGGGAAATTATTTTCTCGTTTGTGTCCAAAAGAATTTCAACGTTGTTTTCTGAACTGGATAAACACGCTGGTAACGGTACAAGAGGGAGAAATTGTCGCTATAGACGGAAAAACATTGAGACGTTCTCACGATAAAAGTCATGGTAAAGCCGCTATTCACATGGTCAGTGCATGGGCAAGCCAAAACCAAGTCGTCCTGGGTCAATATAAAACTGATCTTGCAACCGTTTTTTAGACACTAAGAATCGAGAGGTTGATAAAACCGTCG
>JAZKJD010000025.1:0-10015 GCA_040384585.1 Pseudomonadota bacterium | reverse complement strand
TGTAAGCTAAGTTTACCTCGATTCCTTCTGTCCGAAAAAGTATAGCAAGATCAGGTAGAGTCTATCGATGATGTAACGCCTTTGTATTTCAGATCCATACCCGCTATCGCGCTCACCATCGAGTACAGCATGGATGATCTGCTAAACACCTGCTGGTATCAGTGTAAAATGAGCGGACGTAAGATTGCTGAAGATTTTCCACAATATAAAAATAAAAGTAGATTGTTAGAGCAGCCCAATGACTTATTTGTTGTTATTTATGGTCAGATCAAAGTCAAAGAAAATAAATTTTATCTCTATGCTATTTTGGAAGATGATCCTTTAGTGCCACTCTGGGAAAGTGAACGTGATTATAATCAGATTATTATTTACAGAGATCGTGTTAGACCCGGCGAATGTGAAGGCCGAGGGATTGGTATTGATTTATTGCCTACGATTCGTGATCTCAATCGAATTATTGAATATAGCCGTAAAAATCTAGCGTATAAGGCCAATCCACCCTTATTTTACGATGCGGATAAATACTTTAATCCGCATACGGTGAGACAGTGGTCAGGCGCATTGATTGCACGTAATCCGCAAGGACGAAATCCTTTAGAAGCATTACAATTACCTGAATATCCTGAAGTTTTAGAGCATATCCGTGATCTCAGACAGATTATACGCGATGGCTTTCAAGTCGATCCCATTGGCGAGGTTAATACCCCGGTTAAATCAGCAACAGAAGTATCGATACGAGAAAATCGAGCCCAGCGTACTAGCGCTACCGATATCTCAAGGCTCATTAACGAATTACCCAAGCAAGTTTTTATCATCAGTGCTCAGATCTTAGCGAAACGGCGTTTGCTCTCTCAAGATCGCAGTATTAGCAAGCTCAGCACGCATTTACTGCGTTTTGATTTCCAAAGTCCGCTTTATGATCTACAGAAACAAGATGATCTCAGCCATTTTACGATGATGGCACAGATTTTACAGCAATTTGGCGGTGAAGGGGCTGTGTTAACCGCGACAAAGATGGAAGAGGTATTGCCCTTTCTAGCGGATAAATTAAATTTACCCTCTAAACTCATGAAATCCAAAGAAGAATTTGCACGCTTTTTGCAGCAGATGGCACAACAGATTCAACAAAGCCAAATGCCAACACCTTCTACGAGTGCAAGCCCAATTACTATTCCCAGTCCGTCGCAGGTACAGTTCTAATGCTAGAGAAACTCAACCAGCTTTTAGTGAAAGATAAAATCAATAAAGCACAATATGATTTATTCATGCTATTTGCGCAATCTTTAGGCGCAGAGTTTCTAAAAAACAAATTACTGAACGCGGCTATGGAGGAATCGCCCTGTCCAAGCAACGATGGTTTTGCTTGGTTAGACGGTAGACGTTCGGTCTGGCGTGATATTCAACATACCATTACGTATATTTATAACTTATTGGAGGAAAATAATGGAAATAACGAATAGTGAAGCTGTAGTGGCTGATGTGCAAACAAATACGTTGGCTGAAGCTGCAACTATTATTGAACCACCTAAACTATATGCCGGCAAATACAAAAGCGTAGAAGAGCTGGAAAAGGCCTATAAGCACAGTGCAAAAGTGTTTAATGATAACAAAGCTCTTCAGGAAAAATTAAAAAGCTATGATCCGCCAGAGAGCTACAGCTTGCCAGAATCAATAACACTTCCCGAACCAGAAATCAAAGGCCTAGAAACCATCGCCAAATCCGCGGGTCTTAACCAAGAACAATTTACCAAAACGCTGATCACCCTGCAGGAACAGCAACAGCAGGTTCAAACCCAGCTAGCAGAACGAAAAAAGATCCTGGGCGATAAGCTGAATATTGTTCAAGATTATGTAGAAAAACACTATCCAGCTGCCTTACACACCACTATTTTAACAACCCTACTTGGAGATGAAAACGCCATGTCAGATATTCTAAAACACCGCGATCAATTGCTCAACAGCCAAGTGCCAGGCCTCAGTAGTCAACGCGCGAATCTATCCGATCCGTATGAAGGAAAGACAGCATTACTCAAACTAGCCAAAGAGTATGAACGTGATCCATCAGACAAAAATAGGAAACGTTATATCAATTTGGTGAGTGAAGTCGCAGAAGCAAAGGTTAAGGAGTAGAAAAAACTTAAAAAACAACGTCCTTGTTACAGAGAGTCTGTTAGAGATGGCTAGAAATTTAGCAGATACAACAAGAACCAAATAACCTAATTTTCTTCGGAGAAAATCCGTTTTCAATGCTTTTAGGGGGAGGCTGTTGCTTATTAGTTTGGAAGAAAGTAGCGGATGAGAGATGCGACTGCTTATTATTAAGCTTTTTGCTAATATTATCCCCATATTTAAATAGTTCAGTATTTTTATTTTTTGCCAGAGTGTCAGGCTTAGATGTATTTGGTTCCTTTGAGTTTAATTTTTTTATTGTATAAAGAACATTTTTTGGATCTTGTTCTTCAAATATATAGAAGTTTTCTGGGAAAGCTATTGAGCTAGTGGAAGTAGTCTCTGCAAAAACCCGATCAGTATGCAGAGTAATAAAAGGGTCTATTTTTTTTAATATTTTCTAAAATTTCCATTTGTATTTCTTTATCATCGCCAAAGCATGCAACAAGGTTAGAAGGATACATATATATTTTTTCTATCCCTATACTATTTAAAACATTTTTCACACTAACTAAAGTGTTAGTGTCTGTCCATGATTGGCAGATAACTGTCGCGCCTAAAATAATTTTCATTACTTTTTCAAAACTATATTTTTCAAATAAATATTTAAAAAAAGTTATCGCATTTGCATTGAATCTTAGAATTTCACCACGCTTAACAATAGGAATATAGTCAGTCCTCTGAGACGCAATATAATTAAAACTTTTCTCCAGAAAGAACTCGCGATTGTCGTTTAACAATGCAGGAAGAACTTTTAAAAAATTTTCAGCAGATGTGTTATTTTTTTCTGAAAAAGCTCTAATGTTACGCCAAAGGTTAGATACCTTGCTACTATTATCAATTACGATAATCTTAGGTGTATGTTTAGTGTCACTAGTAATTTGACAGGCTATATCAACAATTCTCATACTAGAAACAGAAATAAAAGCAATTTTTTGTTCTGTTTTATAGCTATCCAATGCATTGCTTATGTATGGATCGTTTCCAATAATAGTTGCGTTATAGGATGTTTTCTCATTTTTTTCTAAATCTCGGACAGTATATTTCTTTCTGACTTCATAAGCACGAAAATATTTTTGTATAATAACGGCCGCTTGTTGCATGGTATTATTCGACATATTGTTTTCCCCAAAATTTTATTAATGAGAATGAATTCTATTCCTCTAGTATAATTTTTAACTATTAACTCACCTTACGCAGAGGATATTGACTAAAGGAAAAAATTGTTTATGTTTTATCCGAAATTATTTCAGGAGAAAACTATGAACAAGGAGTTATTAGCTATCTATAGTGATTACTTGATAAGCCAAACGAGCTATGCAACAGCTACTGGATTAGCGGCAATGTTGAATGGTGAAATTAGCCATGACCAAGTAAGCCGATTTTTACGTGCAGAAGACTATGGCTCAAAAGAGTTATGGAACTATGTCAAACCTGAAATTCATCGCCATAAACAAGCGACAGGAGGTGTGTTGTTACTCGATGACACTATTTCAGAAAAAAATTATACCGATGAAAATGCGGTTAATTGCTGGCATTTTTCGCATGCCAAGCATCGTCATGTAAAAGGTATCAACTTACTTTCCTGTCTCATTCGCTATGGGGATATCGCATTGCCTGTTGGTTACGAGGTGGTGAATAAAAACATGGATTATTCAGATATCGAAACACGTAAGCAAAAACGCAAATCTGCTATTACTAAAAATGAGTTATTTCGATCGCTTGTTCAACAAGCAGTTAGTAACCACGTGCTATTTGATTATGTATTAGCTGATAATTGGTTCGGTTCAAAGGCAAATATGACATTTATCCATGAAGCCCTTGAAAAATCCTTTATCTTTGGCATTAAATCCAATCGTTGCGTTGCACTAACAAGACAACATGCCAAAAACGGTCAGTTTCAACAAGTTAATTTACTGGATTGGAATGACGGTGTTTGCCGCACCGTTTATCTTAAAGATATTGCTTTTCCTGTTAAACTACTAAAGAAAGTCTTCACAAACGAAGATGAAACAACAGGAGCACTCTATCTTGTCACCAACGATTTAACCATTGATGCTGACCGCATTTATACAGTCTACCAAAAACGGTGGCGAATTGAAGAATTTCATAAATCTATTAAGCAAAATGCCAGTCTAGCCAAGTCCCCCACTAAAACCATTCGAACCCAATGCAATCATCTATTTACTTCTATGATTGCTTTTTGCAAATTAGAATTTTTAAAAGTAAAAACTTCTATGAATCACTTTGCTATCAGGCACAAATTACTTTTAAAAGCTAATCAAATTATGTTCAAGGAATTGCGACTCCTTCAAGCTGCTGCGTAAGATGAGCTATTAAGTAAAACTTAAAATGCGTAACGAAGCGAAAAAGGTTCGGGAAAAATAACATAAAAGGATACTTATTCGGAAAAATACCTCTCTACATATATGGACTCGGCCTGCATAGCAAAGAAAAATATAGTGTTTTACTCCTTTAAAAATATAAGATACAAAATACTTTATGGACAAAAATCGATTTTTTTACTTTATATTCAGATTTTTCCATCATTTTCTATAGCAAGATCAGATTGTTATCTCGTAAAACAGAAAGAGAAAGATCCTCAGGAATGGCTGGTAAAAATACAGTCCACGTCTTCAGCGGGACAAGAAGCTGAAATTATGCAACTGGTACCACATCTTCATTCAAAACCGCTTATTATCGATGAATTTACAAAAAAGAGTTACATCGTGATGTGGAAGTTACCCGGAAAAAATTTGTTTGAAACACTACAATCAGAGTCTCTTTCCACAGATCAAAAAATGCAACTTTCTTTAGAGCTTTTGCTGGCCTTAAAAAATCAGGTACATAGCCTTGATTTAGTCCACGGAGATATCAAAACAGAAAATATTATGGTGTCATTTAACTCAAAAACGAGTGCTCCTATCGTTGACATGATTGATTATGGTAGTTCAAGCAGAAAAGAAGACAGACAATCTCGTAAATTTCTTCCTTATTTTGTTGGTTTTTGTGAAGCTGCTGGATTTGAACCATGCACACAGGCAAGTGATATTTTTTCCTTAGGAAAGATTCTTTATCAACTATTTTGTAAGTCTGATCGTAGTAATCTTAAAATTAAAGAGGAGGATCTGAAAAATTTAACAATAAATCATCAACATAGACTAGAAAAACTTATTAAATCCATGTTTGCTTCCGATCCAGAATCGCGACCAACAATAGGTGCTTTAATTTCTGAGGTAGAAGCCATTCAGGATGAAATGACCAGATCAAACGGAAAAAATGTACGATTTTCATCGAGCTTCTTTCAATCGGCGGGTTTGATAGCATCAGAAGAGTCAGCCAACTCACTTTTTTCACAGGTGAAACATGCCAACTAAAAAAATAATTGATCTTTTAAAGGTTACAAAAATAGACACCATGTTACTCAAAAAACTTTTTGAGAATCTAAAACCTGGAGATATTTTGAAAAAAGATACTCCATATGGGGTTCTTAGCCATTCAGTTTTTTGCCGTGAAAGACATTCTACAAAGACGCCTGATAAACCAAAAGAAGGTCTTCGTTATGAAGTTATCGGCGAGCTTTTAGGCAAGGGTTCTTTTGCTGAGGTTTTTGATATTAAGACAACTTTAGCTTTACTACCTAATGGAAATATTGTAGCAGGAAAAAAACCTCGTGTTTTAAAAGTAAGTACCGATGATAAAATGGAACTGTCTAATAGAGAGGGAGAGTATCAACATGCGGCACATTTGCATGCAAAGCCAGCGGTAACCAATGAAAATAATGAAAAATATTATAGTGTTATGCATAAAATGCCAGGGAAAACGCTTAATGAGCTTTTTCAAGATAGAACAATCAACGGATTAAGCAATAGTGAAAAATTGAAACTTTGTTTAGCACTATTAAATGCATTGAAAGTACAAGTGTATGACAAGGGACTAGTTCATAACGATATGACGCCAGATAATATCATGGTAAACCTGAATTCTCATAAGCCTGAAGTGAATATTATCGATTATGGATTTTGTGAACCAGCTACTGAACAATACTCGCAATTTTGTCATCATTCATATTTATATGAAGCACCTGAAAGACTAATTGCATTAGAAAATCATCAAAAAACTGATATGTATTCTATGGGAAAAATAGTTAACTTTGTATATCAGGGCGAAAAATATGTTCTTACTATAAACGATATAGTCTATACCTATCGTAATACAAAGGAGGAAGAAATATTTTATCATTTCAATAAATTGGGAATGAAAGATCTAGATAATCCAGCGTTAAATAGTTTAATAGAAAAAATGATGAAAGAGAATCCGGATCAACGAATTTCGATGGAAGACGCTATAAAAGAAATAGATAATATACTACAAATTTCCAATTCAAAAATTTCTTCAGCTTCTTCGTTTTTCCGTAATCGTGCTCAATTGCCAGAACAAAATGAAGTACTAAATATCAGAAGAGTTTTAAATTGCTGTACGATATTTTGAATTTTTCTATATTAAATAAGGAGCAAGCAACAAGAATTTTAGTTGCGGTAAATTTATATTTCTCGGGTTTTTTTTGGCTTGATATCAGCATAATTATGACTCCTGTGATGTGGATTTCAACTTTTCGAATTCAGACCACTGCTGATATTCTTGAAGAATACGTAATGCTTTACTCATTAACGATTGAAGCGAGCTTATAAAGGATTGAAGCTCTACATTATTTTTAGGAATCGATTTTTTCTTCTCAAAATCTCGCAAAAGCGCATGGATTTGAAAAGGAAATTTTCTTTTGTAGGCAGGTATTAAAAAGCATTCGTTAATTGCGTTGTCTAAGGCACGGATTGAAAAAGGTTTGATTAAGATGGCATCGGCCCCTAACTCAAGATAGGTGTTAAAGTCAGGTTCATTAATCTGCGCACTGGCGACAATCAGCGGTGTTCCTTGATTAAGTTCGTAATGACGTACGGTTTGAATAATGGCATTACCGGTGATATCTGGCAAGCCTAAGTCTGTCACAATCAGATGATAGGCATTTTCTCGTAGTTTTTTGAGGGCAGTTTCTCCATCATTCGCCGAATCAACATGATACTGAAGTTTTGATAATTGGCTCTGTAATATCCTTTGGCAAATGAGATTATCCTCTACGATCAACGCGGTTTTAATCCATTGTTCTTGGGGTTCTATGTTATTTTCTTCTTGTTTTTCCATCTTGATATCCTTTGAAATATTTTTTATCAGAAAAAAAATTATGATGGATTAAAAAAATCAAAAATACGTACATTTGTCGTAGTTAATTTATTTTTTTATGATGCGCAATCGCGTCAATGCCGAATTTTATCGCAATATTTTCAATTTCTTTTTTGGCGTGTGCTTGTAAATCTTTTAACACGTCGGTGGTATTTACGCGTTGGTATAGGCTATTTTTAACGTTATTTTCTATCTCAATGGATTGGATCAGCTGGGTTATTATTGTTAATATTTTTAACCTACTACGTTCTTGCTGGTTTAATTTCTCTTTGAAGAGCAACATCAATCCTTCTCGATATCGGTTAACAAGATCAGTAAGACTCCCCTTTAGAATGTATGTTTTAAAAATACTTCTTTCTAATTTATCTCGTTTGACGAAAATACGTGGTTTTATTATTTTTTTCCCAGATAATAATCGTACGATTTCCTTTTTATCTTCTTGATGTAGGGAGTTTCCTTGCCACAATTTTTGTAAAGCGGAGCTTGGTAACATATTTATTTACCTCGATAGCAGTTCAGGTAAGACTCTATTTTCATTGATGAGAAACGTCCAGCCATGTTTAATAGCCGTTAATACCATTTCAGCTTTAGAACAACATTGTAGTTTATTTTTTAACTCACGTATGATTGATCGCACTGTCTTGACGGAAAGCTGTAAAAATAAGGCTGTTTGTGGTTCTGTAAAGGCATGGAGTAGGCATTTAAACACTTGCACTTGGCGTCTTGTTAAATTTTTATCGCCGAAGGCTTTCCCTAAATATAATCGCTGTTCATCGGGACTAAAATAACCGGATTTCTTCGCCAGCGTAAATCCACTGACACAGATATTACAACCCACAACACCATGACATGATCCTGCTCATCCAGTAAATTTGTTTTTGTGATTAAGAAATCTTGTAGACCCGTGGCCACCTCTACGGTTTCTAAGTGATTGATTTGTGGTTTTCCGGATATTGCTTCTTTATCTGCTTTTCTAAAGGATTCGGCGGAAGATTCTTTCCAGATTAACTCATAATCCGTTTTTCCTTGAATCTGTTGAGGAGAATCCAGTCCTGCATACTCGGCCGTAGATTCATTACATCCAGTGTATGTTAATCCCCTATCCTTTTCAAAATAGTTGATATGCAGATGGCTTAAATTGATTAAAAATTTGTCTTTTTGCATGGTAAACTCCCTTATAAAGCGATGACTTATAAAATAGTCTAGTTTTTATTTAGTATCACTAACGGATTCGTTGTGATGGCACTTTGATCGTTTTGTGCGAATTGAAAAAAAGAAGCCGAAGTGGGTGATCGAGGTATGATCTTGCTATACTTTTTCGGACAGAAGGAATCGAGGTAAACTTAGCTTACAAAGCCAAAGGTGCCCCATGTCCAGAAACTACGATAAAGAATTTAAGTTAAATGCAGTAAAGTTAGTGCTAGAAAAAAAGTTAACCTGCGTGCAAGTCAGCCAAGATCTAGGGATAGGGTTATCCAGCTTACAACGTTGGTTACATGAAGTTGAGAAGCACGGTAAAAATAATGCATTTCCCGGTAGTGGGAATTTACGGGTAGAAGATGACGAACGTCGTCATTTAAAACGAGAAATTGATGTGCTACGTCGAGAACGGGATATCTTAAAAAAAGCACTAGCCATCTTCTCCTCACCGTAAAGCAGAAATATCAGTTTATGCAAGACAATGTGACGCTATGGAAGGTCGAGGAGATGGCACGCGTGTTAGGTGTTTCCCGCAGCGGCTATTATCACTTTTACCACAGGAAAATAAGTAAAAGACAGCAGGAAAACGAGAAATTACAAGAAATGATTAAAACAATTTTTTCAAGAAGTAGGCGTACTTACGGTAGTCCGCGAATTCATGCTGAATTAAAAGCACAAGGCGTTAACCTAAGTCGACCTCGTGTTGCCCGTCTTATGAAGCAATTAGGTCTGGCGGCGAAAATGCAAAGTTTATTTAAAGTAACTACTCGTGTTAATAAAAAACAAGCTGTAGCCCCTAATTTATTACAGCAAAACTTCACAGCGGCTACACCGGATTCAAAATGGGTAGCTGATATTAGCTATATTCGCACTCTAGAAGGCTGGCTTTATATAGCGGTTATTTTAGACTTATATTCCCGTAAGGTAGTTGGACTTTCAATGGGTAATTCATTACACACGGAATTGGTAACACAGGCCTTAGAGCAGGCTTTACAGCGGCGAAATCCCACGCATAGCTTACAGCACCATTCCGATAAAGGCTGCCAATATACCAGTGCGATTTTTCAAAAATTATTAACCGATAATGGCATTATTTGTAGCATGAGTTCAACGGGCTGTTGTTTTGATAATGCCGTTGCTGAGAGCTTTTTCCATTCATTGAAGACTGAATGTGTTTATTTTGAGCGCTATGAATCGCGTGAACAAGCCAAACAAAGTATTTTTGAGTATATCGAGGTCTTTTATAACAATCACCGTCGGCATTCAACTTTAGGATATCTATCCCCCGTTCAATTTGAACGACGGTTTTATCAACGTCTCGCTTCTTAGTGTCTAAAAAACGGTTGCAAGATCAGGCGTTAACCTAAGTCGACCTCGTGTTGCCCGTCTTATGAAGCAATTAGGTCTG
>JAZKJD010000024.1:0-9879 GCA_040384585.1 Pseudomonadota bacterium | reverse complement strand
TTTTTAATTTTTGTAGCGTACAGAGTAGAAATTTCTGACACAGTAGAAATTTTTCTTCAAGAGAAGGCGCGATGTGGGTGAGCAGCGTAGTTTACACGGAGTAATGAGCAGTAGATCCAACATCTGAGCTGTTTGTCAAGTCAGAGGGTCTAATTTTTTCTTTTTTGCCGACGCATGTCGTGCACGCATTTCTACATCGATGTATTTGTCGGTGATGGCGCTGGAACTATGGCCTGCATCATCACGAACATGTTCACGTGGTCTACGTTTCACATCTTCTGAAATGCCGGTATGTCGTAACCAATGTACCGTTGCCGTTTTTAATTCGATTGCTTCTTCTTTTAATCCATCCTTAACCATGCGTTCGAAAGCCGCATCAAAACAGGTTTGGACAATGCTACGAATTTGGCGTGTGCTAGCAATTGGACCGTTGCCAATTGATTTGCTAATCAGTGCAGTATTTTCGCCACGACTGGGCAACGGGATTAGGCCTAAACTACGTCGATAGCGCTTTAAGGCTTTTAGCATTTCATCGCTGACACTGATTAAACGCTCTTTGTTGCCTTTACCTACCGTCATAAACCACCAATTGCCATCAGCATCTTTTTGAAAATGGCCCATTTGCGGCTGCCAACGCGCAGAAGCGGCTAATTCAGAAATTCGTAGATACATACCATACAGTGCTAGCATGATAAATAAGCTTCTTTCATGCTGTGCTGGTGATTGTTGTGCAAGCATTTCCACGGTTTCAATGACATAAGACCATTGTAATTCACTTAAGCGTCGAATAATCCTTTTGGTATTTTGCTGTCGAATAAATTTACTTTTTTGACGGATTTGTGTAACAGGGTTGAAGTTTATATAGTCTTCCTGAATCAAATAGTTGTAAAAGCTTCCGCAAATAGCGAAGATGGCTTGTAAAGCTTTTTGGGATAAGCTATATTTTTTTATTTCGGGGGAGATGCCTTCACGACTGGCTATTTTTTTAACCGTAGCGACAAAAGGTCGCCAATCTGGATGCGGTTTTCTTGAGTCTTGATGTGCGATATATCTGGCTACTGTTTTTGTACCAATCCAATGTTTTGGTGGTTTTTGACAAAATGTAATAAACGTTTCAAAATCATCACGTCGAATTTCTTTAATGGATTTTCCAGCAACGAACCAACTCCATTGCAACAGCCGTTCAATCTCTCGGCGATAGGCATTAAAGGTTGCATCACTGCCGCGATAGCTATAGAGAAATTGCAATGCTTGCTGAAAGTCGTCCTTAGCGAAATGGAGTTGTGCCGCCTTATCTCCTAAATATCGGTAAGCTAGCTTAGGATCAGAAAAGGCTAAGCTATCGAAAAGTGGGGTAGGGGATATTGCTGACATAGTGTTTTTCGTTGAAAAAGGAGGATACAATCAGTTTAGCAAGTTTTACGTACAGTACAAAAAATAGAGAAAATTTTTCTTTGCACGCTACAAAATCTTATGACAGTCTGAATGGCGATAGGAAAGCCCACGTAAGCGTTGTTTACCATTAACGAGTCGGGGGCATCGTAGATATGGCGTTAGAAAACATACAAACCTATATCGTTTCTTCCGGTTTCTGGCGTTTAATGGCCTTGGTCGACAAGCGACTACTTAGCATTGCCAAAATTTTTTCTAAACTTCCTTTTTTCTTTATTCCTCTTCTTTATTTGTTGCATTTCCTAAGAGCAGGCTTACGGGTAGTCAATTATTTTCGTAATACAAAAAATAAAAATTTAGGAGAAACTAGAAAACTTTTATTTTCGATGTTTAAAATGGCGATTGCCATTGCTGCTTTCGTTTTATGTTGGTTTGTGCCAATACCTCTTGCCTTAGGAAGTACATTTCTTCTCTACAGTATTATAAAACTTGTGGACAGTGGCGGTGTTTTGTTTTTTAGTTTTGTTGCCCATTTTACGATTGATAAAAATTTACTGGAAAATAAATGGCGACAAGATCAATACTGGGATAATATTATAAAACATATCAGTATATTAGCAATTGGTGTTGCAACGACGTTGCTCACTGCCATTTTCTTGGCAGGAGGGGTAGCGGCTATTGTTTGGACTAGTCCTGTCATTGTGCTATCGCTTGCCATTGCAAGTGCAGTTACTGTAGTGGCTACACTTTATCTATGTGGTCTTTTCTATCAACATTCTAAAGTAAACGATGAAAATCCAAATCTAAAGACAGAATATAATGCGAATATTAAAAAGTTTGGAAAACTGTATTTTGTTTGGCTATTGTCTCTGGCGTTAGTCGCTGTACCCATTGTTATCAGTATTTTATGTCCACTAGCCCCAGCGGTATGGATTGTTGTTGAGGTACTGTTAACGATTTTTAATGTAATCGATCTTGTAAAATCGACATATGATTATTTTGATAGCACAAAAGTGCCAGGACTTAAGCCGGCTAGCCAAACGCCAAAGAACTCATTGATTGACGTATCGGTAAACGACTATTATTACCGTAAAAATAGAATTATTTATTTAGATCCCATCAATAGCCAAGCGAATGAAGCTTTTCTGACGAAAGAAGCATTAGTCAAACTTCTTGAATTTCGCTATAAGTTGCCTTCTTTTGTAGAAAAGAGAAAAATAAAAGTAAAAAAAATGGGTGTAATAAATGATATTGCTAGTCTTATGTATTGTGAAGGTACTGAAGAGGAACTAGTGAATGCTTTAATACAAGGGATAATAGCGTTAAATGAAGATAAGCATGAATTAGAGGATGGAAATAGCCATGTCAATCTAAAAACAAAAAAAATTATTGAAAATATCAATGATTTAGAGGACGACTTAGCAGAACTCCTTGATAGGATGCGCTTAAAGATCTCTGCAAATAATAAAAATGAAAGTAATTTCTTAATAAATTTGTGGGTGTCTTTTAAAGAGCAAAAATTTGATACTACTAGATCCGCTTACTTCCAGTCTTTTTTAAAATGCACAGCCGATAGCCAAGATTTTTCAGAAGCTTGTGGAGTTGCCAAAGAAATTAAACAAGAAACTGTCCACCGTCGTTCCAAATGACGATAATAGGTTAGGGACACACCCTAGGCTTTTCTATCAATTGAATAAAATAAGTATGTAAGGTGTTATCTAGGCTTAACTCAGGATGAAAAGTTGCCGCAATACAGTTGCCCTCTTGGACTGCCGTGGGTTGATTATCGAGGGTGGCGAGGATTTTAACGCTTTTTTTATCCATTGCTGTGATTTTAGGAGCACGTATAAAAACCATTTCTATTTCACTTTGCGTTAATAAACAGGTTCCTGTCTTGACTTGACTGGCTAGCTGTCTACCATAAGCATTTCTTTCTATGGTTATCCCGATACGATTCAGTGTTGCTTGAGAAGGGGAGAACACCTTTTTTGCCAGTAAAATAGCACCTGCACAGGTTCCTAAGATCGGTTTTTGATAATCCATTAGGGCGGCCCACAAATCGTTTTCTTGTAATAGTTTTATGAAAACAGAACTTTCCCCCCCCGGTATAATTAAGCCATCTGTAGACGCTAATTCCTTTGGATTTCTTACCAACAAATGTTCGATATTATGTTGTTTTAAAAGAGTGGTATGGGCCGAATAACCACCTTGTAGGGCTAATACGCCGATTTTTATCATATTTTTTGGTATAGAACCTAGTCAATGGTTTCAATAGTGGGTTGAAAAATAGTTTGAAAGCCCGACATCGCTTCTTGTAAATCCATGGACACCTTCAGTAAGGTAGCAGGGTCGTTGAAATGTGTCGTGGCGGTAACAATCGCTTTCGCGCGTTTTTCAGGATCGGCAGATTTAAAAATACCGGAGCCTACAAACACGCTTTCTGCACCTAATTGACGTAATAAGGCGGCATCGGCGGGTGTTGCTACACCGCCAGCGGAAAAATGGGGAACGGGTAATTTGCCATGTTCGGAAACCCATTGGACTAATTCTAGGGGCGCATTTAGGCTTTTTGCCATAGAGAAAAGTTCTTCATTTTTTAAACCAGAAAGTTGTTTGATTTCTCGTACAATAGCACGCATATGCCTAACGGCTTCTAGAATATTGCCAGAACCGGCTTCTCCTTTAGTTCGTATCATAGCGGCACCTTCGGCAATGCGCCGCAAGGCTTCGCCAAGATTGCGGCAACCGCAAACGAAAGGGACTTCGAAGGTTTGTTTATCGATGTGATGTTCATCATCAGCAACGGTCAAGACTTCACTTTCATCAATGAAGTCAACCTTAAGCGATTGTAGAATTTGTGCCTCAACAAAGTGGCCAATACGAACCTTGGCCATCACGGGAATAGAAACGGCTTCCATAATTTCGTGGATAATTTGCGGCGAAGCCATACGGGCAATACCGCCCATCTTACGAATATCTGCAGGAACGCGTTCTAGGGCCATGACGGCGCAAGCACCTGCCGCTTCGGCAATGCGTGCTTGTTCGGCGGTAGTGACGTCCATAATGACGCCACCTTTGAGCATTTCGGCCAGCCCTATTTTTACGCGGTATTTCGGATCATGACAATAATTCATGGGTTTTTCTAGGGTGTGATACTGATAGTGGATATTGTACAACAGTCTGCGACGAACTCAATCAAAAGATAAGATTTTTGCGTGGGTTAAGGTGTAGCTAATGATGGCGCCAAGCAGTGTAATAACCCAACAAATATAGATCCAAACTAAAAAAATAGGAAACGCCGATAGGGTTCCGTAGATTATTTTATAGCTTGGGAAGTAATGCAGATAAAGACTGAAGGTGAATTTAGCTACTTCAAATAAAAGTGTCGCAATCAGTGCAGCGATAAATCCATAGCGCAGAGGGACAGCACAATGCGGGACGAGTGTGTATAAAAAAGTAAATAAAAAAATACTAAGCACAAAGGGTAGTATTAATAAAAGCGGTTTGCTAAGGCTGAATTTCATTAGCGGGATAATAAGGTGTGAAGATAAAAAAAGCAGAAGTCCAATGAGAATAGGAATGAAAAGTAATGTTGTCCAATAAAGGAGCGCTGTCAAGGTCCAATGTCGCCGTTTGTTTGTTTTCCAAATGCTATTTAATGTTTGCTCTAAGGTAAATATCACCATTGTCGCAGTAATAATTAAAAATAGTAGACTAATCATCGACAATTGATTGGCTTGAGCTACAAAATTGTTTAGATAAATTTGAATGCTTTTTCCAGAGCTAGCTAAAAAGTTAGAAAAAATAAAATCTTGAATTTGTGCGCTGATTTTTTTAAAACGATGAAATTTCGCTAAAATACTAAAGCCTAATGTCATTAAAGGGATTAATGACAGTAACGTTGTAAAACTTAACGCGGCGGCACGATAAGTACAACCGGTAGCGTTAAAGCGTTGAATGCTATTGGCAATTAATTTTGAAACGACTACGAATTTCTTTTCCATAGCGGGTTCTGTAAAAATATTGTCTAGGGTGTACTGACAATTGTGCTAGGATGAGCGAATAAGCGTTGTTTTTTGAGTATCGTAACGGAGCATACACAGCGTATGTGAGTAACGAAACACAGAAAAACAGCTCTTTTTCGCCATCATCGTGTAATTGTCAACATACCCTAGTGTTTCAGCATCATTTTATACGCTTCGTACTGGAATTTTCGGCTGTGTTTCCGTTCAACTCACTTCTTTTTTTCTAAAATTATTCTTAGATTTCGTGTAGAAAGGTTTAGTATTTTTTTGGAAAGGCGCGCTGCGCGGACCTTTTTCTGAATGGTTTTTTTTACGGGTGCTGTGTGTGCTGGTTTTTTTTCTGGAATCGTGCGTTCGTGTGGTACGGATATACTGTCTTGGCCGATCATCGTCAGCCATGATTTGCGCTGTGTTGGCGTTGGGCGTTGCCTTGTAATCAAAGTCAGTGATGATGCATTTTTCTAAATCTTGCTTAAGCTGCCGTTCGATGGCGCGTACTTGATGTTTATCACTATGGGTGATGAGTGTAAAGGCAGCACCTAATTTAGTGGCTCTGCCGGTACGGCCAATACGATGGGTATAGGCTTCTGTGGTTGAAGGCATATCAAAGTTGATAACGTGAGAAACATTAGCAACATCAATACCACGTGCTGCAATATCGGTGGCTACTAAGATTTTTAATGTTCCCTTGCGAAACTGATTTAACGCCATCTGGCGCCTACTTTGTGATAGATTGCCTTGAAACGAGGTTGCACGATAAGCGAGTGCTTCTAGATGTTCGGCAAGGCGTTTGGCGCGATGCTTCGTACGCGTAAAAATCAATACCGATTCAATTGGATTGATTTGTAGTAGTTTTACCAATAATTCTGTTTTAAGCGCTTCTGTGATCGGATAAAGTTTTTGTTCAACGGTATTGACCGGAGTCAGCTGTCCAATTTGTATAGGGATGGGGTCGTTTAGAATTTCTTCTGCTAGCCCTCGAATCGCTTTTGGCATGGTTGCGGAGAAAAGTAAGCTTTGTCGTTGTTTGGGCAAGTATTGTAAAATTTTACGAATAGTTGGGAAAAAGCCAAAATCAAACATTTGATCGGCTTCATCCAATACCAGTACTTGTAGGTGGCTTAAATCAATATTTCTTCGATTAATGTGATCGAGTAGGCGACCTGGGCATGCGATGGCAATATCGACACCCCGACGTAGGGCTTGGAATTGCTTCATGATGTTGACACCCCCATAGAGGGTAGTGCTACGTAATCCGGTTTCTCGACCTAGTTGTCGAATCGCTTCATGTATTTGTTCAGCTAACTCGCGTGTGGGTGCGATGACAAGCGTGCGTAGCCGTCCTCTTGACCCTTCCAGTAGCTGGTGGAGTATGGGTAGGATAAAAGCAGCTGTTTTCCCAGTTCCTGTTTGTGCTAAACCGATGACATCACGGCCTTCTAGGATGATTGGGATGGCTTGTTCTTGAATAGGGGTTGGGGTCTTGTATCCTAAGGCTTGGACGCCTAAAAAAATGCGACTATCTAACTTAAAATTTGTAAAATCCACTAAAAGTTCCTGGCTGAAAATGAGCCAAGTCACGTCTTTAGCTCTTAAGAAGGTTGCATTCTATCAGTCTTATTGGGCAAAAGATAGACAAATAGGATCGAAAAGACAAGGGGTAGTGCGCACCTTTCGTTGGCACCGGCCCCTTTGCCATTGCTGCTAGGTAACAGGCATCATTTTTATCCTTCATAATCTGGCAATGAGAGAAGTCGTTGAAGAGCTTGGACTTAGATCCTCAGCATTATCAGGTTGAATGGATTCAATGGCATGTAAAGTTTTTTTGAGATACTTGTGCCCACCGAGATTTGGAAACTGTTTTTTAAGAGCTAACAATTGATCCCGACAGTCAGATTCTGATTGTATAATTGTTATTAGCGATCGACATATTTCTATTTCTGTAGCTCTAGAAGGTTTTGTAAAAAATTTTCTTACTTTACTCATATTTTTTAACGTTTTTTCTTTTCCTTCTAGACGACTTTCAAGCAGTGTTGCTACTTTATTAGGGAAATCATGGTTATTTTTAAAGGTGTCTGGCAATAAGATCAGGTTTTTTAATAAAATTTTTGAATGAGTATTTGCAAATTTCAGAAATAAATTATTTTTGTTATCTTCTTCATTTTCTTTTTTTAAGCCTAGAAGGAAAATTTGCTTCATCAGCAAGTAAGGTCTTGCTTTCATTTCTCTAGAAAAAAATTGTTGAAGTGATGGGGTTAAAAAAATCTCATCAGCCGTATTTTTTTCATGCAAGAGGACAGTGTTGAGCAGATTGAAACGGGAGTCTATTTCTATTTTTGCAAATTTAATAAAATTGTTAATTGCTTTTCCTGTTAAACTACTAAAGAAAGTCTTCACAAACGAAGATGAAACAACAGGAGCACTCTATCTTGTCACCAACGATTTAACCATTGATGCTGACCGCATTTATACAGTCTACCAAAAACGGTGGCGAATTGAAGAATTTCATAAATCTATTAAGCAAAATGCCAGTCTAGCCAAGTCCCCCACTAAAACCATTCGAACCCAATGCAATCATCTATTTACTTCTATGATTGCTTTTTGCAAATTAGAATTTTTAAAAGTAAAAACTTCTATGAATCACTTTGCTATCAGGCACAAATTACTTTTAAAAGCTAATCAAATTATGTTCAAGGAATTGCGACTCCTTCAAGCTGCTGCGTAAGATGAGTTACAAAAATGGAAGAGCTTATACAACAAATACGGAAGTTAATATGGCATTACCATGAAAAAAATACAATTTCTACTATCAAATTTAACTATAAAGCCTATGGTAATTTGCTATAGTTATTTAATGAGACATGCTTATTTTTATTTTTTGTAGCGTGCAGAGAGGTTAGATAATTCCTCTAACTATCTTTATCTTGGCTTAATAAAGTCTTTATCCCATTAGGCTCTCCCCTTATTATAGGGGAGAGCCTAATGGGATAACAGAAGGGTTTCATCCTAAGATGAAATTGATTCAACGACGAGCTTGTGGCTTTCGTAACTTTGAGAATTACCGCTTAAGCGTTAAAATTTTATGTGCTTAAAGCTTGCCCCTAACGCCCCTAACGTGGGATAGATCTAATGTGTAGCGCAGGGTGGTTATCTAAGCATTGATTTTAGCCAACTTTTTGGCTCCCCGAGCAGGACTCGAACCTGCGACCCAATGATTAACAGTCTTCTGCTTTTATATCTGTAACCATTTGAAAAAAGAAAATTTTATTAATTTTTTTAAGAAAATGGCAGGTCATTTTGACTCCTATAGACCCCTGTAAAATCAATAACTTACGCTTAGGTTTTGGTAGAGCTTTTCGAGCTTTTTGAATCCTTTTACTGGCTATTTAAAAGGGGCTTATTGAACTAAATCTATGATTTCATTTTCAGGTAAACCAGTTAAATCTTGAATATATTGAATTGGCTTACCTTGGGTTATAAGTCTTTTAGCGATAGCAATAGCTTTACGGTGCTCGCCTTTTTCAAGGCCCTGCTGTAGGCCTTGTTCTAAGCCTTGCTGTTTTAATTGTTGTGCAAAAGTCATGATAAGTTCTTTATCCTCTGGTAGATCAGTAGTGAGAATTTGAACAAGCTGCTCAACAGCATTAGGTTCATTCTCATCCTGGGTCTCATTTATTACATATTTTACCATAAACCGGCGCGATTCTTTATTTAACTGCTTTAATATTCCTTTAATAGCTTCTCGCCTTTGCTTAAGGATAGTTAAAAAACTCCTTGTCCGAGAATGCTTCAGAAGCATTTCCATCAAAAAAGCGAGTCCATCTTTAGCAAGTTCATCATCTGAAATAACCGTTAGGTCAAGTAACGTGAAGGGTTTAAATACCACTTGTTTTGCAAGATCAGGGACATCAAAGCACTGATAGACGTCGAGGGGGTGCGGGTAAGGAGACTCTGTACCATGATAAAGACAAATGGGTAGGACAATCGGTAATTTTTTGTGACCTTGACGGATATGTTGATCCATGGCCGCAATACTATATTGTAATTGTCTGAAGGCCATGAGTTCTTCATTTGCTGTTGATTCAGCTTCTAAAATGAAAAAAATATATCCTTCTTTGTTATCAAATTGACAGCGGTAAACGATATCTGAATGAATTTCACGAAACTTGGGTAAAATAAAGCTTTTATCGGTAAGTTCTAATGTATTTATATTGATGCGCTTATAGATTTCAGCCGGTAGACGTGCTTTAAGATAAGAAATAGCTACTTTCTTTTCAGTGAGAGAAGTCTTAAATAATTTATCAAAAGGCTGATGAATGGTAATAGTCACTTCTTAATTTCCCTTGTTATTTTTTAACAGTAAGTGAAGTTTATCTTAATAAATCTGAGAAAAACACTTATTAAAAAACTGATCTTGCAACAGTTTTTTAGACACTAAGAATCGAGAGGTTGATAAAACCGT
>JAZKJD010000023.1:0-19443 GCA_040384585.1 Pseudomonadota bacterium | reverse complement strand
TTGTAAGCTAAGTTTACCTCGATTCCTTCTGTCCGAAAAAGTATAGCAAGATCACCTTGCAGAGACGAGAAGACTTAGTCAATTTAAAGTTTACAGATATTAAGGATGGGTATTTAAAGGAAGGGCATGAGCCTCAATGGACTGAAGTGGAAGCCAGTTTAAACTTAAATTTTTCAGTTATCAAAGTGTCTAAGCAAGACTAATTATTTGAGTGAGTTTTGGTACTATTTTGGCATTATTTTGGTACAACTGAAATGAGCAGAGTAGGGTGTCTGTCTAAGTGCTTGATTTTATTGGATTATTTGGCTCCCCGAGCAGGACTCGAACCTGCGACCCAATGATTAACAGTCATTTGCTCTACCGACTGAGCTATCGGGGAATTCAAGCTATTGAGGACGCTTATAGTAATGGGATAGTCTAGTGTTGGTCAAGGTGAAAGAAAAAAAATGCGTATCTTGCTACACACATCAGGATCGCTTAGAATGCGGACGGATTTGTGTAGCCATCGTACTCGAAGATGCGAGTTGTCGCTGGAATGGGTTAATGCTTAGTGTTATCGGAGATTCAAAAATATGTATGCAGTAATTTCCACGGGCGGAAAACAGTATAAAGTCGCCCAAGGCGAGCTTATCAAGCTTGAGAAATTATCGGCTGAGATGGGGGAGATTGTCGAATTTCCTGTCTTATTACTTGCCAATGGGGAGACTGATTTAAAGATTGGGGCACCCTATCTGACGGATACTAAGGTCAAGGCATCTGTTGTTGAACATGGTCGCCATGATAAAATTAGAATTATTAAGTTTCGGCGCCGTAAGCATCATCGTAAACAGATGGGGCATCGGCAGTATTATACCGCAGTTAAAATTACAGAGATCTTATAATAGGGGTTTTTCATGGCACACAAGAAAGCAGGGGGTAGTACCCGAAATGGTCGCGATTCGCATTCAAAACGTTTAGGTGTTAAGCACTTTGGTGGTGAGGCTGTAAAGGCCGGCAATATTATCATTCGCCAGCGAGGCACACATTTTCATCCCGGTGATAATGTGGGAATAGGGAAAGATCATACTTTATATGCTTTAGTTCAAGGAGTCGTTAAATTTGCACGTAAAGGGCCTAAGTTAAGGCGTTATGTCTCTGTTAACCCTAGAGAAGTCCTTGTTGTGCAAGAGCAAATAGGCAGCTAAATCCTATTTTTGATTAACTGCCCCGCTTGACGGGGTTTTTTTATGAAATTTCTTGATGAAGTAGAGATTTTGGTAGAAGCCGGAAAAGGAGGGGCGGGGTGCGTTGGTTTTCGTCGAGAAAAATTTATTCCATTGGGTGGGCCAAATGGAGGCGATGGTGGTGATGGTGGAAGTGTTTATTTAAAAGCCAACATAAACCTGAATACCTTAATAGATTTCCATTATAATCGTCTTTATAAAGCACGCAGTGGTGAAAACGGAAAAGGAAGCGATTGCGCTGGAAAAAAAGGAGATGACCTCATTCTAGAAGTGCCTGTAGGTACTGAGATTTTTGATGCAGATACTCAGGAGCTTATAGGTGATTTGGCGGAGCCTGGACAGGTACAACAGGTAGCGCGGGGAGGGTGGCATGGTTTAGGAAATGCCCGATTTAAAAGTAGCACTAACCGTAGTCCACGACAGTCAACGCCAGGACAAGCAGGAGAAGCGCGTCGTTTACGACTGTCCCTAAAGTTATTAGCTGATGTGGGTCTTGTGGGTTTGCCCAATGCAGGTAAATCAAGTTTAATTCGATCGATATCAGCCGCGACCCCCAAAGTAGCTGATTACCCCTTTACTACCTTACAACCGCATTTAGGGGTTGTGAGCTTGGAGTATGGTCGCAGTTTTGTTATTGCCGATATACCGGGTCTTATTACCGGGGCAGCCGAAGGCGCTGGTCTTGGGATACGCTTTCTTAAGCACTTAGAACGTACTCGCTTACTTTTACATGTTGTTGACATCTGTCCTAGCGATGGCAGCGACCCTTTAAGTAATATCGCTATCATCGAAGCAGAGCTTATAAAATATAGCCCTGAATTGGCTGCTAAGCCACGTTGGTTTGTATTTAATAAAATAGACTTGTTATCTACCGCTACGTTAGAGGAGTATTACCAAAGTTTAAAAAGAAAGCTTTCGGTAGATATACCCAAAGGATTTCAAGATGTGCTTAGGCGCACGAGGACGAACGCGCGGAGTATATTAGGTAGTCATGAGCACGTGAGTACCGATGTGCAACAACACCATATCTTGAAAGGCGAAGGGTATAGAATCTGCTTTGAAATTTCAGCATTGCAAGGTGTAGGGACAAAAGCATTATGTTATGCTCTTATGGAATTTTTAGAACAACAGGTTCACAAAATATGATCCCTCAAGACAGAACCTAAACCTCTTTCGAAACGGTGAAATTTTATTACTCGGTATGCGTGTTTTTATTGACACGTTGTTTCAGGTTTTTTCCCATTTTGAAATGAAGTCGGTATTTTTCAGGCGCTAAAAAATGCTGGCCTGTTTTGGGATTAAATGCAGAACGTGCAGCGTTATAATGTGGGGAAAAACTTCCAAACCCACGAATCTCTATGCGGCGGCCTTGGTACAACGCTTGTTCCAATGTTTGAAGTAATTGTTCTATTCCTCTTTTAACTACAGGTGTAGATAGCTGCGGGAATTTTTTTATGAGGTGGTTAATGAGTTCCGGTTTCAGCATCGCTATAATTGATCCTATGGTAAGTTTGATTAAGCAAAAAAAATGATTCGAATACCACTGCGTCATCTTCCAAATTTAATTACTTGTATTCGTTTTATACTAATAGGTCCTATTTTATTGGCTTTACTAAAAAAATATTATCCATTAGCGTTTTATTTATTTCTAGTGGCGGGATTAACTGATGGCTTGGATGGTTTGTTAGCACGTCTCTTTGGCTGGATAACCCCTTTAGGTGCTTTATTAGATCCCTTGGCAGATAAATTATTACTCATGGGAAGTTTTATTGTTCTCGCTTACCTTCAGCAAATTCCATTCTGGTTAGCCGTATTTGTCATAGGGCGTGATATTTGGATCATGGGAGGTGCTTTAGTTTATCGCTATTGGGTAGGTCCTTTAGATTATAAACCGGTTTGGATTAGTAAATTAAATACCTTTTTTCAATTGATATTAGTGACGTTATTAATTACTAAATTAGCTTTTTTTGCTCTGCCGGATCTCGTTATTCGGTGGGTAATTGAAGCCGTGTTTGTGACTACATTACTTAGTTTTGTTCAATACACCTGGGTGTGGACAAGGCAAGCCGCTTTTTATTTACGAGTGGCAAGGAAAAACCAAAAACAAGGGTTGTTATAATCGCCTATGACAATGCAGTTAACGCTTCCTATTTATCCTCCCGATGCTAATACCTTTGAAAATTTTTACACTAGCCATAATAATACCATTTTATTACATTGCCTGAAGCATTTTTCTTTAAAAATGGGCGAACCTTATATTTATATTTGGGGAAATTCAGGCGCAGGGTGTACACATTTGTTACATGCCTGTTGCCATGCCGCGCAACAACAAGGTTTTTCTGTGGCTTATTTGCCCTTGGATACTATCAAAAAAACGAGTAGTCCTGATGTATTGCTAGGATTAGAGACTGTCGATATGGTCTGTATTGATGAACTAGAGAGTATTGCGACAGATAGACTCTGGCAAGAATCTTTATTTCATTTTTACAATCGATTGCAAGAACAGATGCAGTATTTACTCATTGCTGCAAAAAGTGTGCCCCATCACTTGAATTTGTCACTACAAGATTTAGTTTCTCGTTTGGCCGGTGGTGTTTTATTTCAAATACGGGAATTGAATGACAGTGATCGTTTAATAGCTTTACGACAAAGAGCGCGCTTGAGAGGACTAGATTTTTCTGATGAAGTCGGCCAATTTTTATTATTAAGGCTTCCTCGTCATTCCAAGACCCTTTTCTCAGTTCTAGAGCAATTGGATAGGGTTAGCTTACGTTTAAAAC
This sequence comes from Pseudomonadota bacterium, assembly GCA_040384585.1. GTDB lineage: Bacteria > Pseudomonadota > Gammaproteobacteria > Diplorickettsiales > Diplorickettsiaceae > JAZKJD01. Next base: position 15,440 of record JAZKJD010000023.1, on the reverse strand, counting down.
GCAAGCTAACGATCCCTTTGGTGAAAACGATTTTAGATCTTTAAATTAGTTTTGGCTGAACTTTAGCATAATTTCAGTGCAATGCTGGCTACTCGCTTACCCAGCGCCTTACAAAGTCGTTTTTCCTCATCACTTAAGGGATTCTGACTATCCTTGCCTGCCATATGCGTAGGTCCATAAGGCGTTCCGCCCGTTTGTGTGGTTGATAAATCCGGTTCTGAGTAAGGTACACCGACGACTAGCGTTCCTAAATGGATGAGTGGAAGCATCATGCTAATGAGGGTTGTTTCTTGTCCGCCGTGCAAGCTAGAAGTCGAAGAAAAAAAACCAGCAGGTTTGTTAATGAGTGCGCCTGAGAGCCATAAGCCACTGAGACTATCAATAAAGTGCTTTAAGGGGGCTGCCATGTTCCCAAAGCGGGTAGGGCTACCTAAGATGATGCCAGCACAGTCTCGCACATCCTCTACAGTTACATAAGGCGGGCCTTCTGTAGGGATTTCCGGCGTTGTTGCTTCGGAAAGAGATGAAACATTAGGCACCGTGCGAATTTTAGCTTCTATCCCCGTAACCTCTTCCACACCCCTAGCAATCTGCTTCGCCATGTTTGCAACAGCACCATAGCGGCTATAGTAAAGAACGAGTATATAGGGCATTGTTTGGCTCCGTTTAGTATGAATGAGTTGTTTATATGAGTGACTCTATGGTATAAAACAACGCGCTGAAAAGCGAATATTTCACACACCTATTTATTATAAAGATATCTGAGGGTGGCTGTTTTAGAAAGTCTCTTCAAATGTGCTAGGACGAGTCAAAAAGCTCTATTTTTCGAGTATCGAAACGGAGCATACATGACGTATGTGAGTAGCGAAACGCAGAAAAACAGATGACTTTTTCCCGTCATCGTGCATTTGAAGACACTTTCTTAGAATAGTCTTCAGGTATTGCTTAGGTGGAGGCTCAACCCAGCGAAACTTACCCTTAGTGTAGGTAAACAATTTTAGGTAAGTCTAGCAATTTTGGAGATTAGAATATTGTGGCAATAGCAACATTAAGGCAATTATTTGAGGCTGGGGTTCACTTTGGCCATCGTACCTGTTTTCGTGAGCCTAAAATGGCATCTTACATCTACGGTGTAAGAAATGGGATTAGTATTATCGATTTAGAAAAAACCCGGGAATATATTGTGGAGACCCTTAGCTATGTGGCTAAAATTGCGGCAAGACCCGGTAGTAAAATTTTATTGGTAGGAACAAAACGTGCCGCTCAAGACGTCATTAAAGAGCAGGCCATTCGTTCTGGTATGCCTTATGTTAATCATCGCTGGCTAGGCGGTCTTTTGACCAATTACCGTACTATACGCCAGTCGATTAAACGACTTAAAGAATTGGAAATACAAAGCCAAGATGGTAGTTTTGATAGGCTCACTAAGAAAGAAGGACTGAACCTACAACGAGAAATGTTTAAATTGGATCGTAGTCTGGGTGGTATTAAGGATATGAGTGGTTTACCGGATGCCTTATTTGTTATTGATAGAGGCTATGAAAATATTGCCATTAGCGAAGCACAAAAGTTAAAAATACCGGTTATTTGTGTTCTTGATACCAACCATTCACCGGAAGGAATTGATTATATTATTCCAGGTAATGATGATGCAGCTAGAGCGATTGTGCTTTATACCCAGATGGTTGCCGATACAATTTTAGATGCGCGTGCAAAAACGGCTAATCCTTCGGATCTTCCATTGCAAAAAGCGGAAATAGCAGAGACGTCCTCCGAGAAAGATGCGCAGAGTTCAGATAAAGTCCTGGAAACGACTCAGTCCAGCGATAAAAAAGAGGAATAGAAGATGGCGACAACAATAACAGCAACACTCGTTCAGAAATTGCGTAGTCGTACTGGGGCAGGGATGATGGATTGTAAGAAAGCGTTAGAAGCAGCAGAGGGTGATATCGATGCAGCGGCGGATGCGATGCGTAAATCAGGAAAAATTCAAGCAGAAAAGAAATCTGCTCGTATTGCAGCAGAAGGTTTAGTGCTTATTAAATCAAATTCAGGGTATTCGATTATCTTAGAGATTAATTGTGAGACTGATTTTGTAAGTCGAGATGAAAATTTTACGCAGTTTGCTGAGGAAGTGACTCAATTAGCCCTGGATAAAAAAATTGAATCCGTCGCATCGCTTTTAACGGCATCTCCTGTAACAGGAGGACAGACCGTAGAAAATAAGCGACAAAATTTGATTGCTAAATTAAGTGAAAACATTCAGATTAGGCGTTTAGCATTAGTCACTGCTCAGTCAGGATCATTGCTAGGTGCCTATGTGCACATGGGACGTATAGGCGCTATTGTAGAATTACAAGGAGGCGATGAGCAGCTGGCTAAGGATTTAGCACTGCATATTATTGCTAATAATCCTTTAGTCATTTCATCCGATGATGTTTCCAACGAAGTGCTCGCAAAAGAGCGAGAAATTTTTACTGCCCAAGCACAGGCGAGTGGCAAGCCTCAAGCCGTTATTGATAAAATGATTGAAGGAAGAATCCATAAATTTCTTGATGAAGTGAGTTTGTTAGGACAATCCTTTGTTAAAGATGAAACTATCCATATAAAAGAACTGCTTGAAAGATCGCAGGCGAAGGTGGTACGTTTTATTCGTTTTGCCGTGGGCGAAGGGATTGAAAAACCAACGGAAGATTTTGCAAAAGCCGTGATGGATCAGGTTAAAGCGTCTGAGGAATAGTATGACTTCACACACTCTCAAGTATAACCGTGTTCTACTTAAGCTCAGTGGGGAAGCACTCAATGGAAAAACTTCTCAAGCGCTTGATCCTGCTGTCTTAAATACCATCGTTGATGAAATCATTGAGGTGGCTAATTTAGGGTTACAAATAGCTATTGTTATCGGTGGGGGAAATCTTTTTCGTGGGGCAGCCTTAGAGAAAATAGGTATTGATCGTATTACGGGCGATCAGATAGGAATGCTAGCGACGCTTATTAATGCCCTTGCCTTAAGGGATGCCATTGAAAAACGTAATAAAGTTGCAAAAATTATGTCGTCTATTTCCGTGGGAAGTATTGCTACACTTTTTGAACGATATAAGGCCGTACGTTACCTAAAGAAAGGGTATATTGTTATTTTTGCAGGTGGAACAGGTAATCCCTTAGTTAGCACCGATTCGGCGGCTAGCTTACGCGGTATAGAAATAGACGCAGACTTATTGTTAAAGGCAACCCATGTTGATGGAATATTTTCTGCCGACCCAAAAAAAGATAAGCATGCTATTTTATATTCACAGTTAAGTTATCAAAAAGCCTTAGAAGATGAACTGGGTATTATGGATTTAGCCGCCTTTTCTCAATGCCGCGATTATAATTTACCAATACAGGTTTTTAATATTCAATCTAAAAATGTATTGCGCGATATTATCCAGGGTAAAAGTAGGGGTACCTTGGTAAGTCAAAAGGGAGAATAAATATCATGAATACGACAGAATCAATAAAGTTAAGTGCTGAGCAAGGGATGCAAAAAGCGATAGAAGCCTTGGAACTTAGTCTTTCCAAGTTACGTACCGGTAGAGCGCATCCCAGTTTATTAGAACAACTGCGTATTTCTCAATATGATAAAGAAGTTCCTTTGAATCATGTGGCGAGTATTACCGTTGCGGATGCTAGGACATTAGTCGTGACGCCTTGGGATAAAACATTAATTTCCGCTATTGAAAAAGCGATTATCAAGTCAGATTTAGGTTTAAATCCAGTGACTGCGGGTAATATTATACGTGTTCCTCTGCCCCCTTTAACGGAAGAACGTCGACGAGAAATGAATAAAATAGTAAAAAAGGAAGCAGAAGATGCACGTGTCTCGATTCGAAATCATCGTCGCGATGCCAACAATCAATTTAAAGAACTGATAAAGAAAAAATTAATGACTGAAGATGAAGAGCGCCGCTCTCAAGAAATGATTCAGAGAATAACTGATCATGCGATTACCGAAATAGAAAAAGTAGCGAATAGTAAAGAAAAGGAACTTATGCAGGTCTAGGATAGTAGCCATTCGGCACGATGAGGGTCATAGGTTTTTTATTCACATACCGTACCGTATGCTGTGTTACGTGACTCGAAATTTACACGCTGTTTCGCTTAGGGTGTGTTGACAATTGTGCTAGGATGAGCGAAAAAGCGTTGTTTTTTGAGTATCGTAACGGAGCATACACAGCGTATGTGAGTAACGAAACGCAGAAAAGCGATTCTTTTTCGCCGTCATCGTGCAATTGTCAACACACCCTAATGTGGACACATCCTAGATCTTTATATTATGTTAATCCCTCCCCCCCCTGTTTCACTGAGGTGTCCTCGCCATCTTGCTATTATTATGGATGGAAATGGTCGTTGGGCTAAGCAGCGTCATTTACCGCGCATGCTCGGTCACAAGGAAGGACTAAAAGTCGTTCGAAAAATCGTTAAAAAATGCGGCGAACTGAAGATAGAAGTGCTAACCCTATTTGCATTTAGTAGCGAAAATTGGCAACGACCTGTTCAAGAAGTTAACAATTTAATGACACTTTTTCTTAATACCTTAAAAGGTGAAATAGAAAAATTGAATCAAAATAATGTTCAATTAAGAGTGGTAGGAAGTTTGGAACGTTTTAAAGAACCTTTACGCCAGTGGATAAAAAAATCTCAAAAATTAACAGTAAAAAATACCGGTCTAAAGCTTATTGTTGCGGTAGATTATAGCGGTCAGTGGGATATCATTCAGGCGGTACAAGCGCTCGCTAGGCAAGTCAAAGCTGGGTCTCTGCAATCCGAGGCAATTACACAGGATTTATTTGCAAGGTATCTCAGTTTGTCTGATCTTCCACCGCCTGATTTATTAATTCGCACCAGTGGTGAATATCGCATTAGCAATTTTCTTTTATGGCAACTTGCCTATACAGAACTCTATTTTACAGAGACCTTATGGCCTGATTTTAATGAAGAGGCCTTACAGAAGGCTTTACTATTTTACTCACAACGGGAACGGCGTTTTGGCTATACGAGTGAGCAACTTGCGGAAATAAATGCTTAAGCTTAGAATTATAACGGCGCTCATATTGATTCCTTTGGTAGTCGGCGGTATTTTTTACTTATCGCAACCCTATTTTATGGGGATAACCGCGTTTCTTACTTTGCTTGCTGCGTGGGAATGGTCTAGATTAAGCAGCTGGACTGATCGTAAAAATAGACTTTTATATGTCGGTTTCCAGTGTATTATTTTGTTATTCTTAGTGAAAATTTCCATTAGTCAATGGGTCTTATGGATGGGGTTGATTTTCTGGTTATTGCTCGCTATGTATTTGATTTGGGCGCACACAAAGCCCGTACTGCCTACTATCCCTATTTATATACGAGCTAGCTTGGGATGGCTGATTTTGACCTTATGCTGGGCAGCATTACAAGTATTGTATTCGACACCCTTTTATTTGCTATTTATGTTGCTTGTTATTTGGTTAGCAGATACGTCTGCTTATGTTAGCGGTCGTTTATGGGGGCAACATTTATTGGCGCCGACCCTAAGTCCAAAAAAGACTTGGGAGGGCTTAATTATTGGCTTGCTGGTGACTCTTTTTGTGGCCATGCTGATACAATATTGTTTTAAAGGGGAAAAACCCTTTTTATGGCAAATAGTTGTTCTCGTCTTATTCACAAGCTTTGCGGCAGTTGCAGGTGATTTATTTGAAAGTCAATTAAAAAGATTAGAAGGACTCAAAGACAGTGGCCACTTATTGCCTGGCCATGGCGGTATTTTAGATCGTATTGATAGTCTATTAGCAGCGGCACCCGTATTTGCGGGATCTTTATTATTGCTAGGTTTAACTTCATGAAGTGTTTAACTATTTTGGGTGCAACCGGTTCTATAGGGGTCCATACCTTGGATGTTATTAGACAATATCCAGATCGGTTTAGCGTCATTGCGTTAACCGCGCACCATAATATTGAATTATTGTTTAAACAATGCCTTCAGACGATGCCGAGTTATGCAGTTGTGAGTACTGAACCGCTTGCAAAAAATCTACAGCAGCGCTTGCGCGAACAATCGTTAAAAACAAAGGTATTATTTGGTTCCAAAGCACTTACTGAGGTGGCAAGTCTCAGCGAAGTTGATACGGTGATAGCGGCTATTATAGGCGCGGCGGGATTACTACCGACTTTAGCGGCAATTAATGCTAAAAAACGGGTATTGCTAGCCAATAGAGAAGCGTTAGTGATGGCGGGCACTTTATTGATGGAAGAAGCCAAACGTTCACAAGCACTTTTATTGCCTATCGACAGAGGACACAATGCAATTTTTCAGTGCTTATATAGAAATACTAGCATAGGGTGTGCGCATCAAGAAATTTCTAAGCTTATCTTAACGGCTTCTGGAGGCGCCCTACATAATAAACCTTTAGAACAACTCGAAGAAGCGACACCCGAGCAAGTTTGTCAGCATCCTAATTGGACGATGGAGAAAAAAACTCGTGTTGATTCTGCCACATTGATGAATAAAGGCTTTGAAGTTATCGAAGCTTATTTTTTATTTGGCTTAACGCTTGAACAGATTTATGTCATTCTACATCCGCAGCGTATCGTGTATTCATTACTAGAGTATCGGGATGGTAGTTGCTCGGCACAACTCATTAGCCCCGATAGCCTACACCCTATTTCTTATGCATTGGCTTGGCCAGAACGATTGGCAAATTCAGCGTCCCGTTTCGATCTGCTAGAGATGGCACGACTTGACTTTCAAGCCATTGATGAAGCACGTTATCCTTGTTTGAATTTAGCGTATCAGGCCATCAAAATAGGAGGGTCAGCAACGACCATTCTCAATGCTGCCAACGAGGTTGTTGTGCAGGCTTTTTTAGAAGCTAAAATTAATTTTACTGATATTGCCCGCATCAATAAACAAGTGTTAGAAAAGATTCATTCACGCCCAATGACGAGTATTGAAGTCATCTTAGAGGATGATAGCTTAGCCCGGGAAGTTGCCCTAGAGATGATTGGATTGAAAAGCTATGGCTCTTCATTGGATGCTGATATGATGCAGCTAGCCATCTCATAACTTTCTCTAAAAAATAAATATCATGCGTTTATTTAGATATTTTTTGCCCTATGTCATATGGATTAGTTTTCTACTCCCTATTCCGGCACACGCTTTCTATCTACACCGGATTGATGTTAGAGGATTGCAGGGGGTAAGCCGTGATACGGTTTTGAGCTATCTGCCGATAAGGACAGGCCAATCATTTGATCCAGAACAATCCTCTCAGGTTATTAATGCGCTGTATGCGACCGGATTTTTTAGTAACGTTAGACTTGAAGAGCAAGGAAATACATTAATCATCCGTGTTGTTGAAAGGCCCGTCCTGAGTGAAGTCAATGTTACGGGTAATAAAGAAATTCCCAAAGATAAACTGAGTGAAATAATAAAAAAAATAGGGTTGGTACCCGGTCGAATTTTCGATAAATCCAGCTTAGATAGATTTATTTCTCAGTTACGTACGCAGTATGACAATATGGGTAAATATTCTGCGCGTGTTACCCCAGTAATAATTCCTCAATCCAATAATAGGGTGGCGCTGCGTATTGAAATATCGGAAGGTCTTACCGTCCAGATAGCGGGTATCTCTATTTTGGGCAATCATGTGTTTAGTGAAAAAAAATTACTCGCTGCATTGCCGGTATCGTCATCACATTTTTGGTCTTTTTTTACCAATTCCGATCAATATAATCAGAATAAATTATCCGCTTCTTTGCAAGCCTTACAATCTTATTATCTGGATCGTGGTTATCTTAAATTTAAAGCAGATTCTACACAGGTGACTTTGACACCGGATCGAAAAACTGCCTACCTTATTATCCATGTAACAGAGGGCCCGCTGTATAGGCTTTCTGGTTATCAACTGACAGGTCGTTTACTCGTCAATCAAACGAAATTACAAAAGGTTTTTCAGCCACTCAAAACGGGTCAAGCATTTTCCCGTGAAAAAGTCATCGCGGCCGAACAGGGCATCAAAAAGTCATTAGGGGATTTCGGCTATATTTTTTCAACCGTTAATACACTTCCGGAGGTGGATGAAAAAAATAAAACTGTTTTTTTAACCTTTTATGTTGATCCAGGTAATCGAGTCTATGTAAGACATATCAATATTTCAGGTAATTTAAAAACGCAAGATGAAGTATTTCGTCGCTTGCTGCGTCAGCAAGAGGGTAGTCTCATCTCCGAAACTGACATCAAGGAATCCATACGCCAGCTTAATCTGAGTGGTTTTCTCGAAGGAGAACCACAAGTAACACCTTCGCCTATTCCTGGGACTTCGGATCAAGTTGATTTAGATATTAACATCAACGAAGCGCATGCCGCTCAAGCCTTATTTAGCTTAGGTTATGGTACTAATGGCCCGGTAGTCGGTGCTTCACTAAATCAAAATGATGTTTTTGGAACGGGTAATCAATTAGGAATTAACTTTAATAATACGCGCGCCGCTACGATTTATAGCATAAGCTATAATAATCCCTATTACACCTTAGACGGTGTACAACGTGGCTTCGATATTTTTTATCAGCGTTCTACACCAAGTAATCTCAATACGACAAGCTATAGTACCAATACCTATGGGGGTGATCTCCATTATAGTATTCCTTTCGATGCCAGAGGCGATACCTTACAGCTTTCTGGCGGATTACAAAAATTACAACTAAACTTACCCACGCCTAGCCAATTGTCTAGGGAAGTACAAAAATTTGTTACACAACATGGTACACAGTTTAACCAGTTTTTGTTTACGGTAGGCTGGACACGAAATGGTTTAGATCGGCTAATTTTTCCTGAAAAAGGGCTTTATCAAAGTGCAAGCATGCAACTTGCCTTACCGGTTGGTGGAAAGCCGATAGAGTATTATAAGGCCAATTATACCGGCATGGGTTATTATCCCCTAGGCCATGATTTTAAATTACAAGGTCGTTTAAGTTTAGCGTATGGTAATGGTTTTGGTGCTACAGAAGGACTTCCTTTTTTTGCTAATTACTATGCCGGAGGAATAGGAACGGATGGCCAAGTGCGGGGCTATGAAATAAGTTCTTTGGGTCCACGAGATAGCAATGGCCTTCCTTTGGGAGGTAATGTGATGACGGTAGGGAGTGTGGCGGTTATTGTTCCTATGCCGGCGTCGGTATCGGAAAAAATAAGAACAAGCCTATTTGTCGACGCCGGTAATGTTTATTCTACCTTGGGCGTGACTGGGCCTAACCAGCCTCGAGGGGGGACCGCTTCAGGCCCTGTACGCTATTCAACAGGTATAAATGTAGATTGGCGAGTTCCTGTTTTTAATGTAACATTAAGCTTGAGTGTGGCTAAGGCGATTAATCCTAAACCAGGTGATCAGACCCAAGTCTTCCAGTTCAATATTGGAACTGGATTTTAGTGTAGTTATTTTAAGGAGCTGATATGAAAAGTGTTCGGTTACTATCTTTAATCTCATTAATAGTGGCTTGTTTTTTGTTGGCTGCTTGCAAGTACCCTTTTTCTAAAACTACCTCGCCTACAAATACCAATACTAATGCGAGTATCGATACCGCTCGTTTAAAGCTTGCTGTCGTCGATATGCAAGCAGTACTACAAAAAGCGCCACAGATAAGTAAAATTAATGAAACCTTGACTAGGCAGTTTAAAGGGCGGCAAGATAAAATCATGCAAGCGCAACGTGATTTGCAGCATGAAACCCAAGACTTAGAAAAGAATGCAGCCGTTATGAAAAACGGAGAGAGGGATAATTTAGAAAAAAAGATTATGACAGATCGTAATAACGTGCAAACGATGGTGGCTTCCTTTCAAAAAGATTTATCTAAGCAACAAAGTGAATCATTACACGGCTTTAGTCAGCAATTAGACAGTGTTGTTAGTAAGCTTGCTTCACAAACTGGCGTTGACATTGTTATTCAAAAGGGTAGTACTTTGTATGCGAAGAGTGATATGGATATGACTCCGCAGGTTTTAGATGCTTTAAAAAAGGTCTAAGATAAAGATGCAGAACTTAAGGGGCACATCTATCTATCATTAGAAATTTTGCTTCAGAATAAGGCGCCGCGATGTTCGCGGGCTGGCGGTAGCACAATTGACACGGAGTCAATGAGTAGTGGCGGAGCTAACATTGCAACAACATAGTGAAGAAAAAAGCAATTTATGGAAGTCTTATCAAGTAAATTTTAATAAAGCCTAGATTATCGCATGCCGCAGCGTTGTTACCGATTAGAAGAATTAGCCCGCTTAATTGATGCTGATGTAAAAGGTGATCCTGATTGCCTTATTAACGGCATCATGACGCTGCAACATGCAAAACCGGGCCAGATTTCATTTTTAGATAATAAACGTTATCTAAAATGCCTTTCTCATACGAAAGCTTCTGCTGTTATTTTACAGCCAGAATATCTTGCTTGTTCTCCTTGCAATGCCTTAGTAACAGCCGATCCCTACCTTGCTTTTGCAAAAATTGCTAAGCTTTTTGAGAGGCAACGAACCGTCATGCCCGGTATTCATCCAACGGCTATTGTTGGGGAACATTGCACCCTTCATCCCAGTGTGTCGATTGCTGCTTTTTGTGTGATTGGAGCCAATACTTCTCTACAAGAAGGCGTGGTGATGGGTCCATCTTGCAGTATTGGCGTAGATGTTACGATCGGTGCTAATAGCCGTTTAGAAGCCAACGTGACTTTATACGATGGTATCTTCATTGGGAAGCGCGTACTCATCCATAGTGGTAGTGTTATTGGTAGTGATGGTTTTGGTTTAGCTAAGGAAAAGGGGAAATGGATAAAAATTCCCCAGTTAGGTAAAGTCCATATCGGCAATGATGTAGAGATAGGGGCCAATGTAACGATTGATCGTGGTGCTTTAGAAGATACTTTTATCGATGAAGGTGTTAAATTAGATAATCAAATTCAAATAGGTCATAATGTACACATTGGCTCCGATACCGCTATTGCCGGCTGTACAGGTATTGCTGGTAGTACGCATATTGGAAAGAACTGCATGATAGGCGGCGGAGTTTGTATCAATGGTCATATTGAGATTACCGATAGTGTGTTGATTACTGGAATGTCCAGCGTTGTTCATTCTATACGTACCCCTGGTATTTACTCGTCAACGCATTCGGTGCAACCGCGGCGAGAATGGCAAAAAAACAGTGCTAGATTTCGGCAACTGGATAAAATTGTTAAACGCTTAAAAAAAATCGAAGGTTTATTTATGGATAAGAAAAAAGATTAGATCGTTAAAGGGGTCTATTAATATGGGTAAGAATTATGAGTGATACGATGGATATACAAGAAATATTACATTATTTGCCGCAACGCTATCCTATTTTAATGATCGATAGAGTTATCTCAATAGAGCAGAGTCAATCAATTGTTGCTATTAAAAACGTCACTGTGAACGAACCTTATTTTTTAGGCCATTTTCCAGGAAAACCGATTATGCCAGGCGTACTTATCCTGGAAGCGATGGCGCAAGCTACCGGTATACTTGCTTTACATGCCAATAAAGAACGTAATAAAGAAGGTTTCTTATACCTCTTTGCCGGTATCGATAAGGTTCGTTTTAGGCGTCAGGTTCTTCCTGGTGACCAACTGCGAATTGAAGCAAAAGTCAATTGGATAAGAAAAGATATATGGAATTGCACTGTTCTGGCGAAAGTTGAGGAAGAGATTGCATGTGAAGCTGAACTAATGGGTGCTGGCCAAGACACCAATAAAACTTCTAAATTATGATCGATTCACATGCCATTGTTGATGCTAAAGCCAAGTTAGCCGAAAATGTTTCGGTAGGGCCTTGGACAATAATTGGCCCTGAAGTAGAAGTAGGCTATGGAACGATAATAGCTTCACACGTTGTCTTAAAAGGGCCAACACGACTAGGTGCTTATAATAAAATTTATCCATTTGCATCGATAGGGGATGATCCGCAAGATAAAAAATATCAAGGAGAAAAAACCACTCTCGACATAGGTGATAATAACGTCATACGTGAGTACTGCACCATTAATCGCGGTACTGCACAAGATAAAGGCGTGACAAAGATAGGAAACAACAATCTTTTTATGGTGGGGTCACACATTGCCCATGATTGCGTCATTGGCAACCATACTATTTTTGTCAATAATGTTGCTTTAGCGGGACATGTTACCGTAGGAGATTATACTATCATCGGAGCTTACAGTGCCGTCCATCAATTTTGCCAGATCGGTGCTCATAGTTTCATTGCGGCTTCCAGCATGGTAAGACAAAATGTTTTACCTTATATTCTAGTGGAAGGAGGGCGTGAAGCCAGAGTGTGTGGTCTTAATAAAGAAGGTTTAAAAAGAAGTGGATTCAGTGATGAACTCATTGCCGCTTTACGTTCCGCCTATAAGTTGATTTTTCGTAGAAATTTAACAGTAGAACAAGCGTTAGAAGAGCTAAAGCCATTAATAGCGGATTTCCCTGAAGTAAAATTGATGGCGGTCGCTTTAGAAAGATCGGATCGTGGCATCATTCGATAATCGGCTAATACGCATTGGTATCGTTGTCGGTGAAGCTTCAGGCGATTTGCTGGCCGCAGATTTACTAAAGCACTTAAAGTCAAAAGATATTCCCTTTATTGCAGAGGGGATAGCCGGTCCCGAAATGGAGAAACAAGGGTGTATTGCCTTATTTCCTATGGAAAGGCTTTCGGTGATGGGCCTTGGTGAGATTCTTAAACAACTTCCGCAACTATTGCGCTTACGCCGCCAGATTATTCAGCATTTTATTTCCAAGCCACCCGATGTTTTCATTGGTGTTGATGCACCCGAATTTAATCTTGGACTAGAAAAAAAATTAAAACAGCAAGGCATACCCACCGTACATTATGTAAGTCCCAGTGTATGGGCATGGCGGCGTTGGCGGCTTAAAAAGATTGCTAAGGGAGTAGACTTAATGCTAACCCTGTTTCCTTTTGAGCAACGCTTTTATCAAGAACATAATATTCCTGTGGAATGGGTAGGCCATTCTTTTGCAGATGCTATTCCTTTATTTAATGATCCGCTAGTGGCACGTCGCCACTTAGGACTTCCTGAGTCTGGGCAGATCATTGCGTTGCTACCCGGAAGTCGCCGCAACGAAATTGATTATTTAGGAGAAGTCTTCCTTAAAACGGCTCAGTGTTGCTATCAAAAAAATCCAACACTTATTTTTGTGGCAGCCATGGTAAATGAAGAAAGACAAAAGCAATTTGCTGCACTTACGTTATCTATCGCGCCTAAGTTACCTTTGTATAGCATACAAGGCCAATCTCGCCGGGTGATGGCGGCGGCAGATGTTGTTTTGTTGGCATCAGGTACCGCTACTTTAGAAGCCATGCTACTCAAAAGACCGATGGTGGTTGCTTATCGTATGAGTGCTTTGTCGTATTTTATGGCAAAATGTTTAATAAAAGTCGATCATATTGCATTACCAAACTTATTAGCTAACAAAACCTTAGTACCAGAATTTATTCAAGACCAGGCAACAGAAGAAAATTTAACACAGGCATTATTTTATTATTTGAATCATCCTGGTATCGTTAGCACATTACAAAAAGAATTTTTAACGCTTCACCAACAACTATGTTGCAATGCCAGTGAAAAAGCAGTGGATGCGATACGTAAACTTTTAAATTATTATTGAATAAGGGTTACTGAGCTCAGAGTAGTACAAAAATTAAAAAGCGGCAGGGGTGACAGAAAATGCGACTTCTTTTTGTGGCGAAAGCCATCAAAAAAGTGCATTCACTGGCAGGATCCGTGCCAACAACTTTTTGTACTGCGCAAGATTACTGAGTTGTAACTGATGACTGGAACTGTATTCAACAGTGAAATCAAGCAAACTGCCCAGTTTTAAAATAGCCGGAGTTGATGAAGCGGGTCGAGGTCCTCTAGCGGGCCCGCTTATTGCGGCAGCTGTTATTTTAAACAGTAAAAGCAAGATTGATGGTTTGTCAGACTCTAAACTTTTGACTCCTAAAAAACGTGAATACTTAGCGGGTAAAATTCAAGAAAGTGCTAAAGCGTGGTCCATTGGACGTGCGGAAGTTGAAGAGATCGATCGCATCAATATTTTTCAAGCGACTTTATTGGCGATGCAACGAGCTGTTTTAGCGTTAGCTTTGATACCAAGCTTCGTGTTAGTGGATGGTAAACATTGTCCACAACTCAGTTGTCCAAGCCAAGCGATAATTAAAGGTGATCAAAAGATAGCGGAAATTAGTGCGGCTTCCATATTAGCTAAAGTGCATAGGGATGCGGAAATGCGCATACTGGATATGCAATATCCTGGTTATGGTTTTGCACAACATAAAGGCTATGGGACAGTTTACCATTTGCAGGCTTTAAAAAGACTAGGTCCAGTCGCTATACACCGACGTTCATTTGCTCCGGTTGCGCGGGTATATACCTCTTATACTTGAAGATGCGAATTTGCATCTTCAAGTATTTTTTTTAATAATCAGATTATATATGATTTATAGAGCTGCCCTTAAAGAAAGGTATACTATTTACCTGAGTGTTTTGAGTAGCTTCGTTTGCAAATAAAGCATGCTGATTCTGCGAAGTGTTTGGCAGGGTTTCGATTTCTGACCTCCTATCTTGTTCCCAATCATGGGGAGTGATCTTGTTAATGTTTGAAAGAATGGAGATTTCATTACTGTTAGGATCATAAGCCGATTGAATGTTAAGGTTAGTTGAATAAGAAGAAATTTCACTTTCAGAACTTTTTGATTTATTAAGAATACCTTTTATCTTTTCCCAGGTTTTTTTTATCCAGTCCCAAAAACGATAAAGCTTATTTTTTTGGTTTGGTGAAATAAATCCAGGAATCTCTAAATTTAAATTCCTAGGAAAATCTTTGGGAGAAGCGTCAGAAAGATTTTTTTCAGTAATATTGCTTTCTTCAGCATCAAAAAATTCATCTTTATTCTCCTCGCATGAGTGATAAATGCTGTTATTATCATCGGTTTGAGTTTCTACCTGAATTAGAACCCTATATTCTTTAAGTAAATCGGTAAATACTGTAATATTCTCTGTTGCTCCCCTTTTTATTTTTTTAAAATCAATTTTTTCAACTAATTTTCCAGCGTGTTTAGCGAGATTAGAAATTCTTGCATCTTTTACAGCACTCAGATAGGTAATATAGTTTTCAGTAATAACTTCTAATGGTTTATTTTCTATAGCGGTAGTTTCAATAAATAGCGTTAATGCCTTGATAAATGCTATATGCTTAGTTTCTGATAAATTCCTTAATTTTTTAAGCCGTTCTATACTATCGGAGGGATTGCTTGCAAGTTTATGATAGAGAGAACCTGAATTTTCAATATAAAAATACGCTAGAGTGCTTAGATAAACTATATTCTCAATTTGTGTATCCAAGCG
>JAZKJD010000022.1:0-11396 GCA_040384585.1 Pseudomonadota bacterium | reverse complement strand
AATTAAGTACTGGTGAAAATTTTCTGCTATAGAATAATTCCCCTCTTTTTTATTAGATATCACTTGATGATATATTTCTATCACGTTCGATAAATCTTCAGATTTGTAATTTTTTTCGTTTATATCATCAATGGCTTTCAGAAAAATTAATTGTTCTGTCCATGATGCTGCGAAATCGTCCTTATTCATCCATGGCCAGCGAATAATTCTATAGCTTAATAAAGAAAAAAAATGTTGTTTGAGAAAGAAAGATTTTATATTTGTAAAGTTAATTTTCTTACCCACTTCTCGTTTGAGCTTATCAAGTTTAAGATGTTTTTTAAAAAGATAACCTCGTTTAAATATTTTCTCAGCACTCCCTGCTTGATCCGTATTTTCAAACCAACTATCTGAGTGTTTTATTTTTTGAATAGTTTCTATAAATTTATTCACAATTTCACTATAAAAACTATTTATATCTTTTTCGACTTTTATTATTTTTTGTAATGTAAATAAGTTTTTATCATTAAAGCTAGAAAAATAAGAAATTTTTTCACCCCTATCCATTATGTTTTCCATGTCATCCGGCAATATATCCTTATTGTTTATTTTTCGTATTTTTAGAAGCGAATGAAAATTTAATTGAAAAACAAGTTGATTTAATCGATCGTTGAGCGTTGTTAATTTTGAAGTTATTTCTTTTTTGACGGAATCGAACAGAATAGAAGGGGGCTGTATGTGTTTTGGCGGCGAAGATCTAAAAGACTCTACTGAGTTTTTTACTTTCTCTGCTGTATTCTGAGCCAACGCTAGAAAATCTGCAGAAATGGGGCCTATTTTATGATGTAGATTAGCAATAATAGTCTCTTTACGTTCTCCTATTTTTTTAAACAACGCACCTTTAAGATTTCTAAATTTAGATTCTTCTATATTACTTCTAGGCTTTTTATTATCAGAAAATAGTAAATTATCTTCGTATTTTTTCAGTGCGGAATCAAATGCTTTTCTGGTTTCTAGCGGACAACGATTAATTTCTTTCATTAGAAAATAATGATTAATTTCTACGCTATCTATTCTAGTGAGCTGCATTCCTTTACTAAAATTGCCTTCTTTCAATGACCCTTCAAGAAATTTATTACCTGTTTTTTGTTCATAGCTAATCTTGAATTCTTCCAATGGTTTGCTTTTTAGCTCTGGTTCACTGCGTAGTTTCTGTAGATTCTCCTCAATGTTTCTGAGTAAAGCAGAACCAGCAGTAGAAGTAGAAGAAGTTGAGGCTACGGTTTTCAAGGCATTCCGTTTTCTGCTTAAGGCCTGGTAAAGCAAAAGAATAGCCGAATCAAAATTGTCGCTTTGATTCTTGGAAAAAGTATCATTGCATTGATCTACAAAACAGGTAATAAATGTTTTTAACGTTTCATTATCACTAAATTCCTTATCGGCACGGGAAGCAATCTGGGTTAATAAATTATTGTAAATAATTGATGCATCTATTGCACGAATAACCGCATAAAATTTGCACTTGATAGTAAAAAACGTCTGTTCAGAAAAGTATTCTAATTTTTTTAGCCCATCTATTTCAGTTAAACAATGCGCTAAACTTAACTTATTTCTTTCTATAAACTTATTAAAGTAAGAAAATAAATGGGCATGTTTTTTATTAAATTTGACTGAGAATGTTATACCTAATAAAAAATCTAATAAATCTAAAATTTTTTCTTTATCTGAATCTATTAATTTCACATCAGGGTATGTTAGAAACTCTTTTACGTATGTATAGATAACATATTCAGGTTGTTCTTCGTCAGATGGTTTGTCTATGCTAAATGCACAAAACTTCGCTAACTTAATACGGATACTATCAAGTTGTTTACGTGTTGCAGCTGAAGAGGCGAAGCTATCTGGCAAGTCACTTTCAATTTTTTTACATGCCTGCGCTTTCCGTAAACAAAGTTCACAGTACAGCTTGTTTATTTCTTCGCTATTTTCATTTTCTACAAGCTCTTTTTCTCTTAATTCTTTTTCGATTTCTTGCTTCAAAGATGTTTTTAAACCTTCTTTGACCTCTAAAATCTTTTTTTTAATTCCTTCAAGTCCTTCTTCTTTTAACATTCCATTTCCTTTTTTTATAAAAAAGCACCATTACCCATACTATAATAATTTACATACAGCGTGCAGGGCGAGGCAAGCCCGCCAATTTGCTAGCTTGTTTTAATATACCTTTTGGAAAAAGATTATTCAAATAGATACTGCTGGCTTTTTCAGCACCGATTTGTACGATTAACTGGTTAACTAAAATTCGTATCGGAGGTGTTTTATGATATTGCTGATAAAAATTGCGTAAAAAATAAAGAACATGCCAGTGATCTTTGACAAGGGTCAATGCTTCTTTTTTCGCGATAGCGGTGGCTACATTTTCATGCCAATCGGAAGAATGCACAAGATAGCCGTATTTATCGGTTAAAACTTCCTCGCCATCGATTAATAAACCCATCCTTTATCACCCAATTAGGACATAGCTGAGTGTAATAGGTATATCATAGCTTGTTTTTAGCTATACGTCAGGATCATGGTCGAGTGAGCGGGATCACAGACCACCCACCGGAGAAATTCAAGTATGAGGAGTATCCATGTAAGTTACTCCCTATTGCCGCCAAATGCACTCATCAAATTCAATAAACTTAAGAAAAGATTATAAAGAGAGACATACAGTGTCACTGTTGCCATAATGTAATTAGTTTCCCCGCCATGAATAATTTGACTGGTCTGTAGAAGAATAACACCTGAAGATATAAGTACAAACGCTGCCGAAACGGTAAGCATTAAGGCAGGTATATGAAAAAACAGAGTAGCAATACTAGCGAGGAAAGCAACTAGGATACCTACCATCAAAAATCCGGACATAAAACTAAAGTCTTTTTGCGTAGTCAAGGCATAGGCAGATAAGGCAAAAAAGATAAGCCCTGTCGCCCCTAGTGACATCATGACCAGTTCTTGGCCATTAGAAAAACCGTGGATATAGTAATTTAAAATTGGCCCTAAGGTATATCCCATAAAGCCTGTCAATGCGAATATCGATAAAATACCCCAACCGCTATTGCTCAGAGACTTAGTGAGAAACAACAGAGCAAAATAGCCAATTAACGTTATAAATATATTTAGCGGTAAGGCATTAGTCAGCATGGCGAATCCTGCCGTAAGCGCACTAAAAAGCAAGGTT
Organism: Pseudomonadota bacterium; assembly: GCA_040384585.1. Taxonomy (GTDB): domain Bacteria; phylum Pseudomonadota; class Gammaproteobacteria; order Diplorickettsiales; family Diplorickettsiaceae; genus JAZKJD01. Next base: position 8,197 of record JAZKJD010000022.1, on the reverse strand, counting down.
AGGCCAAGTAAAATATAGGTATTACGTAATACCGTGTTGGTTGCTAAAACGGACTCAAGCCTCTGGCCTGAAAGGACTTTACTGGAAGCCATAACCCCTCCTTCATTATAAAATATGGGTTACATATTACCCATGAACGAAAACGCGACATTTAAAGTTGTTCATCTTCCGCGGCGCCTTGCCGGAAAACCAATGGTTTTGAGTATACCGTACTGAGACTCGCCGATCTATACCGCTCGTACTTGAAGATGCGATCTCGCATTTTCAAGTGCAATGGGCATATGTGCTAGGGGTGTATTTTACCATAAACCCCATTATTCCCATAAAGGATATTTTTCTAAGGTAACAGGTCCTTTGAAAAAAAGTCGTGCTAAGGCCGAAAATGCCGTCGTATAATCTGAAACATAAAATTTTTTTTGTGGGGTTGTTACCCTATCAGACAAAATACCATTTTTCTCTAATAGATTCTTTACCAGTTTAGCAACAATGTCTGTCGAGTCTATAATCACCGCGACATCGCCATAAAATTGCTGTATATGTTGTTTTATCAGGGGATAATGCGTACACCCTAGAACCAATGCATCCAATGCTTGTAAAGAGGGTTCAGAAAGATAAGATTTAATGGCATCTACCATGATCGCTTGATTAGTGGCACCTTCTTCGATTAGAGGTACAAGTAGCGGCGTCGCTAGTGCATTGAGTTGTATATTAATACTGCGCTGATCTAATTTCTTTCTATAGATATTGGAATAGATGGTCTGTTTGGTCCCAATTAATCCAATAGTTTTGTTAACATAGTTATCGGCTAAATAATCGATCATGGGATCGATGACATCGACAACCACGGCTTTGCGGCCTACATATTCTTTCACTAGCTCATGGGCAACTGCTGAAGCTGAATTACACGCGATCAAAATAAGTTTGCAGCCTTGTTTAAGCAACATATCGCAGATTTTTATCGAATACGCTTGAATCGCTGCCGCCGATTTATCGCCCCAGGGAGCATGGGCGGTATCGCCAAAATAGATGATAGATTCCCTCGGTAGGTGTTGTGTCAACGCTTTGGCTAGGGTTAGACCACCCATACCGCTATCAAAAATGCCAATAGCTTGTAAAGAATGTTGCGACATACGTTTTATACGTTAAGGTATTAACATGGTAATACCTACCACTAAAAGGAATAAGGCAAATATTTTTCTCAAACGGTGACCTGCAATGCGTTTTCCTAAACGCGACCCTACAGGAACAATGAGTACACTGCCCACGGAGACACCGATAACCGCCGGCCAATAAACAAACCCTCCACTACCCGTGGGCAGATTTTGGGCATGCAAGCCTGTTAGGGTAAAGGTAATTGCACCAATGGTGGATAACAATAAAACACACGCTGAAGAAGTCGCAATCGCATGATGTGTCGATAGCCCTAAACGTAAAAATATAGGTAAGGCAATAGCACCTCCACCAATGCCCAACAAGCCCGAAATAACACCGATAGAAAATCCTACTACGCATTTTTTTATAGGGGTTAAACTGATTATTTCTTTTTTTATCGGCCGATGTTTATTAAATAAAATTTTAAATGCAACTGAAAAAAGAAATAAACTAAATAATAACTTTAAAAAATGCGTAGAAAGCAATAGCGCAATGAAAGCGCCTGCTACAATACCAATAATCATTCCAGGGGCTAACTGACGAAATAAAGACCAATTGATAGAGAGGCTACGCTGCTGATGGTACACTGAAACCATTGAGCTAAAAATAATAGATGCCAAGGCTGTACTGGTTGCTAAGTGCATCTGCAATTGTGTAGGTAATCCGGCGTGAGAAAAAGCAAACAGTAATCCAGGAACTAATACCGTTCCTCCGCCGATACCTAACAATCCTGCTAAAAAACCAGAAAATACACCGATCATAATGTAAAATAAAAAAAACATTTAACAAACCGAAGCCTGTTCACAAGGATATTTTTTTTGTCCTTGTTCTACTTGTAAAGTAACATGTTGAATCTGGAATTGTTCCGTCAGTGTTTGATTAACTTGTTGATAATCTTGATCCGTTAAACCACCCTCTGGCATCACTAAATGTGCTGTCAATGCTGTTTCTTGTGTACTTAACCCCCAGATATGTAAATCATGCACCGCGATAACCCTAGGTAATTTTCTTAAATAAGTATAGACGGCTTTTTGATCAACGCCATAAGGAACCGCGCCCAAAATTAATTCAACCGAACGCCGCAATAAATTCCAACTCCCCCAAAAAATGATAGCCACTATCACCAAACCGACCACTGGATCCATCCATTGCCAGGCAGTAAAATAAATGACAGCGCCAGCAAGTACTACCCCTAAAGCAATCAATGCATCATAGGCTAAATGCAAAAATGCACTTTTAATATTGAGATCAGATTGTCGCTGCTTCATGAATAATAAAGCGGTACCTCCATTGATAAATATACCGACAAAAGCCACTACCATCACAATGATTTCATTGATAGATATAGGATTTATAAGCTTATTAATCGATTCATAAACAATGAGCGCTGAAGTGAAAACAAGTAATAATGCATTCGCTAATGTCGCTAAGATAGTCAGCTTTTTATAACCATAACTATAACGTTGAGTAGAACGTCTTTTTGCTAGAATAGTCGCGCCCCAAGACATCAACAAACCTAAAACATCAGCAAAATTATGCACTGCATCTGAGAGCAAGCTCATGGAATGTGCAATGAAGGCGTAAATAACTTCTACCAACACAAAACCTGAATTAAGTAATACCGCTAAAGCAAAACTTATATTTAACGTCACAGCAAAAGGGGTAGGGTGATGACTGTGTGGTTGAGACATTAGACCTCTTGCATAAGCTGCGTGATAGACTTGATTTCATCGTTAAATGCTAGTCTACGGTCCTCATTTACTCATGTAAACTACGGTCCTCGACTATCGTTTAGAGCGTGTCTTCAAAGAACTCAAGCCCATCACTGGGTTATGCAAGTGGTCTATTGCTTTTAACCTTTTACAATTTCGATATTTTTATCTTTAGGAAAAATAAAATGAAAAGTCTGTGGACTAATAGAGGGGTTCAGCTCCACTTGTGAAAAGTCAATCACTGTCTGTTGGCCTAATTTATCCGACAGGCGCATTTCACGTAATCGGTCTTGTTGAAAAACCAATATTATAGAGCGAAACAATGCATTTTTGTCTCTAGGTAACAAATAAAAATTCTGAGCACTTTTTAAAAACACGATAGTAAAATGCTTTGTTAGGTTCTTAGGTGAATCACTTAATAAAGCAGCGGGAGAATTGGCCGTCATCATTTGCTGTTTTTGTATCATAATTTGCTGTAAATCAATATCATAAAACCAAATATGCTTCCCATCTGCGATCAATAATTGTCTATTGGGTTGTTCGACTTGCCAGCGGAAGCGTCCGGGTCGTTGCAAGGTCATTTGACCACTGGTTTTTTGTAGAATTTGCCCTCTGCCATCCATTACGGTTTGAGTAAAATTGGCCCGCAAACTTTGTAAGCGATTTAACAGGTTTTCTAGTTGATTCGGTGCCAAAGTCGCCGCCAAAACTTGGATGGGTAGTAATAAAAAAACGAGTAACGCTGTTAATGGATAAAAAGACTTCATGGCTAGAAAGTGTTCCGAAATAGTGCTTTGACCCTACCGAATCCTCTATCAGCCGTCAAGCAGATTCAAGTTGGTATCATGAATGTTGAAAATTCGCTATAAATGATATTTTATTAACTTCGATTTTTTCATGTTTTTATAGAAATTCTCATGAGGAGTAAATGAAAGCAGAAATAGCTCATTATTTCGCTCATTATGCGTATAAGCTAACAAAATGAGCTGATGCTGTTTATGAAATTTATAAACACGAACACCTGCCAAATCGCCAACCTTTGTATCACCAACAGCGGGATTATTTTGGATCTCCTGTATAGCTTTTTCCAGTTCAGAAATTTGATTTCGATGTAATTTCTTGGTGGTTCGCTTGAAAGTATGGGTCAAAAGAATTTTCATAGAGCGCCAGGGCGATATTCTTCTACGTTATTAATTTTGATATCTCCAAGGCCTAGTAAAATATCACGAATGATACTGTAGTTAAGATCAGGATTTTCTTCGGCAATTCTTCCTATTTTAGCCCAGTGCTCGATTTGTTTAGGTACAGAACGGCTCTCAACGGTTGAATAGGACCGTGCTGCATTGACCAGTTCATTATCCAGCGTAATTGTAGTGCCCATATAACCTCCACATAAGATATTTCAGTATAGTGAATTTTATACTAAATACAATTAAAAATTGTATTTAGTTGTATTTGATTTAAAAAATGGTATCATTCGAATTTAAGCAATCTATTTATTTCAATAGCCTTTTCTACGCCCGCCAATTTCATTAATCGCTATTTTTATTTCTTTTGAATCCTGAGTTTTTTTAGGGGCTTCTTGATAAGACCAAGCATGGCCATAGATAATTTCCCAGGTAGCCGGTAACTTTCCAGATGAATTACGAAATGCCTCGTACGCTTGAATAAATTTTTGTAAGGATTTTTTAGAAGTTAAACCACGGTGTCTATCGATAGAAAGATTTTGCATGCCCAATTCCTTGAGATCTTTCATTAACGAAAAAGCATCCGAATACAGCAAAGTAAAATAATCCACATCCATAACAGGATCGGCAAACGGTGTTTGAAGCAAGGCATCTCCCAAATCATGCATATCAGGGAATATATGTACGTGCGGATTATCATCGACTTGGGACCAGCAATAACGCAATTCTTTTAATGTATCCGCTCCTACTAGTGAAAATAACAATAATCCACCCGGCTTTAAGACGCGACTAAGCTCATTTAATGTTTCTTGGAAATCCACACTCCAATGCAACATTAAATTTGAATAAACCAATTCAAAACTATGATCCCGAAAAGGTAATGACTCTGCTTGACCACCTAGCCAATGAATTTTAGAAAAATCAGCTTTTTTTTTCTTGGATTGAGCTTGTTTTAGCATCCCATGTGATTTATCAAAACCAATCGTTTCGGCAGATGGATAGACTTTTTCTAAAAAAGAAACAAAATGGCCGGTACCGCAGCCTAGATCTAAAATAGTTTGCGGCTGCAGCCGGATCCCCTGTAAACGTTCAAGCAAAGCGCTTCCTACGGTACGCTGTAACACAGCCGCCCTATCATAGGTATGCGCTGCTTTATTGAAACGAAAAACGATTTTCTTTTCATCTAGCTGATTTAACATATCAATATACCCATTATCCTTGAAGTTGCGAATAGCAACTTCAAGGACTTTCTTTTCGCGATGAGGATTTCCAAGGGGAGAATCGCGATTTCTCTCCTTAGATGACGGTGCGCAAGCGCGGCTTGTGCCCGTCATGTGACAGGGTATACCGCTCGCTCAAATCTTTAAAGACTCGCATCTTCAAATACGAGCGGTATATTCCTAAACTGCAAGTAATCCAATGGCCGCAATGATTACTACAATAACCCAACTTGAACTATCCATAACGGTAAATACCACAGGATCATCGTGAATTTTTCCTTGTTGTGCAAAATGCCACAATCGTTTAAGCCAAATAAATAAACAAGGGCAAATCAACCAAAGTAATAAGGGGCTTTTATAAAGAAGAAGAACTTTTTTGGAATGGATATAAAAAATAAAGGTCAAAATGGATAAATAAGCGCTTGCTTGACCCAAAAAAACCAGTTTTGCACTGTCTTTTAACTGGTAAGCACGACCTAAGATAAACGTCTTATTTTCTACTTTGGCATGATAGAGCTCTGCATAACGCTTAAGTAAAGCTAAGCTAAAAAATAGAAATACAACAAAAATAATTAACCATAAAGAATAACCATTTTCAACAAGAGTCATCCCTGAAAACACCCGTAGGCAGTATAATATTGTTAATAAAAAGATATCTAACCATTTTTTTTGTTTTATAAAAAATGAATACAGTAAGGTTAGAGCATAATACGCTACAGCGCCGAGTAAAAAAGTAAATGGTAAATAGAATGAAAGACCCAATGCAATTATCAATAGACAAGGAGCAAGAAGAAACCCCACGCTAAGTGGTAGCTCTCCTGATGCAAAAGGACGTTTTTGCTTTTCACTATGTTGTTTATCTTTTTCGAGATCGATTAGGTCATTAATAAGATAGGCGCTAGACGCTAATAGGCTAAAAATGAGAAAACCAATCAGACTATTTTTTAAAGAAATCAGATTAAAGTAGTGGTGCCCTACTAAAAGGGGGATAAACAATAAAAAATTTTTTGCAACATGACAAGGCCGTATTGCTCTGAAACAAGCCTTTACAGCGGATGTTTTTTTATTTTTTTTATCGTTCACAAAGGCATTCTCTAAAAAATTTTTATTGTCCTTTTCACCCTATGGCATACTGATCCTTCTCTCAATTATAGGCAGAGCCCTTATTTTTATCCTATTTTGTGAATATTATCCATCACAATCACAAACCTACTGGTATTCTTGTTCTCAGCTGAAGGATTATTTTGCTAAAACTAGGTGTGGTAGAGGGCGGTTATGCCTCTAGAGGCACTGTTTATGGGTTACCGTCATTGAATAGGGAAATAACGGTATTAGTTAGAAGGAGCTACGATATATTACTGTCAAAGCGATCCGGAAAATCCCGTGGTGTGAGGGCCTTAAGCACCAGATCTGATAAAATTTGACTCAATTTTCTGATTCCCATTTTCCGGTATAGAGTTGTTGTTGGAGATAGCAGAGAAAAAAGCAGGGGAATATCCGGTTTTTTCTATCTTCTTCGTAAGTTCTTCGACTGAGGATTCTAGTGTAGTTTTTTTAAAAAAGCCTTTGATCATTTCAATCAATATCTGGAGTACCTGCAGTTGCAAAAAGTCTTGAGAAACTTCATTTTTTTCGTATTGTCTTGCAAAAGACTTATCCTTCATTTGTTCTACAAAAGTCTTATCCTTCATTGCCTCTACAAAAGATTTAATCTCTTCAATCTGAAATTTCTTTGCAATTTCCTCATCTTCTTCGATTTGCAGCTTTCTTGCAATTTCCTCATCCTTCGAACAATCGGGAGCATTCTTCGATGCATAATTTTTTACTTCATTTTCAAATAGCAGAACACTATAATGATTATGGTACCATAGGATATTAATCTCAAGCTCAGCTTCACCAATATAATAGTTATCCTTTACAAATTTATCAAAAGAACTAACTTCTTGACCTACACTATCTTCAACTTTATTTTCATTAGCCTTACAGAGTTCTAATGCAATCTTATGACCCTGAAGATAGGGAATAATGGTTCCAATGTCTAAATCTTTATTTAATCCCACTAGATCTGGGTCCTTTTTAACTAACTCTATATTTTCTATCGGATCGAGAAAATGAGACGCATCTTGTCTTAAGCATGCACTAAAGAAGTAAATGATCTCATCATTAACCGGACTGTTATTTGCAGAAGGAGCTTCCCGCTCCAGAAGCGTATTCAGTTCTGCTTCCTCCTCGGTTGTCATACTGTTCGATCTGGTTAAGAAATCTATTCTCTTTTCCACTTCCTTATCTGGAGGTAGCGCAGCTGTTGGATTATTTTCTTCTGTAATAACCTTTGGCAAATATAGCTTGAAAAAATCGATGATTTCTCGTTCAGTAGTTAACTTTTGATATTGACCAATAAATGTAGGAAAATAATTTGGTTGATCTAATTTATAAAATCCATCAAGTTCATATTTACCTTTATTTTCGCGATATTTGTTAAGCGTTTTTTCTTTTACTCTAGTAACAATCCCCTTGATAAAATCAATAACAAATTCCTTTTTGTTATGAAGAACACCTTGGAGGAGTAAAGACTGTATGATCGCTCTAGGGCCACAATTGCCGTCACCTCTTGCATTGACAACGCCGACTTCACCTATGTCCTGGAATGGGAAAACTTCCTCTTTACTCGTCTGTATTTTTCCAAGTTGCTCTGCATTTTTTTTTTCACCTAAATGAGCTTCGAGTGTGAGCGAAAATAAGTTGGTAAATAGATCACCGTTATTGTTCGACATGGCAGCATCAACCTCTTTTAACACGATATAGATATATGCTAAATGATAATACTTAAGGTAAAATTAAATCATAAATTTATTATTAGCTATTCTTTGCACGCTACAAAAAATAAAAATAGCTCGTCATGGCGAGGCCGAAACGTTAGTGAGGC
>JAZKJD010000021.1:0-15391 GCA_040384585.1 Pseudomonadota bacterium | reverse complement strand
TTTCTCCCCTTGAATAACGGGGCGGAAGCTTGGCTTTCCCCCGTTAAGTGATCGGGTATACCGCTCGCTGTGAATTCGAAAAGTTCGCATCTTCAAGTACGAGCGGTATATACCCATTTACGAGTGGTATATTAAATAGGTTCTAAATAGGTTCTGATAAGGTAGTTTCTATCAGCCTCGTTTTCTTAACAAGCCCATCTAAGGCTTTTAAGGTTTCCAATAATTCAGCTATTTTTCCTAAAGGCCATGAATTAGGCCCATCGCTCAATGCCTTTTCAGGATTAGGATGCGTCTCTATAAAGAGTCCTGAAATGCCCACTGCCACTGCCGCACGCGCTAAAACAGGCACAAACTCTCGTTGACCCCCTGATCGTCCTCCTTCTTTTCCAGGTAATTGTACAGAATGCGTCGCATCAAAAACGACAGGGCAGCCTGTTTCACGCATCACTGCTAGCGAACGCATATCTGAAATAAGATTGTTATACCCAAATGAAACGCCACGTTCACATACCATGATCATATTCTCACTGACAGCACGTGCTTTTTCTACCACATTTTTCATTTCCCAGGGCGAAAGAAACTGACCTTTTTTAATATTCACCGGTAAACCTTGCTTCGCCACGTTTTGGATAAAGTTAGTTTGTCTACATAAGAATGCGGGGGTTTGTAGAACATCGACTACACTAGCCACTTCTCCCAAAGGCGTATCTTCATGGATGTCAGTAAGAACCGGTATCCCTAATTCTTTTTTTACCTTAGCTAAAATACGCAGCCCTTCTTCAATCCCCAAACCTCGGAAACTCTGGCTAGAAGAACGATTGGCCTTATCAAAGGAGGACTTGTAAATAAAGGGTATTTTTAGTCGCTGAGTTATTTCCTTGAGCTGCCCGGCGGTATCCATCGCTAATTGCTCACTCTCAATCACACAAGGACCCGCTATCAAAAATAAAGGCTTATCTAAGCCTATTGTAAAATCAAGCAACTTCATAAGTAAACCCCTTTCAAAACGACAATCTCACGTTAGGAACAGAACCTAGTTGATGACACATAGCTCACGCGCTAACATTTCACAACGCACATGTAATAAAACAATCAGAAGATAATAGGCGATAAATGCAACTATCATAGCCAGTAGCGGATATAGCATAGATGGCGAAATTAAAGAAGGGCCTAATAAGCGAATACTTGAACCTTGATGTAAGGTATTCCACCAATAAACAGAATAGTGAATAATAGGGAGGTTCATTAACCCCAACATCAATAAAATCGCACTCGCCTGAACAGCAATTCTACGTTCAGAAATAGCCGATCGCAAAGCAACGACTCCTAAATATAAAAACAGTAGAATTAATTCCGAAGTTAAACGCGCATCCCATACCCACCACGCTCCCCACATGGGTTTTGCCCATATACACCCGGTTACTAAAGCTAAAAAAGTGAACCAAGCGCCGAGAAATACACTTCCCGAAATAAGCATATCAAACAATTTGATACGAAAAATTAATCCTATTGCTGCAGAAAATCCCATCATTAAATAAATAAACAAGGATAAAAATGCACTCGGGACATGCACATAAATGATACGAAAAGCATCCCCTTGCTGATAATCAGCGGGCGCTAAGCAAAGACCACCCACACTCCCATACACACTTAAAATCAACGCAAAAATCGCTAATATAGGAATTAACCGGCCAGCCAACTGATCAACATATTTAGTTGAAATAAAACGAAACCCCTTCATTACTTTTTTCTCCTTTTTAAAGCCATTACGTATTACTTATTCCCAAACGTAACACGACACTAATCACAAAAGGGGAAAAACTAACACTCAGTAACAACAAAACACCCAACCAAGCTAATGATGCATTCGCTGCCAATCCAATACTTGCAAACGTAACTGCACTGCTGGCAAAGATCAATACCGGAATATAAAAAGGTAACACTAACAAGACAATTAACAAGCTACTATGACGCAAGCCTAACGTTAATACTCTCGCAATACCTCCTAAAAAAACAAGCGTTGGAATTCCTAGCCATAAACTGACCACTAGCGTTTTTAACGCGACTATCGGTATATATAAGGCTACGCTTAAAATAGGCGCCATCACAGTCAAAGGCACGCTAATCATTAAACAAAACACGAATAATTTAATAAATAGGGCCTGTAGTAAATTAGTTGGATTTAAAACAAGCTGTTCTAACTCTCCTTCTTGCCAATCCTCACGAAATAATTGTTCCAACGTTAATACCAGCAAAAATAAAACAATAACCCAAAAAATACCCGCTGCTATTTTCTCTATTGAACTCGGATCAGCATTGCTACTTAAAGGAAATAGCACCATGGCCATGATTAAAAATAATAATGGATAAATGATATCTTGATAACAACGACAAACGCTTAATAGCTCGTAACCTAAATTGACGCCTGCATGTAAAAAAAGATGCTTATTAAACACTACCGCCATCCAGAAAAAATCTTTTTATTGCTATTTTCGACAAAGAAAAAGACTGATGACTGGTAAAAATAACAATTCCACCGACTCGTAACTGTTCTTCTATTAACAAGGAAACAAAATGAATACCTTTGATATCTAGAGCAGTAAAGGGCTCATCCAATATCCAACAATCTGCTCTCACAAGTAACAACTTTGCAAAAAGCAAACGTCGTTGCTGACCAACCGAAAGTAAGCCTGTTAATGTTTTTGAATAAGAAGCCAAATCTAGCGTTAATAATGCATTAACAATATTATCTCTGATGCACTGCTTTATTTGTCTAAATGACTGACCGACTCGCTCTACACCTCGCCTTAGTAAAAATAGATATAGGTTCTCAAAAGGAGTCAGCGTACTTTTCATACCCAGCTTATGACTGATATATAGCAAATTTTTTTTAAAAGAAGCGGAATTGAGAATGGAAACACCCTTCCATAAGATTTCTCCGTGTAAAGGTGAAATAAGTCCTGTTAAAATCTGCAATAAACTGGTTTTGCCTGCACCATTAGGCCCAACGATATGTAAGGCTTCGCCTGAAGAAACCTCAAACGACAACTGATTAAAAAGTAATTTTTTATTACGCTCGTAACTAAGTCCATTTACCGTTAATGTCATCGTGCTTTCATCCAGCTACCATTTTGACCACGCAAGAGAATAACATGACAAATTACACATTTCATTAGATAATCTCTCCATCATTTCTTTATTTACCTAGGGTGTGTTGACAATTGTGCTAGGATGAGCGAAAAAGAGTTGCTTTTTGAGTGTCGTAACGGAGCATACACAGCGTATGCGAGTAACGAAACGCAGAAAAACAACCCTTTTTCGCCATCATCGTGCAATTGTCAATACACCCAATTATTTGGAAGTTTACATGTCACTACTCCTTCAATATATCGTCTTTTTACTAAAACTAGGGACCGTAGTACTCGCTATTTTAATCGTAGCAGCTACCCTCGTTACCATGAGTCGTAAGACGAAAGAACAAAACAAACTCTGTGTTAAAAAACTCAATAAAAAATATCAAGAATTCGCTGAAACGCTAAATGCTGAAATTTCAACGAAACTAGAACGAAAAAAACTTGCAAAAGAAAAAAAGATTCAGTCTAAGAAGCAAAGCAAACAAATTAAAAAGCGCGTTTTTGTTTTAAATTTTCAAGGGGATATTAAAGGATCTGCTGTTAATGGATTACGTGAAGAAATCACCGCCATCATCCAGGTAGCTACGCCACAAGATGAAGTGGTATTAAGATTAGAAAGTGGTGGGGGAATGGTTTCTCCTTACGGATTAGCGGCTTCACAGTTGCAACGGCTAAAAGACAAAGCTATTCCATTAACCGTCTCTATTGATAAAATTGCGGCCAGTGGTGGCTATTTAATGGCTTGTGTCGCTGATAAAATTTTAGCCGCCCCTTTCGCCATTATTGGCTCTATCGGTGTGGTGGCTCAATTACCTAACTTCCATCGTTTTTTAAAGAAAAGAGATATTGATTTTGAATTATTAACCGCAGGAGAATACAAACGTACCTTAACAATTTTCGGAGAAAATACCCAAAAAGCACGTGAAAAAACGCAAGACGATCTTGAAGAGATTCATCGCTTATTTAAGGCGTTTATCGAATCAAATAGAAAAGAAGTCGACATTGATCAAGTGGCTACCGGCGCTCATTGGCTCGCTAAAGATGCCCTTGTATTAAAATTAGTTGATGAACTCATAACCAGTGACGACTATTTATATAATCAAGCAAGCAATACCCAGGCAAATATTTATGAATTACAGTATCTTGCTAAAAAATCAATGACAGAAAAATTAAGTCAAAAATTAGAATATGTAGCCGGTCGCTTAGATTGGTTTAGATAAGTGATGGAACAACACAACGTGAAAGGCGAAGGGGTTATCGCTCTTGTTGCAGGCGCTCTGCTAGCGTTTGCTTTTGCGCCGCTTTCTTTCTATCCCTTAGCCGTCATTTGCCCTGCTATATTGTTATTACTTTGGCTGCACTGCCCACCCGGACGCGCTTTTTTTAGTGGATTGCTCTTTGGAATCGGTTTTTTTTCCGTAGGTGTATCCTGGGTGTTTATCAGTATCCATGTATTCGGGCATACGTCGATTTTTCTATCATTATTGATTACGGCGCTATTTATTTTTATCTTGGCCTTATTTATAGCGTTTCAGGGTTATCTTTTAAACCTTCTTTTTCCTAAAAATAATCAAATAAAACGTTATTTGATTTTTCCCAGCCTCTGGGTGCTCAGTGAATGGCTTCGAAGTTGGATCTTTACGGGATTTCCTTGGTTATTGCTGGGAACAAGTCAAGTCAACTCGCCACTCGCAGGTTATGTGCCGCTAGTAGGAGGGTTTGGTCTAGCTTTTTTGCTAACCTTCAGTGCCTCGCTATTGTTAGATCTGTTTTATCCCTTCTTCTATCCGTATTTTAATTTACCTCCACCACTCCTAAAAATCGGAAAACATTTTTTATTTCCACTATCAACGCTTGTTCTTCTCTGGACTGCGGGTTATGCCCTGACATTTCTCCATTGGACTCGAACCCTAGGAAAACCTATTCAAGTCAGTCTTATCCAGGGTAATATCCCCCAAGAAATAAAATGGGAACCTTATTATTTGCATGTTTCTTTAGATGACTACGACCAATTAACGCAATCTCACTGGAATAGTCGATTGATTATTTGGCCAGAAGCCGCTGTTCCTCTCTTGGAACACAAAGCACTTCCCTTGTTAAAAATACTTGATAAAGAGGCAAAACAACACGGAACGACACTAATTATGGGCATTCCTATTCAAAAGGGATTTCAATACTATAACAGCATGATTGCCCTTGGCCTCGACCATGCTAGATATTACAAACGACAACTTGTTATTTTTGGAGAATATCTGCCTTGGTGGATCAACTGGGCGCAAGGACTGTTGCATATATTAGATATACCCATGTCCAGTTTCTCACCTGGGCCCGCACAGCAAACCGCATTTAAAATTGCTGGCATCACTCTCGGTACCTTTATTTGCTATGAAATAGCCTATCCTGCATTAGTCCGGAAAGCACTTCCAGCAGCACAAGTGTTATTAACAATAAATGATGATGCCTGGTTTGGACATTCCTTTGCCTTAGCACAGCATCTGCAAATTGGAGAATTTCAAGCATTAGCCACAGGCCGTTATCTCCTATTTTTAAGCAATACAGGAATGACAGCGATTGTGACTCCAGAAGGAAAGGTTCAAGCACAACTCCCTTCATTTCAAATCGGTGTATTAACCGGTTTTGTTTACCCCTCCTCTGGCATTACACCTTGGGTTAGTTTAGGAGATTGTCCAATCATTATCTTTTTAGTAGGATTAATCGTCTTATGTTACGCTTATCAAAAAAGCTAGCATCCGTGTCACCCATCTCTTTTTTAATTGTTCTACTGTGCAGAGAATTAAGTGTATCCGTTGGCAGGACCCATGCCAACAGCTTTTTTGTCCCTTGGAGAAAACAACAAGGTAGCTAACTATGCAAGAAGAATATCAGCCTGAAGTGATAGAACCCGAAATCCAAAAATTTTGGCAAGAACATCAATGTTTTAAGGTAGCAGAAGACCTTAATAAAGAAAAATTTTATTGTCTTTCTATGTTTCCTTATCCCAGTGGTACCTTACATGTAGGACATGTACGCAATTATGTACTAGGCGATGTCATTGCACGTTATCAACGTATGTTAGGAAAAAATGTCCTTCATCCTATCGGTTGGGACGCCTTTGGGCTGCCCGCTGAAAATGCAGCGCGTAAACACGGAATCGCTCCTTCGGATTGGACCTATGCCAATATCGATCACATGCGTAAGCAATTTAAACAATTAGGCCTTAGTTTTGATTGGAGTCGAGAAATCACCACATGTAAACCCGATTATTATCGCTGGGAACAATGGTTGTTTGTGCAACTCCTCAAAAAAGGATTAGTTTATAAAAAAAACTCAGTCGTGAATTGGGACCCTGTCGATCAAACCGTGCTAGCGAATGAACAAGTCATTAATGGCCGAGGCTGGCGGTCGGGCGCGCTCATAGAACGAAAAGAGATCCCGCAATGGTTTTTCAAAATTACTGCTTATGCAGATGAACTATTAAACGACCTCGATGTATTAACGGAATGGCCAGAAGAAGTCAAAACGATGCAACGGCATTGGATAGGCCGATCACAGGGTATCGCCATTCAGTTTATGATCAATGATCCACAACTGGTTTCTGTCGAAACCTTTACGACACGTCCGGATACCTTATTTGGGGCGACTTTTCTGGCGATTTCATCACAGCATCCACTGGCGCGCTATGCAGCAGAACGCAATGCCACTATACAAAAATTCCTTGATTCCCATCAACATGTACCTGTTGCAGAAGCCGCGATGGCAAGCTTAGAAAAGCAAGGAATTGACAGCGGAATAACGGCACTCCATCCAATGACACGCGAATCGCTACCTATTTGGATTGCTAATTTTGTAAAAACCGATTATGGCTGTGGTGCTACCATGGGTGTTCCTGCCCATGATGAAAGAGATTTTGAATTTGCTAAAAAATACCAATTACCCATACGCCCCGTCATTCAATCAGAAGAAAAAAAGCTAACGGATTACACGCAAGCTCCTCTCATCGCCGAAGGCGAATTAATAAATTCTGGTCCCTTCACTGGACTATCCTCTGAGAAAGGCTCAGCGGCAATCACTAATCTATTAATAAGTAACGGACTTGCTGTTCAGAAAACACACTATCGACTACGCGACTGGGGCATATCGCGGCAACGGTATTGGGGCACACCTATCCCCATTATTTACTGCAAGAATTGCGGTGCTGTACCTGTTCCTGAAAAAGACTTGCCAGTTATTCTTCCAGAGGCTATTCATCTTACTGGCGAGAGCTCTCCTTTAAAGACGATGCCAGAATTTTATCAAACCTCCTGCCCTCAGTGTAAACAGCCAGCAACACGGGAAACCGATACCTTAGATACCTTTGTAGAATCCTCTTGGTATTATGCACGCTTTGCATGCCCTTCACAGAACAAAATCATGCTAGACGATAGAGCAAAATATTGGACGCCTGTCGACCACTACATTGGCGGCATTGAACATGCCATCCTACATCTTTTATACGCACGTTTTTTTCACAAAGTATTACGCGATCTCGAGTTAGTAAATTCAAATGAACCCTTCACACGTTTACTCACACAAGGCATGGTTCTTAAAGACGCTAGCAAAATGTCTAAATCAAAAGGTAACATTGTCGACCCTAAACAGTTAATTAAAAAACATGGATGCGATACCTTACGTCTCTTTATTTTATTCACAGCCCCCCCTGAACAATCCTTAGAATGGTCTGATAGCGGTCTGGAAGGAGCACATCGATTTTTAAAACGACTTTGGGCGTTTGCTTATATGAACCCATGGTTACACGAATTCAATGAAGCCGGTGCATCAAATTTCGCTAATGCCATTGATTGGACGAAAATTCCTACTGAACAACGGGATTTTCGGCGGAAAATCTACGAAATTCTGCAACTGGCAAGGCATGATTATGAACGCCAACAATTTAATACGGTAATTGCAAGCGGCATGAAGCTGTTAAATCTACTGTATACCGCTAAGCAATCCCTCAATTCTCTCTCCGCATCTACTAGTCTTAGTATGAAGCACATCATTCAACTGGGTTTAAGTATTTTACTACGCTTACTCGCACCCATCGTACCGCATATTACCCATGTCTTATGGAAAGAATTGGCATTTAAAGGATTAATTTTAAAAGCACATTGGCCAAAGGTAGCCGCTGACGCCTTGAGCACGGAAGAAATAGCCTGGGTAGTGCAAATCAATGGAAAATTACGTGCACATTTAACGTTAGCTACCCATTCCGATGAAAAAACGATTAAAACTGCCGTGCTCAGCAATGCTCACATTAAACGTTACACTGAAAACCAAACCATTAAAAAAATTATTATTGTCCCAAAAAAATTAGTTAATATTGTTATTTAAGAACCCCTTTATGAGAACTCGTTTTTATCAATTTTTTTGTGGCCTTTTATTACTATTAACATTGAATGGCTGCGGATTTCAATTGCGCGGCTATGGGCATCAAACACTAGCCTTTCATACACTTTACTTAACATCAAACCCGCCTTACACCGATTTTAGTAAAGCGCTGCGGCAAGCCTTATCAGCAATCGGAGTTGATGTACGTACTTCACCCCCCGCGCCGATTACGCTACAAATACTTTCACAAAGCTTTACCCGGACTGTCACCAGTTTAGGAAACGCAGGTCAAACAACAACCTATCTACTTTCTTATACAATACTTTTTCAACTACTCGATAGCGCAAATCATATTCTATTACCACCACAACAAATCCGTGCTACACGCAATTTTTCTATCACCTCAAACCAACTAAGCGGCGATCTCAATACACAGAGTGATTTAGAAGAAGATATGCATCAGGACGCCATTCAGCAACTAATCACACGATTAAGCGCACCGGCGCTGCGTCAACGATTTTCCCAGCGTTATCCTCCTACCAGGTAGTTCTTCATGCAACTGCGTTACGAACAATTGAGTCAGCACTTAACGGATAAGTCTTTAGCTTGCATTTATTTTATTAGTGGCGAAGAGCTTCTTCTCGTACAAACGGCCTGTGATACCCTTCGTAACCGTGCAAAAAAACTAGGTTTTTCCGAACGCGAAGTATTTCATGCCGAATCGGGTTTTAATTGGCAAGACCTACTCACTCGTAGTAATAATTATGGTCTGTTTGCGGAAAAACAAATTTTAGAACTCCATCTTTCGCAAGGTATTTCTGAAGCAGCAGCACAAATGCTTAAAACCTATGCAAGCGATCCGCCAACTAACAAACTTTTACTCATTATTACTGGAAAACTGGATCGCCGCTTACAGCAAACGGGATGGTTTAAAAGTATTGATATGGCTGGTGTTTGTATAACCGTCCGGCCCATGGAAAAACCTCAATTATCATTGTGGATCACCGAACGCTTAGCATCCGTCGGGTTAACAGCAGATAAAGAGGCTATTCAGTGTCTTATCTTTGCATCGGAGGGAAATCTATTAGCGACGGCACAAGAGATTGAAAAACTGAGCTTATACTTTGCATTAAACACTCAGCAAGTCATTACACAGGCAGCGGTGATAGAAGCACTCTCTGATAATGCGCGCTTTGATCCCTTTAAACTAATAGATGCGGCATTACAAGGAGAGGCCTCTCGCTGCTTACGGATTTTAAATCGTCTCCAAGAAGAAGGCGTAGAACCTTTATTAATCCTATGGTCACTCAGTCGTGAATGCCGACAACTTGCTTCATTTGCTTTTCAACTTGCCAAAGGTAAAGACTTAAAGACGCTTTTCCAAAGCGCCCACCTCTGGGAAAAGCGGCAACACTTATTTCAACGAGCCTTGCAGCGCCATTGCCTAGCCCAATGGTATCAGCTGTTACGATTCTCTGCGCGCAGTGATCGCATAATAAAAGGTGTGGAGCCAGGCAATATCTGGAATACATTACAACGCTTAAGCATGCAATTAGCGGGGTTAAAAACCTTATGCTAGGCCTTTTAGGGGGAACCTTTGATCCCATTCATTATGGACATTTACATATTGCCCAGGCGTTGCATCAACAGCTGCACGTAAAAGAAGTGCGTTTCATTCCTTGTAAAAATCCCTTACTCAGCAAAAAAGTCATTGCTAATGCATCACAAAGACTGGCTATGTTACAACGCGCGCTTATTCCCTATCCTTATTGTTTCATCGACCAACGCGAGCTAGCACGCACAACGCCTTCTTATACCCTAGATACCTTAATCTCTTTACGCAATGAATTTGCTAATGTTCCCTTAGCACTTATTTTAGGTAGCGATAATTTAGTTAATTTATACCACTGGCATGAATGGACATCATTAATTCAATATGCCCACTTGGTCATTGTACCTCGACCTAACTATCCTGAATCATATCATCCCTCTATTCAAGCCTTTATTAAAAAATTTCAAATCAAAGATGCCCATTTATTATTACAACAAGCGGCTGGATTTTTATTCATGACTCATGTAAAACCATTAGCCATTTCGGCGACGATGATACGGACAGATATTGCTAAAGGCTTATACCCTACTGGTTCATTACCTCCATCCGTCCTTGATTACATTCTGGAACAAAAGTTATACCTATGACAAACACAACGTTAAAGAAATCGATATTCGAAACAGATATCGTCCCTTTATTAGCGGACCATAAAGCAAAAGATATTACCGTACTCGATGTCAGACATATTACTGACATAACCGACCTGATGATCATTTGTACCGGTAACTCTAACCGGCATATTAAAGCCCTAGCAGATTATGTCGTCGCTATGGCTAAAAAAAAAGGAATCGTTGTCTTGGGTGTAGAGGGTGAAAAGGAAGCAGAATGGGTATTAATCGACTTAGTCGACGCGATTATCCATATCATGTCGCCTAGCGTACGTGAATTTTACCATCTTGAAAAATTGTGGGGAAAACCCACCGTATGATGCTGCATTTGATTGCTGTGGGTACCCGTATGCCAATGTGGGTCACTGAAGGTTTTAAGGAATATCAGAAACGTTTAATAGAATGTAAACTCAATTTAATCGCCATTACACCCAGCAAACGCAGTAAGAATAGCAAAGTTCCGCAGCTCATAGCAGAAGAGGAAAAAAAAATACAAGCCGCTGTCCCTAAACAATCTCGACGAATAGCGCTTGATGAAAAAGGCGAACTATGGAATACAAAACAACTCGCTCAAGCATTACACCAATGGCAATTGGATAGACAGGATATAAGCTTCCTGATTGGCGGCCCAGATGGCTTAGGGTTAGATTGCTTAAACAGCGCAGAGCGTATTTGGTCACTCTCTCCTTTAACCCTCCCTCACCCGCTAGTCCGAATTTTGATTGCCGAACAACTTTATCGCGCTTGGAGTATGTTGAAAGGTCATCCCTATCATCGAGACAATTGCATTTTCAAAAAGTTTTGAAGGGTATAAAATACACCTAGACTTGCGCATAAATAAGGAGAGAGGATGCCAGTAAATAGTGAATTACGTGCCAGCTGGGTGGCTACAGTAGATAATTTAGATTGGCCTTCTAAAGCATCATCCCAAATTCTAAATACCTCAGAGCGTGTTACGGCTCAAAAAGCAGAGTTATTACGTATAGTGGATGAAGCTGTTAAGATGGGGATGTCCGATATTATTTTTCACGTAGGTCCTTGTGCAGACGCTTTTTACCGCTCTTCTTTTCTTCCCTGGTCTTCTTACTTAACAGGATCTTTAGGTAAGGATCCTGGGTTTGATCCATTGGGGTTTGCGGTTGAAGCAGCACATGCCAAAGGATTAAAATTGCATGCTTGGCTAAATCCATATCGGGTCTCTATGGATACAAAGCAAGAAACGATTAACTCTCTTGAAAATAGTGATCCTAATTCACATGAAAGTATCTATAAGCGTCATAAAGATTGGATTGGCATAGCTTATGACCGTTTTGTACTCAATCCAGGAATTCCCGAAGTACGTGCTTGGGTTAAGGATAGAGTGACTGAAATTGTTAAAAACTATAGTGTTGATGCCATTCACTTTGATGACTATTTCTATTACGAATCCAAGGCTTCATACCTTGATGATGATGAAACGTATAAAAAATATCGATGCAATTTTGATAATAAAGTAGATTGGCGGCGCAATAATACCTATTTGTTAATAACGGAGGTATCGGAAGCAATAAAATCAATTAAATCAAACGTTCAGTTTGGTATTAGTCCGGCAGGTGTTTGGAGAAATAAAAAATTTGACCTAAAGGATCCAGCTAAAATTGATCCAAACGGCTCAGATACAGAAGTGCAAGTAACTAATTTTGATGGATCTTATGCCGACACGCGTCAGTGGGTACTTAAAGAAAAGATTGATTATATTGTACCGCAGATCTATTGGACATTTGAAAGAGAAATTGCACGTTATAATGTGATAGCACAGTGGTGGGCAAATACGGTGAAGGGAACGCATGTCAAATTATATATAGGTATGGCGCTTTATAAAGTAGGTATCCCTAGTACTGTGGAACCTGATTGGACCTTTGAAGACGGAGTTCCTGAAATAAAGCGGCAGCTCGATCTTAATAATTCAACTCCACAGATTCAGGGGAGTATTTTATTTAGACACCTTTCTCTACGAAAACCTCAAGCTCAAAGTGTTGCTAGATATATCAGGGAACAATGGAGTCAACCAATGGAGTCAACCAACTGAGGTCCCTGATGATGAAAAAAGATCTACCCTGTGTTGCAGACTAAGTTGATTGCATCAATTTAGTCCAGCGTTACTGCAATAGTAAATGAGTATGCAAGAAAAATCATCAACACATCTTAAGGAACGCAACGTTGATAACACTGTTGTTCAGATTCAACGGTAGGCTCTGGCTCTAAAGCTAATTTTCTATCAATTACTCGTTTAGCAACGTTATACTCTTCCAAAGAAAGGGGTGAATTTAATTCGCGGGCCGATAGGCTTTTTATTTTGTCTTCAGCTTCTCGATAACGGCACAAAAATGCTGGTTCAGTTTGTTTTTTTTCTGCAATAAATTCAAGTAATTCATTAAGTTTGGTTAAATAATCTCGCTCAGGGTTACCGCCACCACCACAGTACAGGATGGCATCACAGCCACTGTTAAGGCATCGATATACCCTTTTATTAATCGTAGGTTCTATGGCCTTCAATGCATCCATTTCCAATGCATCACTAAATAATGGCAAAGGGTTTTTCTTTATCTTATCAATAAAAAAATCGATGGTTTTTTTTGAAAGGGTAGCGGGTAACTCGTCAACCGATGAATAAATTACATGCGGTATCATCAGCGCATCATAAGTAAGACTTTTATAAGGTGGTAAAGATTGGGTATCAATCTCTTTTACGCTACGCTCATCGGTAGCTATTTTTGCATGCGTATCATTTACCACTTGTCCATGATCGGGGAAGTGCTTTACGACCGTATAGAGACACCCATTTATACCCTTTAAATAATGCTCCAGTAAATCAGTGCTATCCGGTGGATTTCCGTAAGATCGGCATCTTTTTCCGATAGCAGCCGAATTAGGATTGTAAGTATCCAATACAGGTCCATACAAAATATTAATACCTGCATGACGTAGCTCATAAGCGGTTACAATACCACAAGCCCTGGCTACGTCTCTTTCCCCTTGCCGATCTTCTTTATATAGCCGGCGTAGGTCATCTGGTTGAGGTAATTGAGTAAATCCATCGCCTCGTAATCTTTGCACCAATCCACCTTCTTGATCAACGGCGATGTCGATATCGGTACGAAGGCCACGAATTTCATCAGAAAATTGTTTTACTTCAGTTAGGTTAATGGCTTTTTTCTCGCCACAAAAAATAGAAACTTCTCGGATGATAGGATTTTTAATAAGTTCGTTAAATTTTTCACGAATGGATGTATTTTCTAACCACTCGTCTAACACAACACCTATTGTTAATATTCCTTCCATAGAATGAACTCCTAATTTTATTAAAAAACCAGTAAATTATAACTGATTTAATAAAAATAATCTTAAATAAAAACCACGCAGAAAGTTTCACCTTTGCACGCTACAAAAAATAAAAATAGTCCGTCATGGCGAGGCCGAAACGTTAGTGAGGCCGTGGCCATCCAGAAAAAATGAAGCGTTTCACCCGATTGCCGCGCGCTTCGCGCTCGCAATCTGAAATATCCCCACGAATTCATTTGCATCTAGCCAACTCGTTTTCAACGATAGATGATTATTTTGGATAATGGTTCAATTCATCGAAGCAAAAAAGTACAGGCATTTGTTAAAAAACAGAGTTGGCTAAAGCTGTTTTTTTTACCTCCCTATTCGCCGGAATATAATCCAATAGAACGCTTCTGGCAGTGGCTGAAGCTGAAAATATATGGCTGTAAATCATTTACAAAAATGGAAGAGCTTATACAACAAATACGGAAGTTAATATGGCATTACCATGAAAAAAATACAATTTCTACTATCAAATTTAACTATAAAGCCTATGGTGATTTGCTATAGTTATTTAATGAGACCTGCTTATCAATTTACCATTAAAAGAAAAGATGATGGATTAAGTGTAAAACAAGCCACGCATAAACAGCGGCCATTAAATCATCGAGCATAACACCAAACCCTCTGGGCAATTTGCGGTCCATCCAGGCAATAGGCCAGGGTTTCACAATATCAAATAAACGAAATAAGAAAAAACCTAAGACAATCCATAACCACCCTTTAGGGGCCGCTAACATCGTAAGTCCAAATCCACAAATCTCATCCCAAACGATACCCGAATAATCGTGAATACCAATATCGCGCTCTGTTATATCACACAGCCAAATACCGATGACGATAGCCAGAAAGAGAATAAGACTGTAGTTTATTAAAGAAAAGGAGTGAATAAGATAATACAGAGGAATTGCGACTAAGGTTCCGCAAGTGCCCGGTGCAAAAGGGGATAATCCCGACCCAAAACCAAATGCAATAAAATAAATAGGATTACTAAATACTTTATACACTACATTTTTTTTCATATTTTTTCTCAACTATTTTGCAAACAACTCATCTTGCAATTTAGAGACAGAAACTAAGCATTGTGCACTGCTGCTTCCGGCAATTTTGCGTTTGTAGCCTGTAATAAATCACAGCCCTTCCTTAACTCGTTGATTTTTTTCTCCTGCTCTTTCATTTTCATCTCTATTTCTTCCTTTAGCTGCGCCTCTCGCGCTTTCGTTTTCATCTCTATTTCTTTCTTTTGTTCTTTTGATCTTGCAACCGTTTTTTAGACACTAAGAATCGAGAGGTTGATAAAACCGTCG
>JAZKJD010000020.1:0-3762 GCA_040384585.1 Pseudomonadota bacterium | reverse complement strand
AAATTTTGTGTCTCATTTTGGCAGAAAAATGGTCTTGATCTTGGGGAGTATTATAAAAACAGAATTAATTTATAATGAACGCTATGCAACAAGAGAAATAGCTAAAAAAAGTATTTTTCAGTATATTGAAGTGTATTACAATCGAGTTCGCCGGCATTCTTCACTTGGCTCAATAGCACCCGAAGTGTTTGAGAATCAATGTAAGAACGTCATATAGACGTGTCTACAAAATCGGGGCAAGATCAGTGGTTAGAAGGTAATTTTCATCATCTTATTTTAGTCAGGATATTTATCATGGTTTACTCAACAAAACAAACAATCGCTGAATTTGATAATAGTCTTTGGCAAGCAATGCGACGCGAAGCGTGTCGTCAAGAAGATCATCTCGAATTGATTGCTTCTGAGAATTATGCGAGCCCGCGTGTATTGCAGGCCCAAGGGTCTGTGTTAACCAATAAATATGCCGAAGGCTATCCTGGTAAGCGCTATTATGGGGGCTGTGAGTATGTTGATCAGGTCGAGCAGTTAGCAATTGACAGAGCGAAAGCCTTGTTTAAGGCAGACTATGTGAATGTGCAACCGCATTCGGGCTCACAAGCCAATGCCGCTGCTTTTATGGCTTTATTAGCGCCTGGCGATTGTTTATTAGGGATGAGCTTGGCAGATGGTGGCCATTTAACGCATGGTGCTAAGGTTAGCTTTTCAGGAAAAATGTATCAGGCCATAGCCTATGGTGTGGATGTCAAAACACAGTTGATCGATTATCGAGAAGTTGAAAAACTGGCAAAAGCGCATAAACCCAAATTAATTATTGCTGGGTTTTCTGCGTATTCACGTATCGTCGATTGGCAACGTTTTCGTGATATCGCTGACGAGATAGGTGCTTATTTTGTAGTGGATATGGCGCATGTTGCGGGGCTAGTCGCCGTAGGACTTTATCCATCACCGATTCCGATAGCGGATGTGGTGACCTCTACCACACATAAAACCTTGCGAGGTCCTCGTGGGGGGTTAATTTTGGCAAAGTCTAACCCAGAGATTGAAAAAAAGCTTAATTCTGCTGTATTTCCTGGTCTGCAAGGCGGGCCTTTGATGCATGTGATTGCAGGGAAAGCCGTGGCTTTTCAAGAGGCGTTACAGCCCGATTTTATTGAGTATCAAAAACAAGTGATTACTAATGCCAAGGCCATGGCGAATACAATGGCTGAAAAAGGTTACAAAATTGTTTCAGGGGGAACGGATAACCACATGTTTTTAGTCGATTTGATCAATAAGAAAATAACAGGCAAGGAGGCGGAAAAGGTGTTGGAAGCTGCGCATATTACCTTAAATAAGAATGCGGTGCCTGATGATCCTCAGAGTCCTTTTGTAACGAGTGGTATACGGATAGGAACGCCGGCGTTGACGACACGCGGATGTCAGGAAAAGGAAGTTCGTGAGGTGGCGAGTTGGGTTTGTGAGGTCTTAGATCATCTGCAGGACCCTTCTATCGTTGAAAAAATCCGTAAACAAGTCGTAACGCTGTGTCAACAGTTTCCAGTATACTCGTAGTTTCTCAAAATTACGTGTCTACTGAAACGGGGTTAGATCAAGTAAAAGCAGTGAAGTTTTTTAAGAAAAATTGGTTTCAAAAATATAAATTTTTTAGAGAAAAAAATAAAAAACTAATTTTTTCATAACAAGAATTATTCGTCTAAAAATGCTGAAATCCTGTTTCTTTTACTATAAATAACGATCCATCTTCACGATAGAGAGAAAGTCCAAGATCTTTTTTTATGGCGCCAATACAAGCAAAAGAACAAGCACTATCTTTTAAGAAATGTTGTAATTCTGTTTCACGCCTTAGGGGCACGGTAAAACATAACTCATAATCATCTCCAGCGC
The DNA here is from genome assembly GCA_040384585.1 of Pseudomonadota bacterium. Taxonomy (GTDB): domain Bacteria; phylum Pseudomonadota; class Gammaproteobacteria; order Diplorickettsiales; family Diplorickettsiaceae; genus JAZKJD01. Next base: position 1,878 of record JAZKJD010000020.1, on the reverse strand, counting down.
TTAACGCCAATTGCCACGCTTTTTCGGAAGGTAATTTCTGCAAAATTTCTGAGATAGGAAGATCAGTCATATTAATCACTGCACCGACTTGACTCGCAGATAAAATATGGCCTAAATCAGCAGCTAAGCCATCAGAAATGTCGATAGCGCTGCTGGCAATATCGCGTAATGCTAAGCCTAACTCAAGGCATGGTTGCGGGCGATGTAACCGTTGCATAAGACTTTGAATCTGTTTTTCAGTTAATGGTAATAACTTATTATTATTTTTTAAATACGCCAATGCAAACCCTGCATCCCCCAGCACTCCGCTGACATAAATACGGTCACCTACTTTTGCACCCGAACGAAGTAATGCTTTTCCAGGCGGAACAAAACCTAAAGCTTGAACCGTAATACTTAATGGCCCGCAAGTCAGATCGCCTCCCACAAGCTGGCAATGAAAACGCCGCATTAACGAAAAAAAACCTTGAGTAAATTGTTCTAACCACGCTGGATCCGCTTCTGGCAAAGTCAAAGCGAGTAAAATCCAAGCAGGCTCTGCACCCATCGCCGCTAAATCGCTTAAACTAACCGCTAACGATTTATACCCAATATCAGCAGGAGAAGTATTTTCTGGAAAATGTTTTCCGCACACTAAAGTATCTGTCGTCACCACTAATTGTTGGCCATGAGGTGGCTGCAACAGCGCCGCATCGTCCCCCATACCTAGAATGACATCAGAACGAGCCTGTTTTTCTTGATTAAAAAAATATTGGATTAAATCAAATTCGCTGATTGACATTGTCAAATCGCTATCAATTAAATTCTAAGGGACGCACCTTATGCGCTAACTTATGTAAAACTCCATTGACATATTTATAGCCGTCCGTCGCACCAAAGCATCTAGCCAGTTCTATGGCTTCGTTTAATACGACCTTATAAGGCAATTCAGCTTGTTTACAAAGCTCATAAGCGCCTAGTCGTAAAATCGCCAATTCCACAAAATCCAATTCTTTTACAGGTCTATCCAAAAAGATTTGCAATTCTTTGTCTAAGTCTGCGTGATATTCAATAACCCCTTGGACTAAGGCCCGGAAATAGACGGTATCGACACTAATCATCTCCTCTTGCGATAAAAATTGATTCTCAATTTCAGAAAAAGAGTGTTGAGCCAATTGCCACTGATAAATAGCTTGCATAGCAAAACGACGGGCACGCTGTTTCGCTTTAATATTATTTTTTTTCGGTTTCAATGTCATTAGATTGCTTTTTATTAGAAGAAAGATCCTGTTTTAATTGCTCAATGGTATGATTAAATGCCTGTATATCCTGAAAGCTGCGATAAACAGAAGCAAATCTAACGTAGGCAACAGGATCTAACGTACAGAGTTCTTCCATAACCCATTCTCCTAATTGCCGCGAAGAAATTTCACGTTCACCCGATGATCGCAATTTTTTTACTAAACGCAGAATAAGCGCTTCGACTTGCTCACTCGTAATAGGTCGTTTTTCCAAGGCTTTCAATAACCCTGCTCGTAATTTTTCTTGGTCAAACGCACTACGGGTAGCATCCCGCTTTATTACACGGGGTAAACCTAACTCAGCGGATTCAAAACTACTAAAACGCTCATTACACACCGGACATTCACGTCTACGTCGAACTTGCTGGCCATCACTGCTCAAACGTGAATCGATGACTTTGGTATCTGCTGCATTACAAAAAGGGCAGTACATATTCAATCCTAAAAAGGTGACAGATTCCTAAACCAACACCATTGACGGTATCATTGAACCACAAGGTAAATATAGATACAATGATGTCTGCTTTGGAGACGTGCGACAAGTGATCTTGCAACCGTTTTTTAGACACTAAGAAGCGAGACGTTGATAAAACCGTCG
>JAZKJD010000019.1:0-83167 GCA_040384585.1 Pseudomonadota bacterium | reverse complement strand
CTTAAGAATAAACTAAATTTTACATTTACTGTAATTATTTAATGAGGTTTGCTTAGCATTAGTACAAAATTGGTACATCTGGAAAAGAAGGTATCAGGTATAATGTTTTTGACGTAAGCTATTGAATTAACATAAAGCCCCGGTGGCACAGATGGATAGCGCAGCCCCCTCCTAAGGGGCAGGTCGCCGGTTCGAATCCGGCCTGGGGCGCCAGGAATCAAGGAGTTAACTGATTTTTACGGTAAATATTCGACTACCCCGTATTAATTTTCAAAGATCAATAGTGATAATTCAAAAGCTGAGGAAATTTTTAGTCTAGTCAAAGAGGCGCATTAAATTTATTTTAGAGCTTAGAACGTATTTATTATTAGATAAAGCTAACCAAAAGAAGAGGTGGCGTTGCTGAAAAACCAAGGAATTATCGATGCTGCCAGAAGCCTTATATGTGTTTGCCTGCAACAAAAGACTCCGAAGTGAAAGAAGTTTGCGTAACAGTGTGCTAGGAAAGCATAAAAATGTTGGTTTTTTATGATCAAACAATCCGATTACAATGTCGTTATTGTAGGCGCAGCTATTACTGGGCTTACCTTGGCGTGTAGCCTAATCAATCAGGGCTTGCGCATTGCTATTTTGGATAGGAATAAAAATCCTATGGATAGCGTATCGGGCACTGATGCTGATCTTCGCGTCAGCGCCATTACCATGGGATCGCAGCAGATGCTTGAGCAGTTGCAAGTCTGGCAGAAATTAGCGAAAACAATGCTTTCGCCTTTTTCAGATATGGAAGTTTGGGAGCAGGCATCGACATCGCCTCTTTTTTTTAATGCGGCGGATACGGGTCAACCTCAGCTGGGCACGATCATAAAGAATGTGGATTTACAAACTGCATTGGTATCACAAGCCAAAAGTACGGGTGATATTGATTGGTTTTTTGACGAATCAGTGGAAGCAATTCAGAATCAAAACACCTTGACTTCTTTATCACTCACATCAGGATTATCGATAAGTACACAATTGCTAGTAGGTGCGGATGGTGCACAGTCCTGTGTTCGAGAATTGGCAGAGATTCCAAATAAAGATTGGGATTATCAACAGCAAGCGATTGTAGCGACGGTACAAACTGCATTGACGCACGGACAAACGGCGAGACAGATTTTTTTGTCCACAGGTCCTTTAGCCTTTTTACCCTTAGCCGATCCGCATTTGTCCTCTATTGTTTGGTCAACAGCTTTCGAAGAGGCAGAAAGAGTAAAGCTGCTTTCTGATGCCTTATTTTGTTCAGAATTAGCCAATGCGTTTGAACATCGTTTAGGCCACATTGAGTGGCTTAGCACTAGACTGAGTTTTCCATTAAAAGCGCATCAGTGTGAGCAATACATAAAGCCAGGCATCGCTTTAATCGGGGATGCGGCACACACCCTCCATCCTTTAGCAGGGCAAGGCGCTAATTTAGGAATTGCTGATGCTTTGTGTTTGGCAAAGGTCATATTAGAGACTAAGCAAAAACAACGGAATATAGGTGCTGTATATACCTTACGTCGCTATGAAAGGGAGCGGCGCTTCCACAATCGTTTGATGGGTGGGGGAGTGGATTTGATTAAACACGTATTTGCAACGCCTAATCCTTTATTGAAAGGAGTGCGCAATTTTGGACTACGTTCTATCGATAAAATAGCGTGGATAAAGAATCAATTTTCCTATTATGCGATGGGAAAACCTAGCGTTAATCCATTAATATGAAGATTTTGGTCCATTATTATTGTTTATTTCCTGATCAAAATGCTTAATAGAACATTCAAGATGATTTAGGGTCCCTCCTAATTCCTTCGATAAAGCAATTAATATTTCTGTTTCCTCACGCGATAGTACGAAGTCGGATTTGAGTTTAAAAAAGCTAGAAACTAACATAATTAATGAGTTTTAAGGGCGTGTTTAATATCGTTAAGGTATTTCACTATTCTTCCGAGGTTGATCATGACTAAACTAAGTTCATTATTCTCAGTGGGGGATGGGTTCAACAATTGTTGTTTAATATCACCGATCAACGCATCAATATCTGCTTTCAGTTGATAGGAGGACGAGCGTGTAGGCGCTTTAATAAAAGTGCTTATTTCTTCTTGAAGTGTTCTTCCCTTATCTAATAATGAGCTGAATTCCCCTGAATCTAACATAAAAATAGCTTGCCGATGAATGGTTTCTACCTATATTTGTGGAGTATAGTTGTGTAGTATTAAGAAAGACTTAAGGGCAGCTCTATAGAGTCTTCTTTACTTTGCACACTACAAAAAATGTATTAGGATGAAGTAAGCTATTGAAAAGACAGTTAATTTTTGGTTGAAGCGATAGTAAAGCATTTTTCGTCATTGCGAGCGCGAAGCGCGCGGCAATCGGGTGAAACGCTTCATTTTTTCTGGATGGCCACGGCCTCACTAACGTTTCGGCCTCGCCATGACGGACTATTTTTAATTTTTGTAGCGTGCAGAGCCTCTTTACTTGCACAGGACAAAAATTTAAAAAGAGGTGGGTGACACGGATGCTAGCTTCTTTTTTGTGGCGTAAGCCAGCAAAAAAAGCGCATCCAGTGGCAAGACCCGCCTTACCTATTTTTTGTCCTGTGCTGAGCTCTCTTTAATTTTTTTCCTATAGGTTGTTTGGTATAACGCAAAAGTGTGAAGCTTATTATTTTAGATCGTGATGGTGTGATTAATGATGAGTCTAAAGACTATATTAAATCACCTGATGAATGGCATCCTATTCCTGGCAGTTTGCAGGCCATTGCCTTACTCAGTCAAGCAGGCTATACCATCGCTGTGGCGACAAACCAATCAGGTGTGGGTAGAGGCTATTATACGGAAGCAGTTTTAGCGCAAATACATCAGAAAATGCTAGATTGCTTAAAAGCAAAAGGTGGTATTATTGATAAGGTTTTTTACTGTCCACATCACCCTGACGATCATTGTCATTGTCGTAAACCTGACGTTGGTTTATTTGAGCAAATCGCAGCCGCTTACTCGATCAATTTAAAAAATATCGTTGCAATAGGCGACTCACTGCGTGATATTCAAGCGGCCGAGAAGGTGGCTTGCGAGCCAATATTAGTATTAACGGGTAATGGCCAAGAAACACTAAAAAACAATCCTGATTTGCGTGATAAAATACCTGTTTTCCCTGACTTATTAGCCGCTGTGAAAGCCTTGCTAAAGAAAAATGAACCTATCAAAAGCTAAGCGTGTTTATCGTTGTCAATCCTGTGGAAGCCCATTTTTACAATGGTCAGGCCAATGTGGCGAATGCCAAGCATGGAATAGTTTATTAGAGGAAGTCGTTTCTCCATCTCCTCCCCATGTGCTGACGACTCGCTTACGTACTGACACCGCGACAAGCGATCAGAAAATAACGTCGTTAAATACGATTCAGTTTAATGAAGTCCAGCGATTTTCTTCAAAAATTAGGGAATTAGATAGGGTTTTGGGCGGAGGTATTGTACCGGGCTCCGTGATATTAATGGGTGGCGACCCAGGGATTGGCAAATCAACTTTACTATTACAGTGTCTCTGCCAGCTGAGTGAAGATACCGATGTTCTCTATATTACTGGTGAGGAATCACTACAACAGGTGGCATTGCGCGCAAGGCGCTTAGGCCTACCGAGTGAAAAGTTGCGATTACTCATGGAAACTCGCGTAGAAAGTATCTTATCCCATGCATTGCAAGAAAAACCACAGGTGTTGGTCATCGATTCCATTCAAACGATGCATACAGATTTATTACCTTCTGCGCCCGGCGCCGTTGGGCAAGTCAGGGAAAGTGCGATGCAATTAACGCGCTTAGCAAAGCAAGTGGGTATTGCGTTGTTTTTAGTCGGGCATGTGACGAAAGATGGTGTATTAGCGGGTCCTCGAGTCTTAGAACATATGGTAGATACCGTATTATATTTTGAGGGGGAGACAGATAGTCGCCATCGACTGATCCGATCCGTTAAAAATCGTTTTGGGGCTGTCAATGAGCTAGGCGTTTTCGTAATGACAGAAAAGGGATTACGTGAGGTCAGCAATCCTTCCGCTATTCTGTTATCACGCGCTGATGAGCCTTTATCAGGTAGCATCGTTACGGCAAGTTGGCAGGGTAGTCGTCCTTTGCTAGTCGAAGTACAGGCATTAGTGGATACTAACCATGGCGGAAATCCACGCCGAGTGGCGGTGGGTTTGGATAGCAATCGTTTGGCGATGTTATTAGCGGTATTACACCGGCATGCCGGTGTGGTGAGCTATGATCAAGATGTGTTTATTAATGTGGTTGGTGGTGTGCGTTTATTAGAAACTAGCGCCGATTTGCCTGTTTTATTGGCTGTCTTATCTAGTTTGCGAAATAAAGCCGTGCCTTATGATTGGATTGCTTTTGGTGAAGTCGGTTTATCCGGTGAAATTCGTCCGGTACCCCACGGTCAAGAACGTTTACGTGATGCAGCGAAGCATGGTTTTAAATCGGCTATCGTTCCCAAAGCCAACGTGAGTAAACAAACTATCGATGGCTTGGCTGTTTTTCCTGTTTCCCAGTTATCTGAAGCCTTAGATATCATTAAGGAAGAAATATATTCTTAGATTGAGTTTGCATCATGAAAAAAAAGAGTTTTCTTCTTCGCGTAGGGTTAACACTTCATAACCCGTTTCAGTGACAAGCAGTGTATGTTCCCACTGTGCGGACAGACTGTGATCCTTTGTGACAGCCGTCCATTGATCTGGCATCAGTTTAACAAAACGCTTACCCGCATTGACCATGGGTTCAATCGTGAATGTCATGCCGGGAAGTAATTGAACGCCTGTGCCTGGATGGCCATAGTGTAATACCTGTAGATCTTCATGAAAAAGACGGCCTATACCATGGCCACAATATTCGCGTACGATAGAAAATCCTTCTGATTCTGCATATTTTTGAATGCTAGCGCCAATATCTCCCAAATAAGTACCCGGTTTCACGAGTTGAATTCCGCGATATAAGCATTTTTGTGTGATGCGAGACAAACGTTGCGCCAATATAGAGACGTTACCGACAAGAAACATTTTACTGGTATCACCGTGGTAGCCATCTTTAATAATGGTGACGTCGATATTGATTAGATCACCATCTTTTAAAACACGTTCACTAGGAATGCCGTGGCAGACTTGATGATTAATCGAAGTACAGATGGATTTAGGGAATCCACGATAATGCAAAGGGGCAGGGATGGCATTTTGTACATTGACGATATAGTCATGACAAATTTTATCTAATTTATTGGTTGTAATGCCAGGTTTGACAGTTGGTGCGATCATCTCTAAGACTTGCGCTGCTAGTCGGCCAGCGATGCGCATTTTCTCAATTTCTTCCGGTGTTTTAATAATAATTTGTTCTGACATATTATTTCAATTGACCATGACAATGTTTATATTTTTTTCCGGACCCACAGGGACAGGGTTCATTTCTACCGACTTTATTGTGATTACGTTGTGTCGTAACCCCTTGTTGTGTTTCTTCTCCCTTGACGGAATCAGCCTCCGTGTTGAGTGAATCAGGATGTTGAAAATCTAGTATTTGTGGCATTTGTTGTCGACGTTGTTGCTCTAAGCGCTCTGCATCTTCGGCTGCTTGTATCTGTAGACAACTGAGCAGACTAATAACCTGATATTTTAATTGATCTAGTAGTGAAGAAAAGAGAGTAAAGGATTCGCGTTTATATTCTTGCTTAGGATTTTTTTGTGCATAGCCACGCAAATGAATCCCTTGTCGTAAGTGATCCATCGCCGCCAGATGATCCTTCCATAACATATCGAGTGTTTGTAGCATCAGGGTTTTTTCGATCTGACGTAAGGGTGATGAACCGACAAAATGTTCTTTTTCTGTATAGGCAGTTTCTGCCGCCGTTAGAATTTTTTGACGTAGATCCTCTTCCGTGCAGTTTGCATCGCTTAACCAGGTTTGCAGTGGTAAATCGAGTAAAAAATCCTGTTTTAGCTGATTTTCTAAACGAGGTATATCCCATTGCTCTTCTAGCGTTTCTGGTGGAATGTGTTGATCAATGGTCGCGCTGATAACATCAGCTCGACAATTTTTGATAATCGGAGAAATATCTTCTGTGGCAAGTAACTCATTACGTTGCTCATAGATAACCTTACGTTGTTCATTGGCTACATTATCGAATTCTAATAACTGTTTTCGAATATCAAAATTACGCCCTTCCACTTTACGCTGAGCATTTTCAATCGCACGTGTGATCCAGCGATGTTCAATGGCTTCGCCCGCTTGCATACCGAGTTTTTGCATGATCATTGCCACACGATCAGAAGCAAAAATGCGCATGAGATTGTCTTCTAATGATAAATAGAAACGAGAAGAACCAGGGTCGCCTTGTCGACCCGAACGACCGCGTAGTTGGTTATCGATACGGCGTGATTCATGTCGTTCACTACCGATGATATGTAAACCACCGGCAGTAATGACCTCATCGTGTCTTTCTTTCCACCCAATTTTGTGTTGTTCTATTTCTTCCCTAGACATCGTCGTAGGAAGGCTGGAAAGCTCTGCATGGAGGTTGCCACCTAAGACGATATCGGTTCCACGTCCCGCCATATTCGTTGCAATGGTCACGGTTCCAGGGCGACCTGCTTCTGCAATAATCTGCGCCTCTTTCTCATGAAATTTGGCATTGAGTACTTGATGCGGAATCTTTTCTTTGTTTAATAAATTAGAGAGATATTCCGATGTTTCTATCGAAGCCGTACCGACGAGTATGGGTTGTTTACGAACACGGCACGCTTTAATATCATTAAGGATGGCAGTAAATTTCTCTTCTTTTGTTAGATAAATTTGATCGGGTAGATCGTGACGAGAAACGGGTAAATGGGTAGGGATAACCACAACTTCTAAACCATAGATTTCTTGGAATTCATAGGCTTCAGTATCGGCAGTGCCCGTCATCCCTGCCAACTTATGGTAAAGGCGAAAATAATTTTGAAAAGTAATAGAGGCTAAGGTTTGATTCTCATTTTGAATCGCTGCATTTTCTTTGGCTTCTACGGCCTGGTGTAGACCATCCGACCAGCGTCGTCCCGACATCAGCCTACCCGTGTGTTCATCGACAATCACCACTTGATTGTTCTGGACAATGTAATCGACATCGCGTTGGAATAAATAATGCGCGCGCAATGCCGCGTTCACATGGTGCATTAGGCCAATATTCGTGAGATGGTAAAGATTGTCTCCCTCCGTTAATAATGCTTGCTTTACCAAAAGTTCTTCTAGTTTTTGATGTCCCTCTTCTGTTAAATGGGCTTGTTTGGTTTTTTCATCCAGATAAAAATCTCCTGAGCCTTCTTCTTCTTTTCGTAAAGTCAGGTAGGGAACGATACGATTGATTTTTATATAAAGCTCAGAACTTTCTTCGCTAGCGCCGGAAATGATTAAAGGGGTACGTGCTTCATCAATCAAAATGGAATCCACTTCATCTACTATCGCAAAATTTAACATTCGCTGTGATTTTTCTGTCAAAGAAAAAGCCATATTATCGCGTAGATAATCAAAACCAAATTCATTATTGGTTCCATAAGTAATATCGGCTGCATACGCGGCTTGTCGTTCAGGTAATGGCAGATCGGATATAATAACGCCAGTCGTTAATCCCAAGAAGGTATAAATAGGACTCATCCATTGCGAGTCTCGTTTGGCAAGGTAATCATTGACGGTGATGATATGCACGCCTTGACCGGCTAAGGCATTGAGATAAGCGGCAAGCGTAGCCACTAAGGTTTTACCTTCACCCGTACGCATTTCAGCAATTTTGCCACTGTGTAATACCATGCCACCAATTAACTGCACATCAAAGTGGCGCATGCCGAGAACGCGTTGGCTGGCTTCTCGTACTACGGCAAAAGCTTCAACCAGTAATTCATCCAAGGCACAACCATCCTGTAAGCGAGCTTGAAATTCTTCGGTTTTTGCTTGCAATGCGATGTCTGATAAAGCCTGCATGGCAGGTTCCAAGGCATTAATCGCCAACACTATTTTTTCAAGTTCTTTTAAAAGCCGCTGGTTGCGACTACGAATAAATTTGCTCAAAAGTCTAGGAATCATACTATAAGATCATTACCCTAACCGTTATCCCCGGCTGCCCACCCTATGCTAGGGTGCCTTGACCAACAGATTGACCAAGAAGGACTCCGCACTCCTCAGTAGCCGCCGTCCTGCTACGTGACAGGATCCATAAGAAATCATTTTTAAGTCCATGTCGTTTTTATATCTTCCCTATTTTTTTTTGGGAGGATTACTGATGTTTTGTATTTGAATTTGCAATGGAATACGGATTTGCTGGTTAAATTCTAATACTAGAACCGACATAGTAGCGAGTAAACGTTCTAATGTCATCCGTGTTTGATAGGTTTCCGCCAAATTTTCAGCCATGAGTTGGACTTGTTCACGTTGTAGAGTTGCGGGATTTTCCTTTGTTAAATTGAGATTCCAGTCTTTATCAAGAATTCTACGTGTTGTCATAAAATTTTCTAATTGAAGGGTACTGACGGGGCCTTTGGTTTGGCTAGCAACAGCGTTGACTGCCTTTTTTAAATCAGAGGGTAGGGTATTGGGATCAATGGCTTGCCGTTCATTATAGAGCTGATAAAGATTACTTAAGGCAACTGTTTGCGTGGCCGCATAACTGCGTAGTGCTGCAAGATAGGCTTGAGTTTGTTTTTCGTTGAGCTTCGCTTTTATATTATTCTTTTTATTGCCACTTAAACTAGCGACGAGTTTATTAAAATTAATCGTATCTAGAGGATTTAAGGCGTTACTTAAGGAATCGATGACATTATTAGCTTGTGCTTTTTCTACGTCATTATAGACGATGGGCTCAAGTAAACTATTGATATCGACTGATTTCAGCGGTTCCTTTTCTAGTTTTGGATCTGCTTTTGTATTGGGATTCCAGGTAAAAGAATCATTATCATTATCATTATCCTTTCCAAGATTGTTGGTTTTACTCAGTAATGCTCTAGTCAACTTTCCGACAAATAGTGAATTAGCAGGGTTTAGATAAGTGGCTTGTGCGGTATCCGTGGCCATAGTGACGGTATTGTTTGTGGGTTCCGTATTCATTAGCTTTTTGCTGATAGCAGTCGATCCGAAACCTGCGACCAAACCTTGGGTGCTTGTTAATAGTTTTCCTATATCCCCGTCTAAAATAGGGTCGGGGGCCGCATAAGAAACCGATGTGCTTACGCTTGCTGTTGCTATGAGAATACTTAAAAAGCTTGTTTTGATTATTGACTGGTAAGGCATGAAAAAGACCTCTTATAATTATGGATGATAGTTAATTTTTTTTCGGTAATGGGTTGGGACTTGTTTGTGGCAGCGCAAAAATATTGGGAGGACTGATCGGAGGAGGGTATGTGTTAACGGAAGAAGAATTAGTAGGGCCTGTTTGGCTAGGAATGGGTGCATTCGCCCAGGGATTTATTTTAGATTGTGCTTCCCAAGGATTCGGTTTTAACCAGGGATTACTATTCTGTGACTTGTGTATGGGTCTTGCATTGTTTTGTGTTTCAGTAGAAGGCGGAGAAAAAGCGCTTTCATTATTTGAGGAAGCAGCTGATTGAGGTGGACTAGGATTCGAGTACGGATTCGACGAGTCATCACTACTAGGACCCAGCTGGTCAAGAACATTTTGTGCGGCAGTCGCTTCTGCTTTGTTGATTTCATCACGATAAGATTGTAAGGGATCCATTTTTGGATCGGCAACGACTGCCAGTGGATTAATTAAGAAATAAGCAAAAATTATTAATATCCAATGAGCGCGCACTTTTTTTATCTCTGCGCAGGACAAAAAATAGGTGAGGTGGGTCCTGCCACTGGATACGCTTTTCTTTGCTGGCTTACGCCACAAAAAAGAAGCTAGCATCCGTGTCACCCATCTCTTTTTAAATTTTTGTCCTGTGCAGAGTTTTTTTATCATCATTACTCACCTTCTAATGCTTTTAAAACTAAATCGAGGCGATCGTGGGAAAAAACCCTAGCCAATAGTCGCAGGCGTTCAAAGGCAACATTTCTGCGTAGAAACAACCCTGCCTCATCTTCCGCACCATGGCTGATTTCTTCTGCATGCATCAATAATTTAGCGGCGGAACCTGGATGAGCGGTATCAAGCGCTTGCAACAAACGCAAGGTACGAGACATTCCCAAATGGTTTCCTAAACGAATAAAGAGTGCTTGACGGCCTAGCTTATCGAGATCAACCTTTTCAATATCATCGATTTCTGTGCCTAAGTGTGTGATCGACTCCTCAAGTGCAGGATCACCATCTTTTATCCATTGTTCAACACTCTCCATAAAACATAGGACACGATAGATCATCGGATCTTGATATTGTTTCCAATAGAGATGTGAACCTTTGTGGCTTAAATCAGGCATGAGGATTTACACATTATTGTATTTTTATCAATCGCAAAAAGATAATTATAGATTATCCAAGGCGAAGACACAAATCAACCGGCGTTTTGTAAAAAAGTATTTGCATGTTTTAGGTGAGCGCTATACTATAACTGATAGATAAACCCCGGAGAGATACGTGAGTTTTTTTGGTGGTGTAAAAAAAATAATAAAGCCTTTCGTAGATGTTCCTAAGTGGATTGGTTACCGTCAGTTAGTGAAGACCAATCGTTCACTTTATTCGTTTGCTAAAAAATTCTTCATACCTGAACAAGCCAATACACAAGAATCCTTTCAAGTCGCGTTGGATCGTCTTAAGTTAAGCGAGGCGGATCTTTGTCGGCGAATGAAAGCGTTTACTCGTTTGATGTGGATATGGATTCTACTTTTTCTTATTAGTATTGCTTATAGCATTCATCTTTTATTTGAAAATTCTTTACGAGGCTTTTTTCCTTGCCTTGGGGTAACGGTTATTATCTTGACTCAAATATTCCGTTATCATTTTTGGATTTTTCAGATCAAACAGCGACGCTTAGGTTGTGGGTTTCGCGATTGGTTAACGGCACAATTAACAATGGGAAAGAAAAAATAATGAAAAAATTTCTATTTGCTATATTCCTTGCTTTATTTCCTACGCTTTTGCTTGCGGACGGGTTAACGCCTCCTACAAGCGATTTATCAGTTCAGTATCTGGCCACTATTTTTGGCGTAGTCGATGGGGTGTTACATGGTACTGGCAGTGAAATTTTGGGGACGATGTTTGGTGCGTTTAATGCCACAGTGTTAGTGATGGCTTCTGTAACATTGAGCTATGTGTTGTTTACATCCATATTAAATACTGCACATCAAGGTGAATTTTTAGGGCAAAAATGGTCTTCTATTTGGGTTCCTTTGCGTACAGTGTTTGGTATTGGTTTACTACTACCGAAAGCGACCGGCTACTCCCTTGTGCAGATCATTGTTATGTGGGTCGTCGTGCAAGGTGTTGGAGCGGCCGACCAAGTATGGAATGTAGCGCTCGATTATATGAACCGAAATGGGACAATTGTTGAGCCTCTTCAATCGTTACATACAGGTGATAAATCAACAGATAATAGTTTTTTGGTAGGAAAAGCTGGATCGGTGCTTAAGTCAGAAGTATGTATGCTTACCGTTCATAATGCGTTGGTAAACCAAAATCGAAATACTGGAGTTCAGGTTCCTGATTTTATGTCCTCGCTGGCGGTTACGGGAAAAGCGCCCAATGGAGCAAACACAGGTCTTCCTATGGATTACACGAAAGATACAGGCGGTTTTATTACATTCCCGGGTAAATTATCGGGGACCTTTGCCAATCTACAAGGGATGTGCGGCAATATTTCTTGGGACTACATTAGTAAAGATAATGACAAGGTTTATAATCCAGCGCATTTAACAGCGAACGATAGTGCGAGTATTGCCGCTAGGCAGTTTACTTTGGATCTGCAGCCTTTAGCACAATCCCTAGCGAATAGATTGGCGCCTCCTTTGTCGGCGGATGCAACATCAGTGCCATTGGTTACATTGAAGTCTGATGATCCCATTTTTGAGGTTAATGGCTTGGTGGATACATCCGATGATTACTTTACGATTGTAAAACCTGCCTTACGTTCCTTACAAGATAGTGCGACGGCGAAATATAAAAACTTTATTAAGGACGCTAAAGGCTATGGTTGGATACTGGCAGGTAGCTATTACTATAGGATGGCCAGCTTGAATCAACAGTTAAAAAAACTGGACTTAAGTTCATTAGATCAAAAAATTTCACCGGCGTTTAGCCCTACCTATGGGGCAGGGCCTTTTGAGGCCATTAATGATGGAAATGTCATTACCAATTTAAAGAATAATCTGCCCAGCGCGAATGGGGTTGTTGATAGTTATATTGCTGCGGAAACTACCAGAACTAAAGATAATAATAATCCGGATACTTCCAATCCTTCTCTCCCTGACGATGTCGCGCATGTGGATGCAATAGGGAAGGTCGTATCAGCTGTTTTAAATGGTATTTTCCCCCGCGTTCATGATTTTGAAAGTAAATTATCAGATGCGATTAATAATCAAAAAATGGATCCTATCTTTGCATTAGCCTCCGTGGGTAATGGTTTAGTCTCTATGGTTGAACAAGTGTGGATATCTATTTTATCTATTATTACCGGTTTAGGGATAGCTGGGATTGCGGTAGGTGTTGCTTCAGGTTTTTGGACGGTGGGTGGTGCGGTTAATGCCATGCTATTGATTAGTAATCTACTCATCGTCATGATGCCTTTAGTGACGGTTTGGATGGGGACCAATTTTGTTTTGGGCTCAGTCCTTTCTTATTACGTCCCGTTGATTCCATTCTTTCTCTTTATTTTTGGCGGCGTTACTTGGTTTGCTGTCGTACTTGAGGCGGTTTTAGCAGCACCGTTGGTGGCATTAGGGATTACGCATCCTGAAGGACATGATTTTATGGGTAAAGCCGAACAAGCGATTATGTTGCTTGCCAGTGTCTTCTTGAGGCCCGTGCTGATGGTTTTTGGTTTTATTTTTGGTATTATTTTATCGTTTGTAGCGCTTTCCTTGTTTAATAAGGGGTTTGGTATTGCGGTACAGTTCTTAACAGAATATAACGGCGATATCTTTGCCATCGTTTATCAAACGGCCATGATGGCTATTTATACCGCGGCGGTATTAGCCATTGTTAATCGTAGTTTTGCCATGATTTATGAGGTTCCTAACAAAGTATTACGTTGGATTGGTGGTCCTCAAGAAAGCGGTCATGAAGAATCCATGTTGCAAGGTATTCGCGGCCAGCATGACAAAGACGTGGGCGCGCTTACCCACCAGATGCCTTCAGGCCAAGCTGTTAGTGAATCGGCTGCAGGCGGCATGGCATTAGGTCGTAGGGTGAAAGAACTTAAACAAACCAGAGCAGAAGCAACAGGTGGTGCAGGTCAAGGTGGTAACGCAGCAGAATAATTTGGAATACTTCATAATAGGTGTTAACAGCAGTTTTTATTGCTTTTCAAACAAGAGGGTTAGGAAATAGTTTGGGGTTTTGCCTTGTCACTTATCTAACTTTAGTTATGGGAATTTTTCTGTAGAGACAGTAAAAATTTCGTCATTGCGAGCGCGGAAGCGCGCGGAAATCCAGTCAAAGACTAGTTTTTTGACTGGATAAATCCACGCTCAGAACGTTGTTCCGGGGCTTCGCTATGATGGGGTTCACGGGAGTGTCGCTATTTTTTGTTGCCTACAAGGGGAAACAAAAGTTGTACCTGTGCCTCTACAAATTTTAAAAATCAATAATTTTATTTCACTAGTGTTTTTTTAATGACTGACGACGATAACAATACCTTTAATATAAATTTAGATGAGCTATTTAGTCAGCTTTCTGAAATATTGGTTGATCCAACATTTTCTAATAAATCAGCGTATTCGTTTTTATTACTATTATGGGGTTATTTTGAGATTGCTGTACTTGATGATTCCACCGAAGGAGAGGGTGGAACGACGGCAACTGGATTAACTGCACTCAATATTATTCAGGTCGAAAACGGTTACGAAGTTTCTGATTACGGATCTAGTTTGAAAACGTCACCTGGAAAATACTACGGAAGCTATGTAACAGGTCGACTATTGACTACGGTAAGGGCTATGGTTGATTTGTTAATCAAACGTGGTGCAAAGCGGGTTCGTTTTTCTGGACTTCCTGCTGCCGAACGAGCCGCCTGGCTTGAATGTAAGAAATATCATCTCAATACTCCTTTTGAACCAGATGAAAAAGCAGAATTACTTCACGATCGTCTCAAAGAATTGGATAGATTTCGTGAAGTTGTTTATTCCCATGCGATTAAAAATAGTTAAATCTATTTAAGACTCTTTCTCCTTATGCTGCTAGTGTAGGCGTTCTATTAACCTCCTCTTTGTCCTCTGTTTTTACAGCACTATCGGGATTAAGTTTTTGTGTCTGATACAATGGCTTATTATTCGGAAAAAGCTGGGTTTTGACCTTAGCAGCAGTTTTGTTTAGCTCTTGCGAAAGTGGTTCTGGTAAAGGACCTTCGAAAACAGTTTGGTTTTTTCCATTTCTTCCTGGAACACTAATTTTTAGATTGATGTCTTTGGGATCCATAATAAGGCCATATTTCTGTGCTAAGTCTATGATAGCTTTTAAAACCCTTTGTTCATCCTCAGTTTTGCTTGTGGTTAATAATGGAATTTTAGAAAAATGGATCAAACCGAGATATAAGAACACTAGAAGAGCCGATAATAAAGTTGTCTTATGTTGAAAAGCAGTTTCAGCCATGTTTTTTTGGGCTTCATCACGATCGGGCTTAATGACGTCTATATTTACTTTTTCTCCGGGCTTTAAATTGGCCAGAGTATATTGGAGCTGCTTCCGCAGATTATCAATGTTGATGCTATAACCAGATTTGGCTTCAACTTTAGGGCCAGTGATTAGACCTTTGTTAGTCATCGGCTGGGCTGTCATTGACGCGTTAGGTTTTTTCGTAATGGTATCATCATTTAACTGCATTTTCGCTTTAACAGACTCAAGCGATTGAAAATCTTTTAATGAATCACTGTGTTTCTCAATGGTTTTATCCATATATTGGAAAAAGGTACTGCGTAGATGTGGCTTATCCTCTTCAGTAAATGATTGTCCTTTATCGGCTAATTGAGAAATAAAGATTTGAAAGAGTTTTTCTTTCGTATTAGCTGTCGCTAAACTTTGCCTGAATTGATCTTGGGCCATTTTTGCCACTTGTTTTTGATCATTTCCTTCCTTTAATTTTGATTCTCCTATTGCTAAGACTTGGCTATAATATTTACGAAATTCCTTTTTTATTTCGTCTTCTACGGTATTCAATCCTTCTTCATTTAAACCGGCTGAAAATATCGTTTTTCCGTGGTCAGTCAGCTTATCAGTTAAGCCTTTATCAAATAATGCAAGAAGCTCTTCTTTCTTGACTAAGTTAATAACATTTTCCGCTAAATCTTCTTTAATCAAACTTATGCCAACGATATGCTGACGAATAAGGCCTTCTCTGCTTATTGATGTAGCCATTTTACTATCCTCTTGCGCGTAGTCGTGGAGTCGTATTGATACTCAAATCTGGCATTTTTTTTATATTTTCATCCAGCTCTTGAGTCTGAAGTTTTAATTGTTTTTTAATTTCTTCTTTTGCCTGCTCTAGTTCTTTTGTTTTTAGCGCTATCGCATTATTTTCTTGGCAAGAAAGAAAAGGACCAATCCCTAAATCATTGTAAGCGTGTATAAAAATACGATATTTTTTCTCTGTTGCCTTGCTGCAGTTTCCAAAAGTAAAAGAGACAATCCTACTGTCTTTAAAGCTCTGGACTGCATCGACCATTTGTGTGAAAGCGACTGCTTTTTGCGTGACGTTTTTTAAATTCCATTTAGACTCCCCTTTTGTCTTATAGGCTAAAGCATCATTTGGTGTACGCATGACACACCACAATTGCTTTTTATCACCTAAGTCTTGCTCATAAATCACAGGAACATTTTTTTCCAGCGCATCGCGCCGATGAAAAGTCTCGCCTGTAGCAGTGAAACTAAGATCCTCCTGTTGAGCCAGTTTTTTGTCTTCTTCAATAATTTTACACGAGTTGGGAAGATAAACAGGGCCTGGCTGTCCTAGTGTTGACTTATCTTCTGTAGTATGCGCAATTTTTTTAGCACGCATTTCTTCAAGTAGGGTGATTCTACTCTTTACATTTACTCTTCTTAAATACGCAATGCCTTCTGTTAGGGCGTAATGTTGTTTAATATTCTTTTCCCATGCCTCTCTTGCTCTAAGCGTAGCGGCAAGCTGATAGTCTTCCCGCAAGAGATTAATTGCAGCGAGAACTAATTTTTTTTTATTAGCAGAATTGTTTAATACTTCATTCTCTAGCTTAAGAGTGTCATTAATATTATTGACTAGCTCAGAATCTAAGGTAGAGCCTACTAGACTCCATTTGTAGCAGGGGGGATTTATCTGTTTGCTAATGGCATCGATTAAGGCGGATGCTTGGTGCTCAGTAATTTTAGTATTATCTGATAATTTTTCATTGAGCGTGGCAGTAAAATGTTGTAAATCGCCTTCTTCCTCAAAGCCATGATCTTCATCGGCGCTAGATGCATTATCGTTACTTTCCTTCAGGAGTGTAGGATATTGAGAAAGTTTCGACTCGATCTTAGAATACTCCTGATAGGTTTTGGCAATTAATTTCAACTCGTATTTTTTTAGCTTTTCTATTTCAATATTTAGATCTCCGGATGGCTTCAATGTGACTGCAGAGAGATTAAGTGCAGACAATAGGAGCTTTTCTTTGATTTTTGTAGTAACTGTCGATTGATCTATTTCTGTTAATCCGATATCAACTGTTCTGTGGGTGATCTTCTCAAGCTTTTTTTCTAACCATAATTTGGCCTCCAAATTATGGATATCTTGGATATCTTGTTCATTGATTTTGCCATCAGATTTAGTAATATTTTTGAAAGCTTTGTATCGTAATTTATTACGTAATGACTCGAAAGAGTTAAGGCTATTAAACTCATCAGCGTCTTTTTTACTGATTGAACAAACCGCTTGAATAGCTAGTGAAAACTCTTCCGGAACTAGTAGACTTGCATATTGAAGTGCTTTCAATGGCATTGGGAGCTTATGGAATCCTTTTTTATTTTGGCTGAATTCAAGCAGAGCAGCTTTTAAACCCTCAGCAGTGTAGTTGTTGTCTGGTATAGAATGTTCTCCATCATTTGTTATAAGACTGTTGTCCTCATTCTCACTGCCAGTTCCACGTCCACTATCACCACTGTTGGGGTGACTACCTTCATTACCGTTAAAGCTGCTGATGGAGAAAGAAGAACTAGTCCTGCGTTCCGAATTATCTATAGTGGATTGAATTTCTTTGGCAAGGGTTTTTCCTATATCTTCAGCTGTCTGCGCGATAGTTTTTCCATCATATGTAATTTCTTGAAAAGCCTCAGGGATAAGTTTTTTTGCGGACTCAAGGAACCCTTCGTTAGTAATAATTACGTTCTGCCTGAATTTTTTATTTATTGGTAAATAGTTTACAAGACCAAGACTGTGTTCTTTAAATTTTTGATTATCTTCAATAGATTTCAGCAGCTCTTCTGGAAGTGATGCGTCGCCGAATTCTTCAGTCCCTGCTTGTATTGCTAGCTTTTCTAATTCCTTTTTAGTAAATTCATTAAGGATATCTTTATTTCTTGTTAGAAGAGGCATGACTTCCTTGACTTTTTTTTCTATTTCTTTAGCTTGTTTAATTAATTCTTTTTCGGCTTTAAGTAAACTGGTTTGGAATGTAGCACGGTGGTTGTCCTCTGGATTGCTTGTGATGTCTATCGGGTTTTTTATAAGATTTATCGCATTGCCTATGAGTTTCTTGCTTAATTGATTTGCGGCTTCTTCATAGTTTTTACTGATGGTTGGGTCTTCACTGATTAACTCAGTGCGTGCTTGTTTTAATTCGTCATCCCATTCTCCGGCATTTACTTTTTCTGCTAGGGCTTTAGCAGTAGTTTCTAATGAGTCTTGTATGGATTTAAGGATAATACTTTTGTGATCAAAGTCAATCTCTCGTGCAACTTGTTCTGAAAAATACTCTTGAAGATTTTTTGCTAGTGTGTCAGAAAAGTTTTCCTGCAAATTAAGATCTGCTAATTGTTCTTCAGCTGACATACTAGAACCTCTTTTACTTATACCGTCTTCCGACTTTACTTGAATTTGATGAGAATTGAAATCAGCCTTATGCTGATTCTGTAATAATTTTTTTTGATCAGATTTCTTATTTTCATCTTCACTTTCCTTGGAAGGTGACTGACTGGAGCTATCTGTTATATTAGAAGCTTCAGCGGCGGGAATATCTGTTGCGTTATCGTGAAGCTGCTCGGGTGAATTTCCAGATAAATCTGGTGCAGACTGTGCTCTGGCCATTGGAACGTTTGACGGAGTAGGGGGCATATTATTCCTAATGGTTGTTGAATTATGGCTAGGAAGTTTATCATCAGACGTGGCATCTAAAGGTTCTGTTTGTGTCGCTATTGCTCCTGTTGTTAGTTTCGATTTATCTTTTTCATCTATAAGTTCCTGAAGCTTATTATTTGACTTCTTTAACATGTTTTCAGATTCAAGTAATTTTTTTAATTGAGTATCAGTTTCTTGTTGAAGTTGTTTCTTCTCTACTTTTACTTCTTGAAGTTGTTTTTCAAGCTGGTTGAGACTAGCTTCAGATTCTGTAGTTTTCTGCTGTTGTTTAGAAAGTGCAGATTTTAATTTGTTTGCTTTTTCTTCTGTTTCTTTAGATTGGTTCTGTAAGTCGGAGATTTTAGTTTCGTTTGTTTTTAATTTCCTTGTCAGTGTTTCATTAGAGTTTTTTAAGTCACTTAACTCATCTTTAAGTCTAGCTTCTTCTGCCTGGCTCATTTTGATCTTGTTTTCCATCTCTGTTTTTTCTTTTTTAAGTTCCATTAGCGTTTCTGTAGTTTTCTTAAAATTATCTCTAAATTCTTCAAGCTTTTTAGTTTTCTCATCTATCTCATTAGATAGCTCCTTATATTTTTCTTTTTCTTGGATTATTTCTAGCTGATGCGCTTCATTCGACCCTTCAAGTGCTTTAGTTTTTTCTTCGGAAAATTGTTTTGTTAACTCTTCCAGGTTGTGCTGAAGCTCAGTTTTCAATGCATTTGTTTTTTTTACATGTTCCTCTATGCTTGTTTCTTTAGACTTAATACTTGCTTGCAATTCCTCTACTATTTTCCCATTTTTATTTTGAATTTCTTCAATTTTTGATTCTTTTTCCTCTATTTTTTTATCTAACGCTTCGATAGATTCATTATTACTTTTTTCTAGCGCCAATAATTCACCACTTTTTTCTTTAATCTTCGCTTCAAGAACTGAAACTTTATTTTCTAATTGTCTTTTTTCTTGTTCATGAACTTTTTTGTCATTCAATGAGCTTTCTTTTTCCTTTTCTAGGTTATTTATACTTTGTTTGCTTGTTTCAAGTGTTTTTTGAAGGTCTTTAGCTTGTTGTTCAAGTTGTTCTTTTTCAGTCTGTAACTCAGTTATTGCTTTCTGTGCTTCTATAAGCTTTTGTGTTTTTTGTTTAATCTCTTCTTCTGATTTTCGCTTGAATGTATTCATTTCCTCAAGTTGTTCCTGATTTTTATCAATTATTTTCTGGTTGGTACCCAGTTGATCGTTAACCTGAGAGAGTTTATCTTCAGCTTCTGTAGTTTTCTGTTTTTGTTCATCAAGTGCAGATTTTAATCTGTTTGCTTTCTCTTCTGTTTCTTCAGATTCCTTATGTAAGTTAGAGATGGTAACTTCGCTTGTATCTAATTTTTTTGTCAGCGTCTCATTGGTAGTTTCTAATTTACTTAACTCATCTGTAAGTTCATTTTCTTTTTCCTGGCTCGTTTTGAGTTTCTCTTCTATCTCTGTTTTTTCTTTTTTAAGTTTCGTTAGCGCTTCCGTCTGTGTAGTAAGATCAAGTTCAAGATCTTCAAGATTTTTAGTTTCCTCGTTAAGCTTATTAGATAGCTCTTTATATTTTTCTTCTTGTTGGGTTATTTTTTGCTGATGCGTATTCGACTCTTCAAGTGCTTTAGTTTTTTCTTCGGCAAGTTGATTTTTTAAATCTTTCAGCATGTCCCGATGCTCAGTTTGTAATTTATCATGAGCCTCTTTCAATTTATTTCTTTCTTTAACAGTTTCCTCTATGACTGTTTCTTTAGAGTTAATACTTGCTTGCAATTTCTCTACTGTTTCCCTATTTTTATTTTGAATTTCTTCAATTTTTGATTTTTTTTCCTGTATTTTTTTCTGTAACGCTACGATAGATTCACTATTACTTGTTTTTAGCGTCAATAATTCATCACTTTTTTCTTTAATCTTCGTTTCAAGATCTGAAATTTTCTTTGCTAATTGGACTTTTTCTTGTTCATGAGTTTCTTTGTCATTTGATAGTTTGAACGCTAAGTCTTTTTTTTGAAGATCTTTAGCTTCTACTAATTGTTGTTCAAGTTGTTCTTTTTCAGTCTGTAACTCAGCTGTTTCTTTCTGTGCTTTGATAAGCTTTTGCTTTTCTTTCTCAAGGGTTTCTTCTTGTTGTCGTTTGAGTGTAGTAGCTTTCTCAATCTGGCTTTGTAAGTCCCCACTCTTATTTTTTTCGTTCTGTAACTGTTGTTTGATTTCTAAAGATTCTGTTTTAAGTTTATCTAGCTCTTTAGACTTTTTTCCTAAATCTGATTTTAGGTCATTATTTTTTGTTTGAAAATTTTCAACCTCGTTTTTGAGTGTAATGATGTTCTTATCTGATTCTGATTTTTCTTTAGATAAAGTATCGAGTTTTTTCTTTTCTTCTTCTAGTTGTTTTTTAAGTTGATCTAATACTTTATCTTTATCTTTAATTATTGTAGCAGAATCAAGACTCTCTTTTTCTCTATCACTAGAGGACTTATCTATTTTTTCCTGAAGCGTATTGATAATGTTTTTTTTAGAAGCGAGTTCTTTAGTAAGAGTCTGATTTTTCGCTTGTTCTGTTTGTAGTGTTTGTGAAACATTGTCATATTCTGATAACTTACTCGTTAACTCTTCTTGAGTCTTTGTCAGTTTCTCTTCAAGAGTTGATATCTCTAGTACTAAGTTTCCTTTCCGCTTTTGAAGTTCATCATTTTGTTTACTTTTTTCGAGTTCTTCTTTTAAGTTGTTAGTCTCTTCTTTTTTTTCATCTAGCTTTTGTCTTTGTTCCTTCAATATTTCTGCCAAACCCTTAATACTATTATTTCGTAGATTTTCATTTACTGAATTTTGTTTTAGCTCTTTTAATTCTTCGCTTAATTTTTTATTCTCTTTTGATATTGCTATTACTTCATCTCGTAGCTTTTGAAGTTCCTCATCTTTCTCTTCTAAAACGCTACCAAGAATAGTGTGTAGATTTCTGAAAATTTTTTCATCACTAAAGAGAGGATCAGAGTTATTTTCACCGTATTTATATTCCGATTTAGTAATATTTTCGGTGGAAGCAGGACTGCTTGAAATAGGTTTTGTAGTTTGTATCTTTAGTTCTTTTATTTCTTTTATTTCTTTTTTGAGTTTTTCGTTTTCTATTTTTAGAGATTCTACTAATTGGTTAGTATTACTTTCGTCTAGCGGAGACCGTGCATCATTTCCTGTAGTAGGGTTATTTTGTTTTTTGTTGAGAGTACTTTTAAAGCGTAACCAATTTTTTACATTTTTTAAATCAATTAATGAAAAATCATTTTTTCCTTTTTTTTCTTTTAGAAGTTCTACACAAGTACTTAACCTTTCATCATAAGAGCTTGAATCTTTTTGTGCTAGACAGTTTTTTAAGTCAAGATATCGGGAAATACAAATAACATCAGGAGATTCTAGTTGATAGAACTTGACAATGGAGTTTATATTTTTTTCAACTTTTATTTTTATTTTTAATAATTCTTTATCTGCATGGCATAACGCAGCTACTCCTTCTCCGTAAGCAGCTTTTTTCTTTTCACTATCTTTTGCATTGTCTGCTACTTTAGCCAAGCCAGATATTTCTGCTTCAGCGTCTTTTAATTTATCAAGAATGTGGGTTTTTCCTTCACCCTTAATTCCTAAAATCTCTACTTTCTTTTTTCGGATAAGCGATTCTATTTTTTTAAAATCTTCTTGATTTGGAATTTCTGAAGCGACTGTGCTATTTTCAGTGAGACTTCTTAGTGCCGTTGAAGTTTTATCTTCTAATTTGATGTTATTTCCTTCTGAGTTGACACCAAGCAAGATTTCAAGAGATAAATTTTTATTTTGCGAAAGAAAATTTTTAATGCTTCTAATTTCATTTTTTTGCTTTTCACTAACGCCTAAACTTTGTAGAATTGTAAGTATATCAGACATGCTTTGGCTCCTTGACGATGCCCTTATTTTTATTATTGATAGAAAAATAAATTTCTAGAACTGTATTTTAGTCTTCTATACTTAAGAATTTCTTAAGATTTTCTTAAGAAAAATTAATAATTTCAGGGGAAACGCATCTTAGAGAGGTTGTAAAACAGCCTGTAAGTACTTATTATCCATGAGGGGCTTAAACCGTTTACGCCGAATACTGCTGCATAAGGCCAGAAAGATATTGCACGGGGTTTAAGTGCGAAAATACCCTAGCAATCGTGTCGTGAGAAGGAATTCCATTCGGTAGTTCTAAAAACGTTTTTAGCCACATTTTCTAAATAAAAAAACATTTGCCTTAGATTAAATGTTTGCTAAACGATCTAGAGTCTCAGGATATTTCTTCACCATTAAAAGAAGTGCTGCTGCTTGGCTATTAGGTACTGTTTTACCTTGCTCCCATTTCTCTAAGGTTCTTGGCGAAACCCTAAGGCGCATAGCAAATACATTACGAGATAAGTGTAGCTTCCGACGAATATTACGTATTGAAGTTGCAGTTATTTTAGGTAAAGGGCGCAATTTAACATCATAGGCTCTTAAAGTAATTTTGCCCTGTCGATTTGATTTTATTTCTTCAATTCCTTCTCTAAGTTCTTCAAATAAATTACGTTTTGCCATAATCGCCACTCTTGCAATAGCTGTTTTAAGAATTTCTTTTCCTGTGTGGATAAATCTGTCATCTCATTTTTTGAATATAATGTCATCAAATAAATATGACTTTTCTTTATTTTAAAGTAATAAATAATCTTTATCCCGCCTCGCTTTCCGTCACTTCCAAGATTCCAGCGTAATTTACGCAATCCTCCAGCACCTTGAATAATATCGCCCGCTTCAGGTTGTTGCATAAGAAAATCTTGGAATGTCCTATAAGCCTCATCGTTTAAATAATTAGAACGATACTTTGTAAATAATGAAGTTTCGATAAAGACCATAAGCTTATTATACCCTAGTAGGGTATAGTTTCAAGATTAAATAAATGGAAAAATAAATACTCCTTCTAAGCGGAGCGCATTGTTTTTTTAATTTTATTTCTAGTCGAGAGGCGCTTGTCAATTTTTGTTATCAATATAAAAATCAATACTTTTATATTGACAAAATAGAATTAATTTTATATTTTAATGAAAGTGAAGAAAGTAAACTTTGAATGGGATGATAAAAAAGATTACCAAAATCGTATGAAGCATGGGGTGTCTTTTTCTGAAGCTCAAAAAGCTTTTTTGGACACTAACCGTATTATTGCGGAGGATTTGGACCACAGTAGCTACGAGAAACGCTATTATTGCTTTGGAAAAGTATATGAGGCGGTGATGACCGTAAGATTTACTTACCGAGCTAGCAAAATTCGGCTTATTGGCGCAGGGTATTGGAGAAAGGGGAAACGTATTTATGAACAGGCTCAAAAAAGTTAACTACACTGGTGAACCTATTGGCAAGATCAACTTGGTATCTGATTTTTTACCTGAACCTCATGAATTGGTACTAAAAGAAGAAACTAAAAAAGTTACCTTATCGTTGACAAAAGAGAGCCTTGATTTTTTTAAGCAAGCGGCGAAGACATATCATACGAATTACCAAAAAATGATACGACAACTACTTGCTCAGTACGCTTCTCATTATACAGAAAAAGAGTGAACTTATACCTAGAATTGCAAACCATGACTGCCGGTTGTTGGGTTGTTCTGCGCAACATGAAAATTAAGCGGTATTGATTTTTATCCAGAATCCCCTACAATGTGACTAGATATTATGGGGTTATCCTTATGCGTGCTTGGCAATTACAAGAGGCAAAAGCTAGGTTCAGTGAAGTTGTCAAAGAGGCTAGTTTACATGGGCCTCAAGAAATTACTTTACGAGGTGAGCCTACTGTGGTCGTGATTTCAAAAGTTGAATATAACAAACTAGTGAAACCTAAGCCTTCCTTTGTCGCGTTTATAAAGGCATCGCCTTTGATTGGCTCAGGAATTAGTTTAGAACGTGATTCCTGCAATTTAGGGTGAAAAAACCGCTTCCTGCTATTGACAGTCTTATTGCCGCTACCGCTCTCTATCATGATTTACGTTTGGTAACGCGAAATAAAAAAGATTTTAATCTACCATTTCTGCAAATTGTTTGTCCGTGGGATTGATTTTTTTGAAATTTTATAAAATTTTTTCTTGAAGAAATTATACCAATTATTCCATCGGCAAATCATAAAATTTAGCGATGATTTTCCACGCTTGCTCGGCAGATTCTACATAGTGAAATAATTTGAGATCGCTAGGGCATACCATACCTTCACTCACTAACAGATCAAAGTCGATGAGCTTAGACCAGTATTTTTTTCCGAATAACAATAGCGGAATCGGTTTGATTTTTTTGGTTTGTAATAAGGTGAGCGCTTCGAATAATTCATCTAGCGTGCCATAGCCGCCAGGAAAGCAGACTAAGGCGCGTGAACGGATTAGGAAATGCATTTTTCGGATAGCGAAATAATGAAATTGAAAGCAAAGCTCTGGCGAAATATAGCAATTCGGCGATTGCTCATGGGGTAATACAATGTTTAAACCGATACTTTTGGCTTTGACATCTTGTGCGCCACGGTTTGCCGCTTCCATGATGCCAGGGCCACCGCCCGTTACAATAACAAAGTGCCGGCGTCGATTTTTTTGACAACGTTCGGAGACTATCTGGCTAAAACGTTGTGCTTCTTGATAATATTTAGATTGCTCTAGTTGTTTTTTAGCGACTTTCAACGCTCTCTTATAAGTCGCACTATTTGGCTTGGTTTTTAATTTTTGCTGCGCTTGTTTGAACTGGTGTTTCGCTGTCTCATGATCAGGAATTCTAGCACTGCCAAACACCACAATGGTGGATTCGATCTTTAATTTCTGTTGGGAAAGTTCTGGCTTCAGCAACTCCAGTTGTAAGCGTACCGATCGTAGGGATTTATGCAGTAAAAAATCGTGATCTAAAAAGGCGAGCTCGTATGCAGGCCAAGCGACTTTTTTGCTACTACGTTTTTTGACTTCTGTTTTCGCCGATGAGAAGGGCTTTGGATGCGTAATGTCCATCAAGTCGATATCAACTTTATGATAAATAAAGCGAGTAGTATATAAGTGTATTGTTTTGTTTACAATGTATACGCCATTCTCAACTTTCGAGTTAAATAGGATGACTATATTCAGCAGTTTCGTGCGTTTTACATCCTCTAGAAATACATGTAAATATGATATATAATATCGATATCATCTATCATTGAGCGTTATACAGTGAGAACTTTAGTCGATATTCCCGATAAATACTTGAATGCCTTAGCTGATATAAGCAAAAGGGAAAAGTTATCTCGAGCTGCCGTCGTTAGAGAGGCCATCGCGATTTATGTTAAAAAACATAAATCTGAAAAATCTTTGGATGATGCTTTTGGTTTATGGGGAAAAAAGAAGGTAGATGGCCTTAAATATCAAAGAAAGATACGTTCTGAATGGTAAAAGCGCTTTTTGATACCAACATTTTGATTGATTATTTAAATGCAATTTTACCCGCTAAGCATGAGCTTTTACGGTATCAAGAAAAAGCAATTAGCGTAATAAGCTGGATGGAGGTGATGGTCGGTACTGATGCAAGCAATGCGAAGGATACCGAAGTTTTTCTTGCTGGTTTTTCCCTTGTCGATCTAGATGATTCTATAGCAAAACAAGCAGTAGCGCTTCGCAAACAACATAGACTTAAATTACCGGATGCTATTATTTGGGCGTCAGCGCAGGTTAATGCTATGTTATTGGTCACTCGGAATGTTAAAGATTTTCAAAAAAATGAGCCCGGGATTCGGGTGCCTTATAAAATTTGATAGTAGTATAGCTGTTCTGATGCGTTGCCTGTTGCTTTTGCTCGTTCTAGGGCGCGTCGTCATTTGGCACGATGGTGGTCATAAAACGTCGTATTTTCTGCGTTTCGTTACTCACATACCCGCAAGTATGCTCCGTTACGATACTCGAAAAACCACGCTTTCTGACTCATCCTCGCTACATGACGACACACCCTAGTTCAAGCAATTCTTTTTTGGAAAGGTTTGTGTACTTTTCAATTGCTTGAAAGCTCATTTGATCTGCTAGCATATTTTTAGCAATGGCCAAGGCTTCCGCGTGTTTGCCTTTTTTAAAGCCTTCATGCTGCCCCTCTTCACGGCCCTCTTCACGGCCTTGCTGTTTTAGTTGTTGTGCTGCGTTCATGACATCCTCTCGATAGTTTTCAATAGTGTTAAATGTTTCAATTACCTGATTAATATTAGATGTATCCCCTTGTGAAAGGATATAATATACCAAGCTGTGAAACAATTCATGCTCAGGCTGGCTGGATTTGACCAATTTGGTGAGATCTTCAGCAATAAGAGATAAATCCCTTGTGAAAATATGTTCTTGTACTAACTCTAAAAGGCCTAGCTTTTTATGCCTAGAAATCTCGTCGTCAGAGACTGAGCTTAGATCAACGAGAAGTGGAGGATCATAAAAGTAAGCTTTAGCAAGTTCCGTATTTTCAAAGCAATCGGTAAGCTCTAAACTATAGGGATAGGGATGCTTTTTGCCATGATAGAAAAGCATAGAAATGACGAGGGGTAATTTTTTATTACCTTGGTCAATATGTTGTTTCATGATAGCCAATTTGTAGCGTAACATACGGAACGGCATTAGCTTATCAGGTATACTTTGGTGCTCGACATTGATATAAACATAACTCTTAACACCCTCTAATTTTAAAGAATATAAAATATCTGAATGATGCTGCTTGAGGTTCTTGTCTACAAAAGAACCGGGTTCAATTTTTAAAGTAGAAAAATCGCATTTTTGCTGAAGGTGCTCTGGCAAATAAACTTCAATAAATTCAATAGCGACCTCAATATCCCTGAAAAATTTTTTAAAAATGGCATCATGGGAAGTTGGAGTGGACACTAGCAATATTTTTTTTAATTTTAGTAGTATAATACTAAATCAGAAAAAACATTAAAAATGTCCGTGATTAGCTTGAATCGTTTTATTGAATTTAATTTACTTGTGTAAACTTAAAAATTGATATTAAAGATGAGGCTAGTATTGTGTATAAGCTAGTTTAGCTATCATCATTGTTAATGAGGTGATATAAATCCACTAAGCCTTGCGTAGATGAATCTAAGGTGTTGTCGACTGTTGTCGGTGAAGCTTCAGCTAAATCGTAGTAAATCGTTTGGCTGAGCGGTTTTCCGTATTCTACGCCCCATTGATCAAAAGGGTTGATTTGCCAAATAACACTTTGTACAAAGACCTTATGTTCGTATAAGGCGATGAGCATTCCCAAGGTAAACGGCGTGAGTTTAGCTAGGGCTAGTGTATTATTCGCATGGTTTCCCGATAGCGTTTTATAAGGGAGATCACTAGCATAGCCTTGCATAAAGGCCTTACTTTGGCTTAACGCACTGGCGATAACATGCCGATGATGGTGACTAAATTCCTGATTAGCGTTGTGTAAAGAAAAAATAAAATCCGCAGAAAAACGAGCGGTGCCTTGGTGAAAAAGTTGATAAAAAGCATGTTGACCATTTAAGCCGACTTCGCCAAAAATCAGTGGGCAGGTTGCATAATCTACTTTTTTATTATCAAGTCGGGTTGATTTTCCATTGCTTTCCATTTCTAATTGTTGCAAATAAGCAGGAAAATGTTGTAGCGCGGCATCATAGGGTAAGATGATATGGGCTTCCGAATGAAAAAAATTTCGTTGCCAAATCCCTAATAAGCCTAATAGTACTGGCATATTTTTTTTCCAGGGATGATGATAAAAGTGTTGATCTAGTGTGTGCGCGCCGCGTAAAAGTTCGCGAAAATTCTTCATTCCAATAGACAATGCAAGGGGTAAACCTATACAGGAACACAAAGAAAATCGTCCCCCTATCCAATCCCATAGTAGAAAGATATTTTCTTCGGGAATGCCAAATTCCCTTGCTTTTTCCGATTGCGCTGTGATAGCTAAAAAATGTTGGTCAATGACTGATTGATTAGGAATTTTTTTTTCTAGCCAATGCAGAATCGTTTTGGCATTGATTAGGGTTTCTAAGGTGGTAAAAGATTTTGAAGCGATAATAAATAGGGTTGTTTCGGCATTAAGTTGTTTCAGTAAATGATTTAATGCGCGGCTATCGATATTAGAAATAAAGTGTAAGCGCTGTTGTGTATGCTGGTAAGGTTTTAAGCTTTCTACTGCCATCAACGGACCTAAATCGGATCCGCCAATTCCTAGATTAACGATATCGGTAATGGTTTTTCCTGTAGCACCACGCCACTGGTTTTCCTGTATTTTGGAAACGAAAACGGCCATTTTATCTAAAGCGGCGTGAATATTGGATAAAATGTTTGTGCCATTGATGATGAGACCGGATGAACGTGGATCGCGTAGCGCAGTATGCAGTGCCGGAAGCTGCTGCGTTGTGTTAACGCATTTTCCAGAAAATAAGTTATGAATGTGCTGTTTTAAATGTAAAGCATCCGCAAGTTGATAGAGTAACCCCAGCGTTTTTTCGGTGATGGGATTTTTAGAATAATCTAATGTTAAACCGGTTTCGTTTATTGAAAATTTTTTGAAACGTTCAGAATCGCCAGAAAATAATTCTGCCAGTGATGTTTGTTTTATTTCTCTCGCATGTTGTTGTAAGGCTTTCCATGCAGGCGTCCTTGTCAATCCACTCATACAAATTTTCCTCGCTTGTTATGTCGTCTCGGTGTTTTTTGTTGTGGTATTAGCATTTGATCGATAAGTTCTTTCTTTGTCGGCTCATCGGCGGCTAGATACTCTGTCCACCAGTGAGTAATACCCGGTGATATTTCCTGTATTTCTGCACGTAATAAGAGAAAATCATAAGCTGCACGAAAACGTGGATGCGCCATGAGTCGGTTGACCATAAAAGGGCGGCGTTGGCTGAGTCGTTGCTGCAAATCCCATATTTCTCGTATGGCAGTACTATAGCGTCTTGGGATGGTAATCTGTTTTTGTTGTTCAGAGAGGACATCACTAATGGCGTGTTGATAAGCGATAAATAAGGGCGACTGTCGTTTGATAGAACGCTGTACTTTTGCTTGTACTGCAGGCCACAAGAAAACAGCAAATAAAAAAGCCGGTGAAACGGTTTTCTCTTCCTGAATGCGTTGATCTGTATTTTTACAGGCAATTTCTAGCAGTTTTTGGGTGCTTTCTTGGTCAATGCAGGCTAGCGTTTGCGGAAATAGTTCATTCAATAATTGATAATGCAGGAGAAGTTGATAGGTTCTGAACGCTTGACCATGATGAAAAAGTTTGAGGATTTCTTCAAATAAACGAGCGGGGGGAACGTGACGTAATAAATGGGCTAGTTCGGGTATGCATTCACCTGTTGTCGTCGCGAGTGTAAATCCTAATTTTCCTGCGAAGCGGATAGCACGCAATAAGCGCACGGGATCTTCTTGATAACGGGATAGGGGATCGCCGATGATGCGAACAATTTTGTGTTGGATATCGGATATTCCTCCGCAGTAATCGACAAGAGAAAAATCAGCGATATTATAATACAAGGCATTTATGGTGAAATCGCGTCGCCAAGCGTCTTCTTCAATGCTGCCATAGATGTTGTCACGAAGTAGCATTCCATGGGCGGCTACTGCTCGATGTTTAAAAGATTTTTTTTCACTATCAGCGCGAAACGTGGTGACTTCGATAATTTCTCGTCCAAAACGAATATGGGCGAGCCGAAAGCGTCTGCCAATCAATAGACAATTACGAAAGAGTTTTTTTATTTTTTCAGGGTGTGCATTGGTGGCAATATCAAAATCTTTTGGTTTTTTCTTGAGTAGTAGGTCGCGTATACAGCCACCGACTAAATAAGCACTGTAGCCCTGTTGCTTGAGTCGATAAAGCACTTTGAGCGCATTGCTAGTGATGTCTTTGCGCGAAATAGTATGTTCCGCTCTGGGGATGATTTCGGGTGTCGGGTAAATTCTCTTTTTAGGGAAAAGGCGATGGAAAAACTTCTTAATAATAGTGATTATCCTCTAGGGTTTGTTATGGGTGTGTTGACAATTGCACGATGATGGCGAAAAAGAGCCGTTTTTCCCTCATCCTAGCACAATTGTCAACACACTTAGCCCTTATGCTAGCATAGTTTGTTCTCACATCAAGGAAGAGATTTAGGTTATGTCTCTAACGTGATGACAAGGGGACTTTCTTTTCGCGATGAGGATTTCCAAGGAGAGATCGCGATTCTCTCCTTGGATGACGGTGCGCAAGCGCGGCTTGTGCCCGTCATGTGATAGGGTATACCGCTCGCTCAAATCTTTAAAGGTTCGCATCTTCAAGTACGAGCGGTATAGGACGCCTATGTAAGAGGTTTACTAAGGAGCAAGATTAATAGATCATCTTTTTGTAACACGATGTCTTTGTTTGGATTGAGCTCTCTGACTCCTTTGCGTTCTAGACCTAATATAATGCCTTCCATCTGATTTTCTTCCATCGCTTTTTCAATAGTAAGCCCGACAAAAGGGTGTGTTTTATCGAGTAAGAAGGTTTTTAATTCGAAATAATTATAAAGCTCAAGTTCCTCTTGATAAATATTTGCCTGTAAAAGTTGACTAAAGGCATCAATTTGTTCATCGCTGCCAAGAATAAATAATTTGTCGTAGAGGCGGATTTTTTCTTGATGCTTAGGGGCGAGAATGATTTTAGTGCCACGATAAAGGGCAATCACATGAATCCCAAACTGTTGATGAAGATTTAATTCTTCCAGGGTTTTGTTAATAAAATAGTAATTACTACTGATATTTGACCCTTTTACATTGGTTCCCCAGGATAGCAGTTCGTCTTTTGAGGCTTCTTGTAATGTGGGTGTTTTGATGTTAGCTAAAAATCTCTTTTCTAACCAAGGATAGAATTTTTGTAGTAGTTTGTGCAGAAGGCTAAAGAGAATAAAGGCAATGAATCCTAAAAGAAGCGTAATGGACCAGGTATGGAAGTAGGTGACAGCCAGCGTGGTAATGACGGTAAAAGTAAATATCCATCCTATTGCAATAATGGGTTTGATGGCAGCGCGTGATCGATAGTGGAAAATTTTATAGGCAAAAATCATACCCCAAATGAAGGGAGAAGCGAGTAACAAGGCAATAAGACAACTTAGTGTATTCACCCAATAGATTGTTATTATCCATTCGCTGATCTTCGGGAAGATCCATTTTTCGCTGAGGCTGAAAATAATGGCAACCATTACCCCGTTGATCAAGAGTCTAGCAATATACTGGCTATAGATAACCCGTTTTTTCTTAAGCATGAGATAGCGATGAATCAAAACAGAATAGTGATTTAGTAAGGTGCTTATGGAATAGGGTAGGTTTTTTTCTAGTTTTCTGCTGACGTAGGCAGAGGACTTGATAAGATAAGGCGTAGTAAACGTTGTGACAGCGGATACCGCAATAATAATAGGGAATAGTGTGGGCCGGGTGACTTCTAAGGCAAGTCCTAAGCCGGCAATGATAAAAGAAAACTCACCAATTTGCGCCATGCTAAATCCTGCGCGTACAGAAGTGCTTAGGTTTTGTCCTGTGGCTAATGCACCGGTTGCTGTGGTTAAAATTTTAGCAAGGATAGTCACAGCAGAAATCAGCAGTACAATACCGATATGTTCAACAATGATATTCGGATTGATAAGCATTCCTACCGAAATAAAAAAAACGGCAGCGAAAATATCGCGTATAGGTCGCATATATTGTTCGATAAATGTAATCAGATCCGTTTCGGCGAGGATTGAGCCCATGATAAATGCACCGAGCGCACTGGAATAGCCAAAATAGGCAGCGATACAAACGAGTAATAAACAAAGTGCGACGGATACAATCGTCAGAGTTTCTTGGTTGGCGACATTGACTAACTTTCGAATTAAAGGAGGAATTAAAAAATAACCCACTAAAAACCAGCTTCCGACAACAATGAAGAGCTTAATAGCGGAGTCGATGAGACTTGCTGAAAAAAGTACATGCGTGCCGACGACAATAGAAAGACCTGCCAGTAGTAAAATGGCTAGCAGATCTTCCACAATAAGAATACCAAATACCAGTTCAGCAAAGTGTTTATTTTTTAATCCCAGCTCTTCCATGGCCTTAATAATAATGGTTGTTGAGGAAATGGAGAGGGCGGCCCCTAAAAAAATACAATCGTAGGTGGGCCAGCCGAGAACCTTTCCTAGGCCAATGCCAATCGCCAATACCAGTATGACTTCAAGCAAACCCGTCACGATAGCGGGTGTTCCGACACGTTTCAGTTTATGAAAACTAAAATCTAAACCCAGAGAAAACATTAAGAAGATAACGCCCAGCTCAGATAAGGTATGTAGGCTAGGAACGTCGGTAACCAAGTCATGGGGAGGCACATAAGGGCCTACTATGATCCCGGACAGAAGATAACCTAGCACAACGGGTTGTTTTATTTTTTGAAATAAAAGCGTAACCAGACTGGCAACGCCTAATATGACAGCGAGGTCCTTGATGAGTGGCGCAAGTGCTTGCATATACCGCTCGTAAAAAAAGGTACGGGAAGAAGCGGGATTCGCTTCTTCCCGTGCGATTTGAGTATATACTATTGGCGACTGAAATTACGAGTTTGCAAATTTAATTTCTTAATTTGGGAGATAAAAAAAATAATGTCAACGTCATTAGTATTGCTTGGCTATGCTTCGGGGTTAGCGGCTAATAATTCGGGTTGTGCTGAGGGACCACGTAAGCTTAAAGAGCATCACATTGAAAATAAGTTATCAAGTCAGGGTTTAAATAGTCATTGGCAGGCCATGTTGGCGCTTCAAGCCGATTCAACAAAAGACCGTTTAATTCAAGTTGCTGAACTGAATAGGCAATTGGCAGAAATCACCCATGATTTAGTAGAACAAGATCAGCCATTTTTAGTCATCGGTGGCGATCATTCGAGTGCAATAGGGACATGGAGTGGGGTTTCAGCGACTAAATTGAGTACGGAGAATGCACTAGGATTAATCTGGATAGATGCGCACATGGATAGCCATACCTTTGATACCACACCCAGTGGCAATATTCATGGTATGCCACTGGCTGCATTATTGGGTTATGGTGACGTGGCATTAACGGAAATTTTGACGTCTAAGCCAAAACTAAAACCTGAACATCTCAGTTTGATTGGCGCTCGCAGTTTTGAAAGCGAAGAAGCGGCTTTATTACGCCGTTTGGGTGTACGTATTTATGAAATGCCAGAAATTAAACGGCGAGGCTTAATCGTTGTATTGCAGGAAGCGATTGCCCGTGCTAAGAAAAATACAGCCGGGTTTGGTGTGAGTTTAGACTTAGATGCAATTGACCCCAACGATGCACCCGGCGTAGGCGTGCCAGAACCGGATGGGATTGCCGGGAAAGATTTATGTCAAGCTTTGACGTTATTGCGGCAAGAAAAACAACTACTCGGTTTAGAAATTGTTGAATATAATCCCTATCTTGATGAAGATAATAAGACTGAGCAATTAATTCATAAGATAGTGTTAAGTATTTTTGGAGAGTAAACCCTTATGCAAAACCATGACGCACTGATTGGTTCCGTTAGTTCCGTTAAATCAACGACTACAACTCAAATAAATAAAGTAATGCAATTGGAAAAGCATTATGGGGCAGCCAACTATGATCCGTTACCGGTCGTATTAAGTCGTGGCTTGGGTGCCTACCTTTGGGATACGGCAGGAAAGCGCTATATCGATATGATGAGTGCTTATTCGGCGGTGAGTCATGGCCATTGCCATCCTCGTTTAGTGAACACCTTAACCGAGCAAGCACAACGCTTGGCCATTTGTTCACGTGCTTTTTATAGCGATAGATTAGGGGTTTTTTTACAACGTATTTGTGAATTAACGAAAATGGATTGTGCATTACCCATGAACACCGGCGTTGAGGCGGTGGAAACAGCGATAAAAGCGGCCAGGAAATGGGCATATACGGTTAAACAGGTTCCAAAGGATCGAGCTGAAATTATTGTTTGTAAAGGGAATTTCCATGGGCGGACCACGACGGTAGTAGGACTATCTTCCAAGCCGCAATATCAATTGGGTTTTGGTCCTTTTGCACCCGGATTTAAAGTTATCCCTTATGCTGATCTAGAAGCGTTATCAAAAGCGATGTCACCACATACCGCTGCATTTCTCGTTGAGCCGATACAAGGTGAGCGAGGGATTGTGGTTCCGCCTACGGGTTATCTGAAAAAAGCCGCTGAGCTTTGTAACAAGAACAACGTTTTATTGATTTTAGATGAAATTCAAACCGGTCTAGGGAGAACAGGCCGTTTCTTGGCCTGTGAGCATGAACAAGTGAAGCCGGATGGTTTGATTTTAGGGAAGGCTTTAGGAGGTGGATTACTCCCTGTATCCTTATTTTTGAGCAAGCGTGAAGTCATGGACGTTTTTACACCCGGTGATCATGGTAGTACGTTTGGGGGGAATCCCTTAGCGGCTACTGTGGCTTTACAGGCGCTAGAAATATTATTTGATGAGGGTTTGATTCAACGTTCAGAAGTGTTGGGAAACTATTTCTATCAATCCTTACTAACATTAGACACGCCCTGCATCAAAGAAATTCGTGGTAAAGGTTTATTTATAGGGGTAGAGCTTGATCCGCGTTATGCGAAAGGACGGGACGTTTGTTTGAAGTTGCTTGCAGAAGGCTTACTAAGTTATGAAACACATGATACGGTTATTCGCTTTGCGCCTCCTTTAGTGATTAGTAAAGAGCAATTGGATGATGCTATACAAATAGTAAAAAATGTACTGATATAAAATGGTGCCCGGCGAAGCTGGGCTCACTCACTTCTTACGTGATACTTTTAAAGTACATTCCTACGCCAGTTAAAAACATTTGTATGGCAATCGTGGTTAATATCATTCCCATTAAACGTTCCAATGCCGCAATGACTTTAGGGCCTAATAGCTTTTGCAATGGTGTAGCGCATAATAGGGTAAGAGTGGATACTAAGGAAGCGAGTGTTAAGGCCATAAACCAATGGCCCATTTGTTTTGGCGCCTGGCTGGCAAACAAAATAAGCGTTGTCATGGCGGAAGGGCCTGCTATTAGTGGAATTGCCATTGGGACGATGAAGGGTTCTCCTAGGCTATCATCAGCCGTAAAACGGTTGGCGCTAGGAAATAACATTTTGATGGCAATCAAAAATAGGATAATTCCACCGGTAACACCTAGCGCTTCTTCACTAATATTTAAGCTATGTAGAATTGTTTTTCCGCAAAATAAAAAAAGTGTAAGAATGCTAAATGCAATCAAGCTTTCACGTAAAATAATTCGCGTGCGCCGTTGCTGCTCAACTTGTTTAAGTAGTGAAAGGAAAACGGGAATATTTCCTAAGGGGTCCATCACTAGAAAAATTGTGACGGCGGCAGAGTAGATGTTCATTAAATTACTTTAGTTTCTAATGTATGCTCACAGCAATTTGATTTTCGGCAAGGCGCCGCGAAGGCGAAGCAGCCGGAGTGTATACAAGATACATGAGGATTGCGAGCTGAGCGGAAACGCAGTCCGAAAATTAAAGTGCGAAGAGTATATACCCATTGTCCTTGAAGTTGCGAATAGCAACTTCAAGGACATTCTTTTCGCGATGAGGATTTCCAAGGAGAGAATCGCGATTCTCTCCTTGGATGACGGTGCGCAAGCGCGGCTTGTGCCCGTCATGTGACAGGGTATACCGCTCGCTCAAATCTTTAAAGACTCGCATCTTCAAGTACGAGCGGTATATTCTAATGATAATAGTTGTTGACATCTAGCCTTGACTTTCGCAAAATAGCCCCCTCAATTTTGTGGAGGGGTTCCCGAGCGGCCAAAGGGAGCAGACTGTAAATCTGCCGGCTCAGCCTTCGAAGGTTCGAATCCTTCCCCCTCCACCAGAAATTTATTGGAACAACTATTTTATTGCGTTTGAACGTGTTGTAAAAAGACAGTTTTTTCATAAGTTTAACACTTTGCGGGTGTAGTTCAGTGGTAGAACTTCAGCCTTCCAAGCTGATTGCGTGGGTTCGATTCCCATCACCCGCTCCACATGGGTTCATTAGGTTCTGTCCCTAAATCGCTAGCCCACATGGCTCAGTGGTAGAGCACTTCCTTGGTAAGGAAGAGGTCACCGGTTCGATCCCGGTTGTGGGCTCCAGGATGTTTAGGCCAGTAGCTCAATTGGCAGAGCGGCGGTCTCCAAAACCGCAGGTTGGGGGTTCGATTCCCTCCTGGCCTGCCAGATACAACTAGGTAAGATGAAGAACACAAAACTTGAAAGTAAGGCATCAAAAAAAGATGTTTTCCTATGGTCGGTCATAGTCGTCGGTTTTATACTGGCTATCAGTATAAATTATCGTTTTTCGCATCAGCCTATTGCTATTCGATTAATAGCTTGGATAATAGTAGCGTTTATTCTTGTCTGCATATTTTTTTATACAACACAAGGGCGGCGTCTTTGGGTATTTTCCCAGGCTTCGCGCGCCGAATTACATAAGGTTGTTTGGCCAACTCGACAAGAGACTATACGTACAACGATCCTTGTTATGGCCATGGTAGTGCTGGCGGGTTTATTTTTATGGGCTGTTGATAGTTTCTTATTATGGGCCGTTGCTTTTTTAACAGGGTAGAAGGGGATAGTTATCACTATGGCAGAAAAAAAATCAGATCTTCACTCTCGGTTAAAAGCGGAAGCGGTTCAAGATGATCCTTCTAAGAAACCTTCGGAAGCCGTAGACAAAAAAGTAGCGCTCAATAAAATGCATTGGTATGTTCTCCAGGCGCGTTCAGGCTATGAGCGTAAAGTGTTAGAAGCGTTAAATGATCGTATTCAGCAGGGAAATCTTACGCAAAAATTTGGCCAGATTATTGTTCCTACTGAAGAAGTTGTAGAGATACGGCAAGGTCAAAAACGTAAAACAGCGCGGAAATTTTATCCTGGTTATGTGTTGGTGGAAATGGAAATGGATGAAGACAGCTGGTATCTCGTACAAAAGACGCCGGGTGTTGTTAAGTTTATTGGTGGCACCAGTGATAAGCCGGTTCCACTTAGCGTGAAAGAAGTGGATAAAATCCTACAACGAATGCAAGAAGGAGTTGACAAGCCGCGACCTAAGGTTTTATTTGAGGTGGGAGAAGTGGTACGTGTAGTAGATGGGCCTTTTGCTGATTTTAATGGGGAAGTTGAAGAGGTCAATTATGAAAAAAATCGCTTACGCGTATCCGTTATTATTTTTGGCCGTTCTACGCCAGTTGAATTGGAGTTTGCTCAAGTTAAAAAAGCGTAGGTTCTGTTTCTAACGTGATGATTGTCGTTCATCTGCAAGGCGAAAACAGCGAAAAAAACGGAGTTTACACAACGTAAATGAGTATTTTTGAGCTGTTTTTAATGTAGCAGATGGCGACAAGGGGACTTTAGAGACAGAACCTAGATTCTGTTTAAGGGGTCCTGATAAGGGATAAAGATAAACTGTTCGGACTCGCGCTAAAGAAAAATTCTGTAGTGTGAGCTCGGCTTAATGGGGAGCTTATTACTATAAGCGTGATACCCGGAGAAAAAAATGGCAAAGAAAATTCAAGCCTATGTAAAACTGCAGGTTAAGGCGGGTGAGGCCAATCCTGCACCTCCTATCGGTCCCGCGCTGGGTCAGCAAGGGGTGAATATTATGGAGTTTTGCAAGGCCTTTAACGCACGAACACAAAATGTCGAGAAGGGCATGCCAATGCCCGTTGTTATTACGGTTTATAGTGATCGTAGTTTTACGTTCATTATTAAAACGCCGCCCGCTTCTTATCTTGTGCGCAAAGCAGTGGGCGTTTCTAAAGGGAGTAGTACGCCGAATAAAAATAAGGTCGGTAAAATTACTCGTAAGCAGCTGGCAGAAATTGCGACGCTCAAGATGCCTGATTTAACAGCAAGTGACTTAGATGCAGCGATCCGTACGATTGCTGGAACAGCGCGTAATATGGGTATTGAAGTGGAAGGGGGAATATAAGATGGCTAAACTTAGTAAGCGTTTAAAGCTTATCCAAAAAAAGCTTACTCTAAATAAGACCTATACTATTTTGGAAGCGCTTTCCTTACTCAAAGAAGTTTCTACTGTTAAATTTAATGAAAGCGTTGACGT
Source organism: Pseudomonadota bacterium (assembly GCA_040384585.1). Lineage (GTDB taxonomy): Bacteria > Pseudomonadota > Gammaproteobacteria > Diplorickettsiales > Diplorickettsiaceae > JAZKJD01. The sequence goes on along the minus strand of JAZKJD010000019.1, from coordinate 44,595 downwards.
CAGCATTAACCTAGGGATTGATCCGCGTAAATCTGATCAAGCGGTTCGGGGGGCAGTTGTGTTGCCGAATGGAATTGGTCGAACGACTCGCGTTGCTGTTTTTGCTCAGGCGGCTAATGCGGAAGCGGCTAAAGTGGCTGGTGCAGATATTGTGGGTTTTGAAGAACTTGCCGAGACTATTAAGTCAGGAAAAATAGACTTTGACGTGCTGATTGCAACGCCGGATGCGATGCGATTTGTAGGCCAACTAGGTCAAATATTAGGCCCTAGAGGCTTAATGCCCAACCCTAAAATTGGCACGGTGACAACCGATGTAACGACAGCAGTGCATAATGCTAAGTCAGGACAAGTGCGTTACCGTGCCGATAAAGGTGGAATTGTGCACTGCACAATTGGAAAGCTTAATTTCGAAGTGCCGAAACTGCAAGAAAATTTAGATGCATTACTGGCAGCTATTAAAAAAGCAAAACCAAGTACAACAAAAGGTGTTTTTTTAAAGAAGCTAACTCTGTCGTCTACGATGGGGCCAGGGTTGCTGATAAGTATTGCATCGCTTGCAGAACCGGGATAGATTTTATACCAAAGGAATAGCTTTTTACTTGACTAAAAGTGTTATTTAGGATAGAAGAGCTACCCCTTATTAGAATAGTAGGGGCCAAAGAAAGACTAGTTTATGAGATTAATGAATTCGCAGAAAGTGGGTTTTTCCTACTAACTGTCGGAGACCGTAGGTGTGTTGATAAGCGCGGAGAGGGTTTAATTTCTGTTTTTATGAATGCTTAATTCCTACGCAGACGGTGAACCGTTTACGGCCACCAAAACCTTAGGTTCTGTTTCTAATGTGATGATTGTCGTCATCCGCAAGGCGAAAACAGCGAAAAAAAACGGAATTTACACAAGGTCAGAGTGTTTTTGAGCTGTTTTTGACGCAGAAAATGGTGACAAGGGGACTTTAGGGGCAGAACCTAGTAAATTGCTGGAATAGACCTCTTTCAAAACCCAGTGATGGGCTTGAGTTCGAGGCAAACGATTTGGGAGGACCGGAGTTTACTAAAGTCAATGAGGACCGCAGCAAATCGTTTAACAATGAAATCAAGTCTATAACGCAGGTTTTGAAAGAGGTCTAATGTGTTACAGACGGATTCTAGAGTAGCTTGCTGCCTATTATCCTAATGCTGATACACTCCAGTTCCCTAAAAATAGAGGAGAAACTACAACGTGACATTAAGACTTGCAGATAAACAGGCCATTGTCGCGGAAGTCGGAGAGATTGCAAAAAGTGCGCTATCAGCAGTGACTGCTGAATATCGTGGATTAACTGTGGGAGAGATGAGTCAATTGCGGGTACAAGCACGTAACTCAGGTGTATATTTGCGTGTTGTGCGTAATACGCTGGCGCGACGTGCTTTAGAAGGAACAGGTTTTGCGTGTCTTCAGGATACCTTGGTCGGTCCTTTACTCTTAGCATTTTCCCAACAAGAACCCGGTGCGGCAGCACGGCTTATTAGAGCATTTACCAAACAAAATGAGAAATTGCTAGTCAAGGCCTTAGCTTTTGATGGTCAATTACTTTCTGTTAATGAGCTCGATAAGCTTGCTAATCTACCGACGCGTGATGAATCGATTGCCACCTTGATGGCGGTTATGAAAGCACCTATTACTAAACTGCTGCGTACTTTGCTAGAACCACATGCCAAATTAGTACGTACAGTTGCAGCGTTACGTGAACAGCGTCAAGCGCTAGGTAATTAAATTAGTTGAATATACTCAAAGTAATTGGATTTCCGGAAAATTCAAGTGCTAAGAATATAAGAATTTTTTATTTTTTTGGAGTGAATCATTATGAGTACGTCCGTTAATTCTAAAGAAGATGTATTAAATGCAATTGCTAATATGAGCGTGATGGATGTTGTGGACCTTATTAAGAACATGGAAGAAAAATTTGGTGTTTCTGCTGCTGCCGCGACAGTCGCCGTAGCGGCTCCTGCCGCAGCTGGAGCCGTCGCTGCTGTCGAAGAGAAGACCGAATTTGACCTACATCTTGCCGAAATAGGCCCTAACAAAATTAATGTGATTAAGGTTGTGCGTGAAATAACGGGTTTAGGCTTGAAAGAAGCCAAGGACCTCGTTGAATCAGCACCTGCAGTGATTAAGGAAGCACTTCCTAAAGCGGATGCAGAAGCACATAAGAAGAAGCTTGAAGAAGCCGGTGCTAAAGTTAACATTAAATAAGGTCAATGCGTTTACATCCAAAAACGATATATACCCGAAGTTGCCGAACAGCAACTTCGAATATTTTCTTTTCGCGATGAGGATTTCCAAGGAGAGAACCGCGATTCTCTCCTTCAATATTGTTTTGTTCTCTAACTAGGTGAACTTTGATGGTAATTCGGACACAAGCAACGAAGTCAGCAGTCATACCTTATTCTTTTACAGAAAAAAAGCGTATTCGGAAAAATTTTGGTAAACAAGCCACGATTATGGAGGCGCCTTATCTTTTAGCGACTCAAATCGAGTCTTATCACCGTTTTCTACAAACCGATACTTTAGCGGATTCGCTCGGTGATTTCGGTTTAAATGCCGCTTTTAAATCTGTATTTCCTATTTCATCTTATTCCGGTGGGGAAGCCACTCTGGAGTATATTGACTACCGTATAGGCCAGGCCCCCTTCGATGTTAAAGAGTGTCAAGCGCGTGGCCTAACCTATGGTGCTCCGTTACGGGTTAAAATGCGTCTTATTATTTACGACAAGGAAGCGGCGCCTAGTACGACAAGAATTAAAAATATTAAAGAACAAGAAGTTTATATGGGCGAAATTCCGCTCATGACAGATACGGGTAGCTTTGTGATTAATGGGACAGATCGTGTGGTTGTTTCGCAATTACATCGATCGCCAGGCGTGTTTTTTGAGCATGATAAAGGTAAAACCCATTCCTCTGGCAAATTACTTTATGCGGCACGGATTATTCCTTACCGTGGTTCTTGGTTAGATTTTGAGTTTGATCCGAAAGACAATCTTTTTGTCCGTATCGATAGGCGTCGTAAATTAGCCGCTACGATACTGCTACGTGCATTAGGGTTTACCACAGAAGAAATTCTTGAATTATTTTTTAGCAATAACGTCTTCCATTTTAAAGGCGAATCGCTTGTCTTAGATCTTGTTCCTGAACGACTGCGCGGTGAGATAGCAACCTTTGATATCAAGGATGCCAAGGGTAATATTATTGTCGAGCAAGGACGTCGTATTGCGGCGCGCCAGATTCGGCAATTAGAACAAGCAAAAATTAAACAACTATCATTGACGCCGGATTATTTGTTAGGTAAGACCCTAGCAAAACCGCTCATTGATCCAGAAACTGGTGAGATCCTGTTTGAAGCAAATACCGAATTGACAGCGGAAGCTATCAAAAAAATTGTTGAATCACCGCTAAAAACCATTGAAGTCCTCTATACAAATGATTTGGATTCTGGCGCTTATATTTCAACGACCTTACGTATTGATCCTAGTCATAGTCAGCAAGAAGCATTGGTGGAAATCTATCGCATGATGCGTCCTGGTGAGCCACCTACCAAGGAAGCGGCGGAAGCTTTATTTAAAAATCTATTTTTTGTGTCTGATCGTTATGATTTATCTGCGGTAGGTCGGATGAAATTTAATCGCCGTTTAGGCCGCGAAGAGATTATCGGTGCGGGTACTTTAGCGAAAGACGATATTGTCGATGTATTAAAAGCATTGATTGATATTCGTAATGGCAAAGGCGATGTCGATGACATCGACCATCTAGGTAATCGACGTGTACGTAGTGTTGGTGAAATGGCGGAAAATCAATTTCGTGTCGGTTTAGTTCGTGTTGAGCGAGCAGTGCGAGATCGTTTAAGCGTTGCGGAATCTGAAAATTTAATGCCGCAAGACTTAATCAATGCCAAGCCTATTTCTGCGGCAATAAAAGAATTTTTTGGTTCTAGTCAATTATCACAGTTTATGGATCAAGTGAATCCACTGTCAGAAATTACGCATAAACGACGTGTTTCTGCATTAGGACCCGGTGGTTTGACACGTGAGCGTGCTGGATTTGAGGTTAGGGACGTACATCCCACCCATTATGGACGTGTTTGTCCCATTGAAACACCGGAAGGTCCTAATATTGGTTTAATTAACTCTTTAGCAGTGTATGCGAGGACGAACCACTATGGATTCCTCGAAACACCGTATCGGAAGGTGGAAAACGGTAAAGTGACGAAAGAGATTCAGTATTTATCAGCGATTGAAGAAGGTAAATATGTCATTGCCCAGGCGAATACTCGATTAGATGGCGGTGGAAAATTAATAGATGATTTGATTCCCTGCCGTCATCGTAATGAATCGATGCTGACAACAGCCGATAAAGTGAATTATATGGATATATCACCTGCGCAAGTTGTTTCCGTGGCGGCTTCTTTAATTCCCTTCTTAGAACACGATGATGCAAACCGTGCCTTAATGGGTTCTAACATGCAACGCCAAGCGGTTCCAACCTTGCGTACTGAAAAGCCTTTAGTTGGAACGGGCATGGAGCGTAAAGTGGCGATTGACTCAGGGGTTGTGGTGGTTGCAAAACGCAGCGGCTTTATTGACTCTATTGATGCGGGACGCATTGTGGTGAGAGTTGATGATGAAGAAGCCGTTGCGGGTACGGCAGGGGTTGATATCTATAACTTAACTAAATATACGCGTTCTAATCAGAATACTTGCATTAACCAACGTCCCTTAGTAAATAAAGGTGATAGGATTAAAAAAGGCGATGTGTTAGCGGATGGTCCTTCTACCGATCTGGGTGAGCTAGCATTAGGTCGCAATCTACTCGTCGCTTTTATGCCGTGGAATGGTTATAACTTTGAAGATTCTATTTTAATTTCAGAGCGTGTTGTTTCGGAAGATCGTTTCACCTCTATTCACATTGAAGAGCTGACCTGTATTGCACGCGATACTAAATTAGGTGCGGAAGAAATCACTTCGGATATTCCTAATGTGGGTGAAGGGGCTTTGTCTAAATTAGATGAATCAGGAATTGTGCATCTGGGCGCTTGGGTTGAAGCGGGTGATATTCTGGTTGGAAAGGTTACGCCTAAGGGTGAAACCCAGTTGACGCCAGAGGAAAAATTATTGCGGGCTATTTTTGGTGAAAAAGCCTCTGATGTAAAGGATAGTTCTTTGCGTGTGCCATCGGGTATGAAGGGAACCATTATTGATGTACAAGTGTTTACACGAGATGGTTTAGAAAAAGACCAGCGAGCCTTAAGTATTGAGGAAATGGCCTTAGAAAAAATTAAAAAGGACTTGTATGACGAATTTAGAATTTTAGAAAATGACAGTTATCAACGTCTAGAGACGTTATTGATTGGCGCGGTGGCGAGTAGTGGTCCTAATAAACTGAAATCGGGTACCAAAGTGACACTAGAGTATTTGGCTGGGCTGGCTAAGGATCAGTGGTTTTCTGTGAGTTTGCGTGATACAGCCGCAAATCAACAATTGGAAGCGGTTTCCAAACAGCTTAAAGCGGCTCGTTTGTCTTTAGAGGAAAAGTTTGAAAATAAACGAAAAAAACTAACGCAAGGGGATGATCTCGCGCCAGGAATCCTGAAGATCGTTAAAGTTTATCTGGCGATTAAGCGTTGTATTCAGCCGGGTGATAAAATGGCAGGACGTCATGGTAACAAAGGGGTTATTTCAACGATTATTCCAGTTGAAGATATGCCCTATATGGCAGATGGGACGCCTGTTGATATCGTGCTAAACCCATTAGGTGTGCCATCTCGTATGAACGTAGGCCAAGTATTAGAAACGCATTTAGGTTGGGCGGCAAAAGGTTTGGGCTTAAAAATTGCTGGAATGTTGGATGCAAAGAAAAATATTAAGGAAATAAAGACTTTTTTAGGCTCTATTTATAACGACAATAAACAAGCGGCGCAAAAAGTCGATCTCGATAGCCTATCCGATGGAGAGGTCATAGAATTGGCACAAAATCTGCGCAATGGAGTTCCTATGGCGACTCCAGTCTTTGATGGGGTTACCGAAATGGAAATTAAACGTATGTTGCGTTTAGCGGATTTACCAGAAGCGGGTCAGACTACATTGTATGACGGTAGAACCGGCCAATGTTTTGAGCGGCCCGTGACGATAGGCTACATGTATATGCTCAAACTAAACCATTTAGTCGACGATAAAATGCATGCGCGGTCTACCGGATCTTATAGTTTAGTGACGCAACAGCCATTAGGAGGAAAGGCTCAATTTGGTGGACAGCGGTTTGGTGAAATGGAAGTTTGGGCTTTAGAGGCCTATGGTGCAGCTTATACCTTACAAGAAATGTTAACCGTGAAGTCAGATGATGTCGCAGGTCGAACCAAGATGTATAAAAATATTGTAGATGGCGATCATCATATGGAAGCGGGCATGCCAGAATCATTTAACGTATTAGTCAAGGAAATACGTTCCTTGGCGATCAATGCAGAATTAGAAACTAAAGATTAATCTGAAGTGGAGAGTATAACCTTGGCAACTAAACCAAAAGCAGTGGAAAATAGCGAAATTGAAAGTAGGGTAACGGGAACTGAAATCATCGGGGCCGGTAAAGTCGCGACTTCAACGCAAGACCGAGACAAACAGTCTGCTCAACAAAGCTTGGCGAGTATGGTAGAAGCGGTACAACCTACTTCCAGTGATACTTCTTCTGCAAAGCCTTTAATGTCAGACTTATTGAATATTTTAAAACAAGAAGACTATCTTGAAGAGTTTGATAATATTCGAATTTCCTTAGCTTCACCGGAAATGATTCGTACCTGGTCTTATGGTGAAGTAAAAAAACCAGAGACTATCAATTACCGTACATTTAAACCAGAAAGGGATGGTTTATTTTGCGCAAAGATTTTTGGACCTATTAAGGACTATGAATGTTTATGTGGTAAATATAAACGTCTTAAACATCGCGGTGTTATTTGTGAAAAATGTGGTGTTGAAGTTGCACTAACCAAAGTGCGTCGTGAACGTATGGGACATGTCGAGTTAGCGAGTCCGGTTGCGCATATTTGGTTTTTAAAATCCTTACCGTCGCGCATTGGTCTTTTGTTGGACATGACCTTACGCGATATTGAACGTGTTTTATATTTTGAAGCCTTTGTTGTTATTGATCCAGCGATGACGACTTTACAACGAGGCCAGCTTTTAACCGATGAGCAATATTTAGAGGCTATGGAAGAACATGGTGATGAGTTTGATGCGCGTATGGGTGCTGAAGCGATTCAACAATTGTTGATCTCCTTAGATTTAGCCGAAGAAATTAATCATTTACGCGAAGAAATTCCCAATACCAATTCAGAAACAAAACTAAAAAAATATGCGAAGCGTTTAAAACTTTTAGAAGGCTTTGAACAATCAGGTAATAAACCGGAATGGATGGTTCTAACAGTGTTACCTGTGTTACCTCCTGATTTACGTCCTTTAGTCCCATTAGATGGCGGCCGTTTTGCAACCTCCGATTTGAATGACCTGTATCGTCGAGTGATCAATCGTAATAATCGTTTAAAACGCTTACTCGATCTGAATGCACCCGATATTATTGTGCGTAACGAAAAACGTATGTTGCAAGAGTCTGTCGATGCCTTGCTTGATAATGGTCGTCGTGGGCGCGCCATTACTGGCAGCAATAAGCGACCTTTAAAATCATTGGCGGATATGATTAAAGGCAAGCAAGGTCGCTTCAGACAGAATTTATTAGGTAAACGAGTCGATTACTCTGGCCGTTCTGTGATTGTAGTGGGGCCTACGCTTAAGCTACACCAATGTGGTTTACCGAAGAAAATGGCTTTAGAGTTATTTAAGCCGTTTATCTTGAGCAAGCTGCAATTTCACGAGTTAGCTTCAACCATTAAAGCGGCTAAAAAAATGGTGGAAAACGAATCACCTGAAGTATGGGATATTTTAGAAGAAGTGATTCGTGAACATCCTGTTTTATTAAATCGAGCGCCTACATTACATAGATTGGGTATTCAAGCCTTTGAGCCCATTTTGGTTGAAGGTAAAGCAATTCAGTTACATCCTTTAGTTTGTACGGCTTATAATGCCGACTTTGATGGTGACCAAATGGCGGTACACGTTCCGTTAACCATTGAAGCGCAGCTAGAAGCACGATCGTTGATGATGTCTACCAACAATATTTTATCGCCAGCGAATGGGGAGCCTATTATTGTTCCTACGCAAGATGTGGTATTAGGCCTGTATTACTTAACGCGTGATAAGATCAATGCGAAGGGCGAAGGCTTAATCTGTGCCGATGTTAATGATGTGCGTCAGCTTTACGATGCGGGTTTTGCTGAACTACACGCCAAAATCAAGGTTCGTATTGAAGAGGTTTTATTTGATGCAGAAGGAAAACGCCAAGCCGCGACTACGTTAATTGATAGCACCGTAGGTAGAGCCTTACTACGTGAAATCTTGCCAGAGGGATTGCCCTTTTCTCTCATTAACAAGACCTTGAATAAAAAGGCTATCTTAAGCCTTATTAACGAATGCTATCGTCGTTTAGGGCTTAAAGCGACTGCTATTTTCGCTGATAAATTGATGTATACCGGATTTAGCTATGCGACGCGCGCCGGTATCTCCATAGGGATTGAGGATTTGATCATTCCTGAAGGCAAAGCGGCGATTATTGCTGAAGCAGAAATGGAAGTGAAAGAGATCGAATCTCAGTATGCGTCGGGTCTTGTTACCCAAGGTGAACGTTATAACAAGGTGGTTGATATTTGGTCTCGCACCAATGACCAAGTGGCGAAAGCAATGATGGAAAAACTGGCTAGCGAGAGTGTGATAGACGCGGACGGTAAATCTGTTTTCCAAGAGTCATTTAATCCTGTTTATATGATGGCGGATTCAGGGGCACGGGGTTCTCCTGCGCAAATGCGCCAGTTGGCGGGTATGCGAGGATTGATGACGAAGCCAGATGGTAGCATTATTGAAACACCAATTACGGCCAACTTCCGGGAAGGTCTGGACGTATTACAGTACTTTATTTCTACGCACGGTGCGCGTAAGGGTCTGGCCGATACCGCACTCAAGACCGCTAACTCAGGATATCTGACGCGTCGTCTTGTCGATGTCGCGCAAGATATGGTTGTGACAGAAGACGATTGTGGTGCAGCCTTAGGTATTCTTATTACCCCTCATGTCGAAGGGGGGGAAATCATGGTTCCTTTACGTGAGCGAGTATTAGGACGTGTATTGGCTGATGATGTCAGTCTACCGGGTAGTGATGATGTTGTTGTCAACAAAGGCACATTACTAGATGAGCATTGGGTTAACATCCTAGAAGAGCGTGCCGTTGATCAAGTCAATGTACGTTCTCCCATTACCTGTGAAGCGCGTTATGGGATTTGTGCGGCCTGTTATGGTCGAGATTTAGCGCGAGGGCATTTAGTGGTAATCGGAGAGTCAGTGGGGGTTATTGCAGCGCAATCGATTGGTGAGCCGGGTACTCAGTTGACCATGCGTACCTTCCATATCGGTGGTGCGGCTTCACAGGTGGCGTTAGTTAACCATATTCAAGTGAAATCTAAAGGTCGCATTAAACTACACAATATCAAATTGGTTAAGCACGCCGACGGCCATTTCGTGACTGTCTCTCGCTCCGGTGAATTGACGCTATTAGACGCCCAGGGACGTGAGCGTGAGCGCTATAAGCTGCCTTATGGCGCCAGTATTAAGGTTTCCAACGGTACAGAAGTGATTCCAGGTCAGGTGATTGCGCAATGGGATCCGCATACCCACCCCGTTGTGACTGAAGTGGCGGGTTATATCAAGTTCATCGATTTAATTGATGGGATCACCATGAATCGCCAAACCGATGAAGTGACTGGATTAACCAGTATTGTTGTTACCGATTCTAAGCAAAGAGGTTCTGGCGGTAAAGAATTACGGCCGATGGTCAGGTTGGCTGATAAAGAAGGTAATGATTTATTTTTGCCAGGTACGCGGTTGCCAGCCCATTACTTCTTACCTATCAACGCTATCTTAAGTTTAGAAGATGGTGCTGCCGTAGGAGTGGGTGATATCGTTGCGCGTATTCCACAAGAAACCTCTAAGACCCGAGATATTACCGGAGGCTTGCCTAGGGTTGCTGATCTCTTTGAAGCGCGCAAACCAAAGGAACCGGCTATTTTAGCGGAGATTTCCGGTATTATCAGCTTTGGTAAAGAAACCAAGGGTAAGCGGCGTCTCGTTATTACCGGTAACGATGGCGAGGTATTTGAAGCATTAATTCCAAAATGGCGTCATGTGACGGTTTTTGAAGGCGAGCATGTTGAACGAGGTGAGGTTGTCGCTGATGGTCCATTAAATCCACACGATATTTTACGTCTTTTAGGGATTAATGCATTGTCTAATTATATTGTTAGCGAGGTACAGGAGGTTTATCGTTTACAAGGGGTTAAGATCAACGATAAACACATTGAAGTGATTGTTAGACAGATGTTGCGTAAGGTCAATATCTTAGATTCAGGCGAAAGCCGTTTCTTAAAAGGAGAACAGCTTGAAGAGGCGCGTCTTAAAGAAGAAAATCGAAAGTTAACGGCGGATAATAAGTTGCCTGCACGTTTCGAAGCCGTATTATTGGGAATTACCAAAGCCTCTTTAGCGACCGATTCCTTTATCTCAGCTGCTTCGTTCCAAGAAACCACACGGGTTTTAACGGAAGCGGCTGTTACTGGAAAACGTGATGAGCTTAAAGGGTTGAAGGAAAACGTGATAGTAGGACGTTTAATTCCAGCGGGTACGGGGTTTGCCTATCATACTGAATCACGCCGTCAGCGAGCCGCTAATAGTTTGGCAAGGCAGAAAAAAATAGCAGAGCCGCAAGTGACAGCAAGCGATGTAGAACAAGCACTGAGTCAGGCGTTATCTGAAACTAAGAAAGATGAGAACTCATAATTTCTCTCGTTAAATCGGATGCGCTTTTTTTTGCTGGCTTACGCCACAAAAAGAAGTCGCATTCACTGTCATCCCTGCCGCTTTTTAAATTTTGTAGTGTACAGAGAAATCAGAATTAAAAATTCACTGATTTCATTTTTTGTTAATAATCTGCTGCTTTCCTTTGTTTAGGCTTAAAAAAATGCAAAAAAAAGAGTAAAAAATAAGATAAGAAGCTGATATCGATACTTGACATCGTAGAGTAGTCTCTTTACAATTCCGCCCCTCTTTGTTCGACGAAGAAAGGTTTTTTTTGCTAAAAGTTAACGTGAAAAAGCGTTAGCGTTGCCTCGAAGGCGGAGTGCATTTTAATTATTTTAAGACATTATTTGAGTAGACGACATGCCCACAGTTAACCAGCTAGTTCGGAAACCGCGTATAAAAAGACGTGCAAAATCGATGGTGCCTGCACTGGGGAAATGTCCTCAAAAGCGAGGTGTCTGTACGCGTGTCTATACAGTAACACCTAGGAAGCCGAACTCAGCCTTACGTAAGGTGGCGCGGGTTCGATTAACCAACGGTATGGAAGTTACCATGTACATCGGTGGTGAGGGTCATAATCTGCAAGAGCACTCAGTTGCTCTGATGCGTGGCGGTCGTGTAAAAGATTTACCCGGTGTTCGTTATCACGTCGTACGTGGTGCGTTAGATACCTCAGGGGTTTCAGGCCGTAAGCAAGGACGCTCTAAATATGGCGCTAAACGGCCTAAAGATAAATAAATGTAAATAGGTAGGAATTTGAGTTATGCCAAGAAGACGAATCGCTGCCAAAAGAGTTATACTTCCCGACCCTAAGTTTAAGAGTGAGTTACTCAGTAAGTTCATTAACAGCATTATGAAAAATGGGAAAAAGGCAGTTGCTGAAAAGATTGTCTATGGTGCCTTAGAAAGATTAGATGCTCGCCTAAGAGATAAGTCTAAAAAACCGCTAGAAGAGGAAGAAGGGGGTTCAGAAGGAGGGGTAGGTGGTACCCAGCAACGTTTTAATGTCGCTGCCTTACTTGATGTTTTTGATGAGGCCTTAGAAAATATTCGTCCCAATGTTGAAGTGAGAGCAAGACGTGTTGGTGGTTCGACTTATCAGATTCCGGTTGAAGTCCGTCCTTCGCGTCGAACCGCATTGGCTATGCGCTGGCTTAAGATCGCTGCTGGACAGCGCAGTGAAAAAACGATGGCACAGCGCTTAGCGGCTGAGATTTTAGATGCTTACGACAATAAGGGTATTGCCGTAAAGAAACGTGAAGATACTCATCGTATGGCAAAGGCCAACCAAGCTTTTGCACATTTCCGATGGGGCTAATTTTAAGAATATTTACAAGGTACTACGTGTGGATCGACAGACACCAATAGAGCGTTATCGAAACATTGGAATTATTGCCCATATTGACGCGGGAAAAACAACAACAACGGAGCGGATTTTATTCTATACCGGTGTATCACATAAGCTGGGCGAAGTGCACGAAGGTACAGCCGTTATGGATTGGATGGCGCAAGAACAAGAGCGCGGAATCACTATTACCTCGGCCGCTACTACCTGTTTTTGGGATGGTATGGCGCATCAATTTCCGCAGTATCGTATTAATATCATCGATACACCGGGTCACGTTGATTTTACAATTGAAGTAGAACGTTCTTTACGTGTGCTCGACGGTGCTTGTGTTGTTTTTTGTGCGGTAAGTGGTGTTGAGCCACAATCTGAAACGGTTTGGCGTCAAGCAAATAAGTACCATGTGCCACGTTTGGCATTTGTTAATAAAATGGATAGGGCGGGTGCTAATTTCTTACGTGTCGTAGAGCAAATTGAAAAGCGTCTAGGTGGACGGCCAATTCCTATACATTTACCGATTGGTGCAGAAGAAAAATTTGAAGGCGTCATTGATTTAATTCAAATGAAGGCTATTTATTGGGATGAAAAAACCCAAGGGATGAGTTTTGAATACCGTGATATTCCGACGGCTATGCAAGAAGAATGTGAAAAATGGCATGAAAAACTGATAGAGACTATTGCAGAGGCTTCAGAAGAGATGACGGAACGTTATCTTGAGGGAAAGAAATTTAGTGTCGATGAAATTAAGAAAGCGGTTCGTATCTTGACTTTAGCTAACAAGATTGTTCCTGTTTTATGTGGTTCAGCCTTTAAGAATAAAGGTGTACAAGCGATGCTAGATGCTGTTATTGAGTACTTGCCTGCCCCTAATGATGTGCTCGCTATCAAAGGTGTGCTGGATGATGCGGCGCAAACGCTTGCAGATAGGCCTCCGTCTGATGATGAACCTTTTTCTGCATTGGCGTTTAAAGTGGCGACCGATCCCTTTGTAGGCTCTTTAGTTTATTTCAGGGTATATTCAGGTGTTGTTGATAGCGGGGATAGCCTTTATAACCCGGTTAAAAGTAAAAAAGAACGTATTGGTCGTATTGTACAAATGCATGCCAATACACGTGAAGAAATTAAGCAAGTGAGAGCGGGAGATATTGCCGCGGCAGTGGGACTTAAAAATACTAGCACAGGGGATACACTATGCGATCCCGATAAGATTATCACGTTAGAGCGAATGGAATTTCCTGAACCGGTTATTTCTGTTGCGGTAGAGCCTAAGACTAAGGCGGATCAAGAGAAAATGGGTGTTGCATTGAGTAAATTAGCACAAGAAGATCCCTCTTTTCGTGTACGAGTCGATGAGGAGTCAGGCCAAACCATTATCTCAGGGATGGGTGAGTTACACTTAGAAATTATTGTGGACCGGATGAAACGAGAGTTTAGTGTAGAAGCCAGTGTCGGTAAACCTCAGGTCGCGTATCGAGAAACCATTCGAAAATCTGTCGAACAAGAAGGTAAATTTGTACGTCAAAGCGGTGGTCGTGGTCAATACGGTCATGTTTGGATAAAGCTGGATCCAATGGAGTCTGGAAAAGGTTATGAATTTGTTAATGCGATTGTTGGTGGCGCTATTCCTAAGGAATTTATTCCTGCTGTCGATAAAGGTATTAAGGAACAACTAGAAAATGGCGTAATAGCGGGTTATCCGGTTGTCGATGTCAAAGTGACGCTTTTTGATGGAAGCTATCATGATGTTGATTCCAGTGAAATGGCGTTTAAAGTCGCCGGATCGATGGCCTTTAAGGAAGGTGCGCGTAAAGCAAATCCTGTTTTATTGGAGCCTATCATGCGGGTTGAAGTCATTACGCCCGAAGAATATATGGGTGATGTGATGGGCGATCTTAATCGCCGTCGCGGAATTTTGCAGGGAATGGATGATTTACCTGTCGGAGGTGGAAAAATGATACGTGCTGAGGTTCCTCTTTCTGAAATGTTTGGTTACGCCACTGATTTGCGTTCGGCAACCCAAGGACGTGCAACCTATACGATGGAGTTTGCTAAATATAACGAAGCTCCAGCTAATGTAGTGGACGGGGTTATTCGTAAAAAAGATAGTCATTAATTGTTATTGAGGTAAAAGATCATGTCCAAGGAAACGTTTAAAAGAACTAAGCCCCACTTAAATGTGGGTACTATCGGCCACGTCGATCATGGTAAAACGACATTAACTGCCGCGCTGACAAAATGTTTAGCTGAAAAATTTGGTGGTGAAGCAAAAGCATTTGATGAAATTGATAAGGCGCCTGAAGAAAAGGCCCGTGGGATCACTATTGCGACTTCACACGTCGAATATGAAACTGAAAAACGTCACTATGCGCATGTGGATTGTCCAGGGCATGCAGATTATGTAAAAAATATGATAACCGGGGCAGCGCAAATGGATGGTGCAATTTTAGTGGTCAGTGCGGCAGATGGTCCTATGCCTCAGACACGTGAACATATTCTGTTAGCGCGTCAAGTCGGCGTTCCTAATATTGTTGTTTTTATGAATAAACGCGACATGGTGGATGACGATGAATTATTAGATTTAGTTGAAATGGAAGTGAGAGAACTACTCAGTAAATATGATTTTCCAGGAGATGATATTCCTATTATTCGAGGTTCCGCTAAAAAAGCCTTGGAGGGTGATTGTGAAGGTGGCGGTGTTTATGCTTTAGCGAAAGCGATGGATGACTATTTTCCAGAACCTATACGCGAAACTGAGAAGCCATTTTTAATGCCTATTGAAGATGTATTTTCTATTTCAGGCCGCGGTACGGTTGTGACAGGTCGGGTAGAGCGTGGAATGATTAAGGTAGGCGAAGAAGTTGAAATTGTTGGCTTACGAGCAGTGCAAAAAACAGCGGTTACTGGCGTAGAAATGTTTCGTAAGCTGCTTGACCAAGGTCAAGCAGGAGATAATATCGGGGCTTTACTCAGAGGAACAAAGCGTGAAGAGGTAGAAAGAGGGCAAGTGTTAGCAAAACCAGGCACTGTCAAAGCCTATGTTGACTTTGAAGCAGAAATTTACGTGTTGACTAAAGAAGAAGGTGGTCGTCATACTGCTTTTATGAACAACTATAAACCGCAGTTTTATTTTAGAACGACTGATGTTACGGGTACCATTCAGTTGCCTGAAGGCATAGAAATGATAATGCCAGGCGACAATGTGAAAATTACCGTTAATCTTATGCCTGAATGTGGTATCGCAATGGAAGAAGGATTGCGTTTTGCTATCCGCGAAGGAGGAAAAACGGTAGGTGCTGGCGTTGTGACCAAGCTTCTTAAAGAGGGGAAGCGTACCTAGATTCGTAGGAAATTATTATGTCACTTAAAAAACAAGGCTACGACTTTCGTATTCTATTAACTTCCTTTGATCATCGTTCGATTGATGTCGCTGCAGAAAAAATTGTAACGTCATTAAAACGGACCGGTGCAATACTGGGCGGTCCTCTTCCCTTGCCGGTGAAGATAAGGAAGTTGTCTGTTCCAACATCACCCCATGTCGATAAAGATGCGCAAGATCAGTTTGAGATACGTACCTATAAGCGTTTAGTTGATGTCTCTGCTTCGACAGATAAAACAGCAGATGCGCTAAAGCGACTTGATGATTTACCATCAGAGGTAAACATTGAAGTTAAGACAAGAACGGACAGTGAATAACCTCATAGAGCGTGTTAATCATATTTAAATAGTAATTTCAGAGTATTCAATCATGACAATGGGCTTAATAGGTCGGAAATGTGGTATGACGCAGGTCTATACAGAGGACGGTATCGCTGTTCCTGTTACACTGATTGAAGTATTGCCGAATCGCGTGGTGCAGATAAAAACCAAAGAACGTGATGGTTATGAGTCAGTACAGGTCACGACAGAGAATCAATCGCTTTGGCGTTTGACAAAAGGTGAGGCGGGTCATTTTACTAAGGCGCAAGTAGAAGCAGGCAAAGGTCTTTGGGAATTTCGTTTAGAGGGAGAAAATACAGAATTTATTAAAGATTTAGTGATTGGTAAGGAAATAAATGTAGAGGCCTTATTTACATTAGGGCAATTAGTTGATGTGACGGGTATTAATAAAGGTAAAGGTTACGGAGGTGTCGTTAAGCGTCATCATTTTGCAACGCAAGATGCTACCCATGGAAATTCCTTGTCACATCGTGCACCGGGTTCTATTGGACAACGCCAATCGCCAGGACGTGTATTTAAGGGAAAAAAAATGGCAGGTCAATTGGGAAATAAACGTTGCACCATTCAATCCTTAGAAGTGATGAAAGTAGAAGCTCAACGAAATTTACTGCTTATTAAAGGAGCGGTTCCAGGGGCATCAGGTGAGCGGGTTATTATAAAGCCTGCGGTAAGAATGAAAAATAAAGTAAAAAAAGAAAAAGCGTAGATTCTGTTCCTAACGCAGCAGGCGGGGATAGAACCTGGAAACTTTTTATCATTAATTATTGGAATAGCGAGTATGCAAGTGGCATTCGTAACAAACAGCGGTTCAAAAGAAGAACTTCAATTGTCTGAAGCCGTCTTTAATTGTCGCTTTAATGGGCCTTTAGTGCATCAGATTGTTACCGCCTATTTGGCAGGTGGAAGACAAGGAACACGTGCACAAAAAAATCGTTCTGCAGTGAGAGGTGGCGGAAGAAAACCTCATAAACAGAAGGGTATGGGTCGTGCTCGCGCAGGTACTATTCGCAGTCCGCTTTGGCGTGGTGGTGGTGTGACCTTCGCAGCAAGTCCACAGGATTATTCGCAAAAAATAAATAAAAAAATGTACCGTTTGGCTATGCGTTCGATTTGTTCAGAGCTTATACGTCAAGACCGTTTTCTTATTACGGATTCATTTTTTCTAGAACAGCCTAAGACTCGTCATTTAGTCGCTAAGCTAAAAGAATTCAACGTGGGCTCAAAAGTTTTAATTATTCTTGATGAGATCTGTAAAGATATCTATCTAGCGGCGCGTAATATTCCTAATGTTGAACTATTTGATGTAGAGGCAATCAATCCTGTTGATTTGATCAATCATGAGAAGATAGTAATAACGGTCTCTGCCTTGAAACAAATCGAGGAACTTTTAACATGACTCTAGTGGCAAAAACACAGCAGCAACAGCGCCGATTTACATTAATAAAAAGGCCGCATACTTCAGAAAAATCTTCTATTGTCGCTGATAAGTATCATCAATTTGTTTTTGAAGTTCGAGCTGATGCGAATAAATCTGAAATAAAACAAGCTGTCGAATCTTTATTTAGCGTAAAAGTCAATGCAGTCCAACTCTTAAATGTTAAATCTAAACGCCGTCGCTTTAAGCAAATCGAAGGTCACATTAAAGCTTGGAAAAAGGCCTACGTCAGTTTACAAGCGGGTCATGATATTGATTTTACTGGAACAAAGTAGAGAGTAGTTATATGCCCACTCAGAAAGCAAATCCCACATCGCCTGGTCGTCGCTTTGTTGTGCAGATATCTAAGGCAGGTCTACATAAAGGTAAGCCTTTTAGTAATTTGTTAGCAGCAAAACCAAAAAAGGGTGGTCGAAATAATCTCGGTAGGATTACGACTCGTCATCAAGGAGGTGGTCATAAGCAGCGGTATCGTTTGATCGATTTTAAGCGAAATAAAGAAGGTATCGTTGGATGTGTTGAGCGCATAGAATATGATCCTAACCGTACTGCACATATTGCCTTAATTCTTTATGCAGATGGTGAGCGGCGTTATATATTAGCCCCTAATGATTTTAAAGTGGGAATGGAAGTGAATGCTGGCGCTACTGCATTGATAAAACCAGGCAATGCACTTGCTTTACGTAATATTCCTGTGGGAACGGTATTGCATGCGCTAGAGTTAAAACCCGGGAAAGGTGCACAGTTAGCAAGAAGTGCAGGTGCTTATGTGCAATTAATTGCGCGTGAAGGAGATTATGCTACTATACGCCTGCGTTCTGGAGAGCTACGGAAAATATCTGTTGAATGCAAGGCGACGGTTGGTGTAGTTAGCAATGGTGATCATAATCTTCGATCCCTAGGGAAGGCAGGCGCTAAACGTTGGCGTGGTATTCGCCCTACGGTTCGAGGCGTTGCTATGAATCCGGTTGATCACCCCCATGGCGGTGGTGAAGGTAAAACCTCAGGTGGGCGTCATCCGGTGAGTCCCTGGGGTGTTCCAGCAAAAGGTTATAAAACGCGTCGCAATAAACGCAATGTAAAAATAATTTTGCAACGACGCAGAAAGAAGTAATTAAATTCGTGAGGTGTTAAGTGCCACGTTCCGTAAAAAAAGGTCCATTTATTGATCTGCATTTAAGTAAAAAAGTACAAGCTGCACAAAATGTTACGGTTAAGCGACCTATCAAAACATGGTCGCGCCGTTCTATGGTTGCGCCAGAGATGATTGGTTTAACGTTAGCGGTGCATAATGGTCGAGACTTTGTTCCTATTTATATTACAGAAAATATGATAGGTCATAAATTAGGTGAATTTTCTATGACGCGGACATTTCGCAGTCATAGAGCGGCTGATAAAAAAGCAAAAGGCGCCGATGAAAAAAAATAGTGTAAAGAGGTAATAAAAGTGGAAGTCGCAGCCTATTTAAAATACGTGAGAGTATCGCCACAAAAGTGTCGATTGCTAGTCGATCAAATACGCGGTTTAAAGGTTGAAAAAGCACTACAGCTTTTAACTTTTAGTGTTAAAAAAAATGCCAAGATTATTAAAAAGGTTCTTGAATCAGCGGTTGCTAATGCAGAGCATAATCAGGGTGTCGATGTGGATTTATTGAAAGTAAGTACCATCTATGTTGATCAAGGGCCTACATTAAAACGAATGCACGCTCGGGCAAAAGGGCGCAGTAACCGAATATTGAAGCCCACTTGCCACATTACGGTTAAAGTATCTGATGATGGGGAGAAAAATTAATGGGTCATAAGGTAAACCCTGTCGGTATTCGTTTAAATATTACTCGGACATCGACAGCAAAATGGTATGCAAAACCTAGAGAATATGCAGATTTTTTAATAACTGATTTAAAAGCCCGTGCTTTTATAGAGGCAAATTTACTTCAAGCAGGAGTTTCTTCTATACAAATAGAGCGATCAGCAAAGACTGCTAAAATTACTATTTTTGTAGCTAGGCCTGGTGTCGTCATTGGTAAAAAGGGTGAATATGTTGAACAAGTAAGAGGAAAGCTAGAAAAGCTTATCTTAATTCCAGTTCGTCTCTCTGTCGTTGAAGTAAAAAAACCAGAATTGGATGCTAAGTTGGTTGCTGAAAATATTGCACAACAGCTTGAGCGCCGTGCTATGTTTCGTCGAGTCATGAAGCGTTCTGTGCAAACGGCACGTCGTTTAGGCGCAGAAGGTATTAAAATTCAAGTTTCTGGTCGTTTAGGTGGTGCTGAAATTGCACGAAGTGAGCGCTATAACGAAGGAAGTGTACCTTTACATACTTTTCGTGCAAATATAGATTATTCCTTAGCAGAAGCACAAACGACGTATGGTAAGTTAGGTGTAAAGGTTTGGATTTACAAAGGTGAAATATTTGACCGTTCACAGATTAGTTTTCCAGGAAGCACAGAGAGCAAATCTCAGTATTTTGACGACAAAGATCAAAAGCATTACAATCGGCGGCGTTCATCTAGAGTAAAGACATCGCCTAAAGAATCTGGCGAGCGACGTCATTAACATCTTAGCTTATGTTCATTAGACCTCTTGCGTAACCTGCATGATAGACTTGATTCTGTTCCTATAAGGTGGTGATTGTCGTCATCCGGTACCTTAGGGTCAGAACCTAAAGAATAGAGAAAAATTGGATAGATTATGTTACAGCCCAAGCGAACAAAATATCGTAAACAGTTTAAAGGTCGTAATCGTGGCCTTGCATCACGCGGAACAGAAATTAGCTTTGGTCAATATGGCTTAAAGGCAACGGCGGCAGGTTTTATTACTTCACGGCAAATTGAAGCAGCACGCCGCGCCTTGACACGTCATATTAAACGTGGAGGTAAGGTTTGGATCCGACTATTTCCTGATAAACCGATTACTAAGAAACCTTTAGAGGTACGCCAAGGCAAAGGGAAAGGTAATGTCGAATATTGGGTAGCGGTTGTTCAGCCTGGGCGCGTTTTGTTTGAGATGGAAGGAATTACTTCTGACGTAGCGAAAGCCGCATTAAAATTAGCGGATGCAAAGTTATCGGTAACAACAAGGTTTATAACGCGGACGGTATTGTAATGAAGACAAAAGAATTACGTGAGCTATCTATCGATGATGTAAAGGAAGAAATATTTCAAACAGGTAAAGAGCAGTTTAATCTAAAGATACAGCATGCGACACGTCAATTAACGACGACGCATCGATTGAAAGTTGTGCGACGAAAGTTAGCGAAATTATTAACTATTTTACATGAAAAAGTAGGCCTGAAAGCATGAGCCAGACTAAAAAATCCACTCGTCGTACCCTTATCGGTCGCGTTATCAGTACAAAAATGGATAAAACCATCAATGTGTGCATTGAACGTAAGTACAAACATCCTAAATACGAAAAGCGTATAACGCGTAGCACTCACTTGTTAGTTCATGATTCAGAGAATAAGTGCCATGAAGGTGATACTGTTGTTATCCAAGAGAGTCGTCCAATTTCTAAGCGTAAGGCATGGATATTGTTGAAAGTGTTAGAAAAGACGCTCGCTCAGAAAACTGTGATTGAGTCGGCCTTGGGAGAAGCATAAATGATACAAATGCAAACAGAACTTGAGGTTGCAGATAATAGCGGTGCACGTCGTGTCATGTGTATTAAGGTGTTAGGCGGATCAAAAAGACGCTATGCGGGTGTGGGTGATCTTATTAGGATTAGTGTTAAAGATGCAGTACCTCGCGGTAAAGTCAAAAAGGGTGATGTTTGTCATGCCGTTGTTGTGCGAACCAAAAAAGGCGTTCGCAGACAAGATGGTAGTGTCGTACGATTTGATAGTAATGCGGTTATTTTATTGACGGCTCAATTGCAGCCACTAGGTACACGTGTTTTTGGACCCGTCCCTAGAGAATTACGTACCGAACGTTTCATGAAAATTATTTCTTTAGCATCTGAAGTACTTTAAGTGGGAATTAGTCATGCATAAGATTAAAAAAGGCGATATAGTCATTGCTTTATGCGGTAAAGATAAAGGCAAGCAAGGTAAAATATTACGGATGACAACTGAAAATCGTGCTATTGTCGAAGGGATTAACTGTGTTAAAAAGCACGTTAAACCGAATCCGCAAAAAAATGTTACCGGTGGTATTGTAACGCAGGAAGCCAGCATGAATTTGACGAATTTATCTCTTTATAATCCTCTTTCTAAAAGAGCAGATAAGGTAGGAATTAAAACCTTAGAAGATGGAAGACGGGTTCGAATTTTTAAATCTAACGGCGAGTTAGTGGATATTTAATTTAGGTGAGCAGATGGCCAGGTTAAAAAAAATTTATAAAAGCGAGGTAGTTCCTCAATTAAAGCAGGTATTCGCTTATCAAAGTATTATGGAAGTTCCGAGGATAACAAAGGTCACGCTTAATATGGGTGTGGGAGAAGCCGTGGCTAATAAAAAAGTTATTGATGCTGCAGTGGCAGATATGACATTGATTGCCGGTCAAAAACCTATCGTTACGCTGGCTAAAAAGTCCAATGCCGGATTTAAGATTCGTGAAGGCTGGCCTATTGGTTGTAAAGTCACCTTACGTAAAGACCGTATGTATGATTTTTTAGATCGATTGATTGAGATAGCTATTCCTAGAATTCGGGATTTTCGTGGCTTTAGTCCGCGTTCATTTGATGGTCGTGGAAATTATAGCCTCGGTATTTCTGAGCAAATTGTTTTTCCTGAAATTAAGTATGATAGTATCGACGCATTGCGGGGGATGGATATTACAATTACCACCTCTGCAAAATCTGATAAAGAAGGGCGTGCTTTATTGTCGGCATTCCACTTTCCATTTAAAGAGAATTAAACGTTATGGCAAAAAAAAGTGTGATTGCGCGCCAGAAGAAGCGCGAAGTTATGGTAAAGAAATATTCATTAATACGAACTCAACTGAAGGAAATTATTGATAATCCGAAACTGAGCGATGAAGATCGTTGGAACGCACAACAAAAGCTACAAT
The DNA here is from genome assembly GCA_040384585.1 of Pseudomonadota bacterium. Lineage (GTDB taxonomy): Bacteria > Pseudomonadota > Gammaproteobacteria > Diplorickettsiales > Diplorickettsiaceae > JAZKJD01. The sequence continues at coordinate 22,110 of JAZKJD010000019.1, read as the reverse complement.
CCTTACCAAGGGATTCTTCTCCTGTGCGATTACGTAATCGTTGTCGGCTAACCGGCCGTCCTCGTGGCGTCTATCGTCAATTTGGTTTGTCGCGAAGTATGTTGCGTCTTTATGCAATGAAGGGTGATCTTCCTGGAATAGTTAAATCGAGTTGGTAAGGTAAAAAAATTATGAGTATGCAAGATCCGATAGCGGATATGTTTATCCGAATAAAAAATGCGCAAGCGGTAAGAAAGCCATCTGTTTCTATGCCTTCATCAAAGATTAAATTAGCAATTGCTAATTTATTAAAAGAAGAAGGTTACATCAATGATTTCCAATGTGAAACACATCAAGGAAAGTCCTCACTAAGCATATTTTTGAAGTATCATTTGGATCAACCTGTTATTGCTTCGTTGCAACGGGTTAGTCGTCCAGGTCTTCGTATTTATCGTTCTGCTACACAATTACCTAAGGTAGTGGATGGTTTAGGGGTTGCTATGATTTCTACGTCAAAAGGCCTAATAACGGATAAAGTGGCCCGTGCTTTAGGTCAGGGTGGCGAGGTTATCGGTACAGTTGAATAAAGTACAGTTGAATAAATGTTGAAAGGGTTGGTATGTCAAGAGTTGCAAAAAATCCAATAAATATCGGCGATGCCAGTGTAACGTTGGAGGGTCAGATCCTTATCATCAAAGGTAGTAAGGGCGTATTAAATTATGCCTTTGATAGGCGTGTAACGCTCAATATCCAAGATAAAGTATTACAAGTGATACCGGGGGATGACAGTACGGAAGCAGATGCTTTAGCGGGAACGACTCGTGCCAATGTGGCTAATGCGCTTACGGGAGTTCTTGAAGGATTTAAAAAGACTTTACAATTAGTGGGTGTAGGCTACCGTGCCAACGTACAAGGTAAAAAAATTCATTTAACCTTGGGTTTTTCTCATCCAGTCATTTATGACATTCCAGAGGAGATAACGATTAGCACACCTAACCCAACTGAAATTGTTGTCCAAGGTGTGGATAAACAATTAGTAGGACAAGTTGCTGCAGAAATACGTCGCTATCGTCCGCCTGAGCCTTATAAAGGCAAAGGGGTTCGTTATCTGGACGAGCGAATTAAATTGAAAGAAACCAAGAAAAAATAATGTTAGAGGGGCAGAGGCATGATAGACAAGAAGTTAAAGCGACAACGAAGAGCGAGAAAAAGCCGAGCCAAAATTAGAGAGTTGGGAGTTGCACGTTTGTGTGTAGGGCGTTCGGCAAAGCATCTTTATGCACAAGTGATTACTCGTGCTGAAAAAGGCGATAAGGTGTTAGCAAGCGCTTCTACCTTAGATAAGGAAATTAAATTGCGAATGACTGAAAAAGACGTAAAGGATAGCAAAACTTCTGCAGTAACAGCGCGTAGTAACGTAAAATCTGCTGTGATTGTAGGGGGTACGATTGCTGAAAAAGCGTTAGCACTTGGGATAAATCGTGTTGCTTTTGATCGTTCTGGTTTTAAGTATCATGGTCGTATTAAAGCATTGGCAGAGGCAGCCCGAGAAGCGGGCCTGCTTTTTTAATTAATAGGGTTTACTAATGAGTTTTGATCAATCAACGAAAAGTGATGGTTTACAAGAAAAGCTAATAGCCGTTAATCGTCATGCAAAAGTTGTTAAAGGCGGTAGGCTCTTTAGTTTTTCCGCTGGTGTTGTCGTAGGTGATGGTAAGGGGCGAATTGGGTTTAGCAAGTGTCCTGCTCGAGAAGTTTCTGTTGCGATGCAAAAGGCTTTAGAGAAAGCGCGTAGAAATATGCTGTATATAGAGCTGAATAACGGTACCCTTTATCATAAAGTCGAAGCATCGCATGGTGCTACTAAGGTACGATTATTACCAGCAGGTAAGGGGGCCGGCATTATTGCAGGGGGCCCTATGCGTGCCATTTGTGAAGTGGTCGGTATTAAAGACGTCATTGCTAAGATCATAGGCTCTTCTAATAGAACTAATGTCGTTCGGGCCACTTTAAAAGCATTAAAGAACATAAAGACACCTGAAATGATTGCCGATAAACGTGGAAAGTCACTTGAAGAAATCATCGAATAATTGAGTACTCTACTATGTCAGATAAAAAATTACGGTTAACGTTGCAGCGTAGTATTTCAGGACGTTTACCTCGTCATACTGCAACGATTAATTCATTACGTTTAAAGCGCTTGAACCAAGTTATTGAAGTGAAAGATAATGCTGCTATGCGTGGAATGATCAATCAAGTGGCCTACTTGTTAAAAGTAGAGGAGATTTAAGCATGTATCTTAATACATTAAAGCCTGCTGTTGGTTCTAAGCCCGCGGCTAAGCGCTTAGGCAGAGGGATAGGTTCTGGCTTAGGAAAAACTAGCGGGCGTGGTCATAAAGGTCAGCGTGCTCGTTCGGGTGGGTTTCATAAATTAGGTTTTGAGGGTGGACAATCGCCCTTGCAACGTCGCTTACCTAAATTTGGGTTTGTGCCACCTCGTACTTTAGCGATGCATGTGCTTCGTATTGATGTTTTAAATAGCCTGGCGTCAGACATTGTTGATTTGCAGGTCTTGAAAGAAGCCCATTTAATACATGCGGCTATAAAAGAAGTAAAACTGATTGCGACGGGTACACTACAAAAAGCAGTTCGTGTAAAAGGCTTAAGGCTAACAAAGGGTGCACGCATTTTAATTGAAGCTGCTGGTGGCAGCGTTGAAGCTTAAATGGATAAGCTAAGTCGCCTAGCTTCTTCTACAAAAGAAAAAAAAAGTCTACGAAGCAGCGGCTTTACTGAACTGAAACGTCGTTTATTATTTGTGTTACTTGCAATTCTTGTTTATAGAGTTGGTTCGCATATTCCTGTTCCTGGCTTAGATCCGCAGCGGCTTGCTGATTTATTTAGCCATCAGAATAACAGTATTTTGGGTCTTTTTAATATGTTTTCCGGGGGGGCGCTTTCACGCTTTACCGTTTTTGCATTGGGTCTTTTACCCTATATTTCAGTTTCTATTATCGTGCAATTATTGACGGCAGTGACCCCGGCATTAGAGCAGCTTAAAAAAGAGGGAGAGGCGGGTCGTCGTAAGATTAATCAATATACACGTTATGGGACAGCCGTTTTAGCATTATTTCAAGCAATTGGAATGGCCAAATGGTTGACTAGTCATCAAGTTGTATTAGATCCCAGCCTATTTTTTTATTTTGTGGCGACGGTAACCTTAGTGACAGGAACCCTATTTTTAATGTGGTTAGGTGAGCAGATCACAGAACATGGGATCGGAAATGGGATATCGCTGATTATATTCTCAGGAATTGTTTCTGGTTTGCCTGTGGCTATTGCTAAATCACTTGAGCAACTTAGACAGGGACAAATTCAATTTTTAACGTTAATATGTATTTTAGCCGTTATTATCTTAGTGACAGCCTTTGTCGTATTTATGGAGCGTGGACAGCGTCGCATTACTGTTAATTATCCCCAGCGTCAGCAGGGGCGAAAAATATTTAGTGCCCAAACCAGTCATTTGCCTTTAAAGATTAATATGGCTGGCGTTATTCCACCTATATTTGCATCTAGTATTATGATGTTGCCAGCTACCTTTGCGCAATGGTTTTCCAATGTGAGGGGTATGAGTTGGCTTACGAATGTAAGCTTTTGGTTGTCGCCAGGACAACCGCTTTATATCTTGCTATTTACTGCAGCTATAGTATTCTTTTCTTTTTTTTATACCGCTCTAGTTTTTAATCCCCGGGAAACGGCGGATAATTTAAAGAAATCGGGTGCTTTTATTCCTGGCATTAGGCCAGGGGAGCAAAGTGCTCGTTATATTGATGCAACGATGACGAGACTTACCTTGATAGGTTGTATTTATCTATCTTTGGTTGCATTACTGCCGGAATTTATGATATTTGCCTGGCATGTTCCTTTTTATTTTGGGGGGACTTCCTTGCTCATTATCGTAGTCGTTATCATGGATTTTATGGTTCAGGTTCAGTCTTTATTAATGTCGCAGCAATATGAATCATTATTGAAAAAAGCCAACTTAAAAGGTTTGTCGGGTCCTGGTGGCGTCTATTAAACTCTTTTCCAAGCTTGTTTATCCAGTTTGGTAAATAGACTCAAAGCACTTGAAAATTCAATTACGAATGGCATCGGCTCAGCGCAGTACAAAAATTTAAAAAGAGGTGGGAGACACGGATGCTAGCTTCTTTTTTGTGGCGTAAGCCAACAAAAAAAAGCGCATCCCGTGGCAGGACCCACCTCACAACTTTTTTGTACTGAGGGGCATCAGTATCAGCGTGAAGCTGACTCACATTGAGAGGTTATGATGAAAGTTAGAGCATCGATCAAAAAATTATGTAGAAATTGTAAAGTTATCAAGCGGAAAGGCGTATTGCGGGTAATATGTTCGGCTGAAGCTAGGCACAAACAACGTCAAGGCTGAGGGTACTTAGGCTTTGATTTCCAGCCAAAAGCTTGTTGATTTTTTGCTAAGAGTAAGCTACCCTACTGCGCCTTTTGAAGTATCTTAAATATAAAGGTTTGGAGTTTAAAAAATGGCTAGAATAGCCGGTGTAAATATACCAACAAATAAGCATGTCGTGATAGGCTTAACCTCAATCTATGGAGTAGGGCGTTCACGCGCAGAGAAAATATGCCGAAATTTGACTATTTCCTTTCAAACCAAGGTTAAAGATCTTTTAGACACTCAAGTTGATGCAATACGCCAAGCGCTACTTAATTATAAAGTTGAAGGCGATTTGCGGCGGGAGGTTGCGATCAGCATCAAGCGTCTGATGGATTTAGGTTGCTATCGAGGAATAAGACATCGCCGTGGATTGCCGGTTCGGGGTCAGCGTACACGTACTAACGCTCGTACGCGTAAAGGTCCTCGCAAGATGATTCGTAAGGATTAAAAAGTATATATTATATATGGGTAATATTTAAGTAACATGACAGATTATAATTCGCATACGACTCAATTGACGATGGCAGATAAAGCGCTAGCAGGATCAATCCGAAAACGCAAAGAGATAATCCCGGATGCTATCATTCACTTGACGACTTCTTTTAACAATACAATTATCACTATTCGTAAAGGTGGGGATACATTAGGAAGTTCTTCTGCTGGGGCTTGTGATTTTAAGGGCACTAAAAAAGGGACTGCCTTTGCGGCACGTGTCGCTTTCGAAAAAGCCATTGAAAAAGCCTTAGACAAATATAGAGCTAAATATAAACACAATTTAGGACGCGTTGAAATTAGAATTAAGGGTCCAGGTCAAGGATCTGAACAAGCGATTATGGCGTTAAAAAATAAGGATGTTGAAGTGACACAAATTATTAATATTACCGGTGTTCCACATAATGGATGTCGACCACCAAAGCGTCGTCGGGTTTAGAAAAAAAATTATTCAACGGGAGTCATAAAATTAATGGCAAGATACCGAGGTCCTACTTGTAAGCTCGCGCGTCGTTTAGGCAGTGATTTACAATTAAAAAGTGGTATACGTGCACTGGATAGCAAATGTAAGCTAGCTACGCCGCCGGGTATGCATGGTACTAAGCGTGGAAGGCTTTCTGATTACGGGGTTATGTTGCGTCAAAAACAATTAATTCGCCGAACCTATGGTGTATTGGAAAGACAATTTCGAGTTTATTACGCTAAAGCATCTAAGCGAAAAGGAATTACGGGTGAGAATCTATTAAAATTACTCGAATGTCGTTTAGACAATGTTGTTTATCGTAGTGGATTCTCTGCTACGCGAGCAGAAGCCCGGCAATTAATTTCTCATCGCTCAGTAAAAGTGAATGGAAAAATCACTAACATACCTTCTTATCAAGTCAAAGCGGGCGATGTTATTGAGATAAAAGAAAAGAGCAAAAGCCAAACACGTATTCAAGCGGCCTTAGAGCTTGCAAAACAAAGGCCTCAACCCAGTTGGATAGATATCGATTCTAATAGCTTACAAGGGATAATTAAATTAATTCCTGAGCGTAGTGAATTACCATTAGAATTTAATGAGAATCTAGTTGTTGAGTATTACTCCAAGTGAGCAGGTAACCCATGTCGATGAATGTTAAGAAGTTTTTGACCCCACAGACCATTGAAGTTCAAAGCTTAAGTCAGAATAGAGCCTTGGTTAGTTTGCAGCCGTTTGAAGCGGGATTTGGTCATACCTTGGGGAATGCTTTACGTCGTATTTTATTATCCTCTATGCCTGGTTGTGCTGTTATTGAAGCAAAAATTGAAGGTGTTCTTCATGAGTATAGTAGTTTAGATGGTGTACAAGAGGATATTATTGATATTCTACTCAATTTAAAAGGTATTGCTTTTGTTTTACATGAAAGAGAAGAAGTGACCTTAGAATTGGTAAAAAATTCAGTGGGTCCTGTTTGTGCAGGAGACATTAATTTTCCACATGATGTGGAGGTTAAAAATCCTAATTATGTGATAGCAAATTTAACCAAGCCAAAAGAGTTTAAAATGACTTTAAAAGTGGTAAGGGGCCGAGGCTATCAACCTGCATTTTTACGTAAAACGGATCAATATGTTAGTGAAGTCGGTGCACTACAATTAGATGCACGCTTTAATCCTATTTTACGTGCAAGCTATTCTGTTGAAAATGCACGGGTCGAACAGCGTACTGACTTAGATAAATTAGTCATTGATTTAGAAACGAATGGTACCATTGAACCCGAAGAAGCCATACGTCGTGCTGCTACTATTATTCAGGAACAATTACATACGTTTGTTGAATTACATCATGAAATAGAAGCTGAAGCACTAGAGCAGGATTCGGATATCAATCCCATCTTATTGCTTCCCGTTGATGAACTTGAACTGACGGTGCGAGCCGCTAATTGTTTGAAAGCTGAGCATATTTATCGTATTGGTGATTTGGTTCAAAAAACGGAACAAGAGCTTTTATCAACTCCTAATTTAGGTAAAGTCTCTTTATGGGAAATTAAACAAGCCTTGCAGAAACGTAATTTATCGTTAGGGATGGATGTTCCCGATCAACAACTTTCTTCTCTAAAAAAATCGATAGAAGCAGCGGCTGAAGAACTAGAAAAAAGTGAAGATACTAATAAAGATTAATGTAAGGGCACAAGCGCTATGCGTCATCTTAACTCAGGTCGAAGATTAGGTCGTACATCCAGCCATAGGAAGCTGATGTTTCGTAATATGACATCTTCTTTGTTAAAACACGAAATGATTACTACGACCTTAGCAAAAGCAAAAGAGCTACGTCGAGTTGCGGAGCCTTTAATTACCCTAGCCAAAATAGATGGGGTCGCACATCGGCGCTTAGCATTTAACCGTTTACGTGATAAAGAGGCAGTAGCGACTTTGTTTAATACCATTGCCCCTCGCTTTAAACAAAGACCAGGTGGTTACTTGCGCATTTTAAAATGTGGATTTCGTGCGGGTGATTGTGCTCCTATGGCTGTGGTTGAACTGCTTGATCGTGCAGAAGAGTAAAGCTAAGCTTTCCTGTTCTTGCAACATCTTTCATATCTTTTTAGCTTCCTCTAATGCAGTTTCTATTTCCTTATTGAAATGATTTAATAATTCTATAGAGTAATTGTTATTATTTATAGATTCTTTAAGCGCTATTAGACTTTCTTTTAATCTGAGAAGTCCACAATAGACGCAAGAGCTAAGAAATTTATGTAATAGATCATTGAGTTTTGATTTTTGTTTTGAATGGAATGCTTCATTAATTTCTTGCTGCAAGTCAGGGACTTCCTCTATAAACATCTCCAGTAAATCACGTAGTAACTTGTTTGAATTTTTTGTGAATTCTTCGTCTAGATTTAGATCGATGATGGGAAGATTAGATCGATCTTTCTTCATACCGAATCCTAATTGATTTTCCAACACGTGATAAGCCAACTAATACTTTATTTTTTTACTCCTTCTACTCCTTCTACTCCAAAATACTATATTGTAACAATAACAAATAATATTTTATCTTGCTATAGTTTTTCGGACGGTGAGTTGTTTTCTATTGATCATCTCCAGAACGGATATTTTTGGTAATTAATTGTCACGTAATCTTTTCGCTATATATCTTGTAATATATTAGCTATTTCCATAACATACTCGTACCTGAACATTCAGGACGATTGATTAAAAATAATGAATACTAAATAAAAAAATAACGCCATTCTCAACAGTAACCGCTGGGTCCTGCCGTTGAAGTTGTTATTTATTAATTTTTCCAAATTAAAAAATAACAACTTCACCTCACCCAGCGATAAGGATCGATAGTGTTTGCGCAAGCGATTCGGTTTATTTGCTGCCCGCGTCATAAATAACAGGGCAATTCACCTCTTCAGTTTGAGTGGCTGGTGAAACTATGAAAAGTTGAGAATGGCATAAAATAACAATAATTAAATCCTAATGGGAGAATTTCTTATGCCTAGAGAAGATAAGATACTACTAGAAACCTTTGTCAAGCAGGGAAATTTAGAAGGAGTACGTTCGGTATTAGCGAAAGCTAAAAAAAATAATGTTGACGTTGATATAAATGCTCAAGGCATAGAGGGTAAGTCATTACTAAGATATGCCCTAGAGAACGCTATAGAAAAAAAGAAATCAGCAGAGAGTGATTCAATAGAGAATGATCCGATAATAAACTTATTGTTGGAAGGAGGTGCAGATCCTTATTTGCCCGACGGAGCAGGTGGAAGCCCGGTATCACTGGCGATGGATTTAGCAGAAGCTGGAAATATTGCGCCGCTAAAAAAATTAGGAGCCAGTTTATCGTCTAGACAAGATGAGGGAGAACCGCTGAATAAGCGGCTGAAGTTAACGATGTGTGACGAATCAAGCGGTGGTGGAAATCGAAAGAAGCGAGCGGCTGGGGCATGTGAGCTAAGAAAGGAAGAAAATAGAGAGATTGTTCTTGAAATTCAAGATGCTGATGGAAAAATAGAAAAGCATATTATCTCTGATATTAAGCATATAAAAGATAAAAACAATTATGTGTTGAACCCAGAGACGTTAGAAATAAGGTTTAAAGCGGCAGACAATAAAGAATATACCCTTATTCCTAAAGTAGATGGTCTAACGACTTACTACACGATAGTGTTATTGGATCATCAGATCGATCTTGATAATATTATACGTGTAGCCGTCTTCTCTGATGAAGAAAAACAGACGATTTATGATCATGTGGACAATCTGAAATATCCTAAGTGGTCTATAAAATTACCTGACCCTATGTTGGCTAATAAGTTTTTAGTCCTTAAAGGAACTGATAAAGCGGCTGATATCGATAAAGGGATAGACGATAAAATAAATGAGATGTACCGAGAAAGCAACTTAGGAGAGTCACAATACTATGAATATCAAACTGGTGAAGAAATAACCCAGACAAGAACAAAATTGGATCAGCTAAAAGATAGTCCTATTTTTCATGGACAAATATATCACTGCCTGAGATTGTGGCAAGAATGGATAGACAGCCACTTACCTGATCAAAAAGCAGCGGCTAGAAGGGTGCTCCAAGAGTTTAGAGATCGTCTATTTGAACATTTAAACCCCCAGTTTTATGCTGATCATCGTAATATAATCTATGGTGCGGGGAAAAGAAGCATTGAAATCATTACCGTTGCACTGAAGTCTCCTTCACTAGTTGACTTCCTTAAAGGTAGAATGACTAATTTATTAAAGGGTGAGTTGCTAGTTTGTGCAGATGGAACTGCCACAAATTTACTTTCTATTGCTGAGGGCGTCAAAAGTGCAGGTAATTTTTTGCCGGATCAGCTAGCAAAAGATTTTATTAAGGAACGTGTAGTAGGGGTTGCACGAAATCCTTATATAGAGGATCAGGTTCTCGCTGACCAAGTCCTCTGGATTTGCTTCCATTCAGGGCTAGCCTATAAAATAGGCACGGTAGGGAAGGAATTAAGTCAGGAAGCAGTGAAAATAATAATCGAAAGGGAAGTTAAATCCATTTTTGATGAAATAGAAGCAAAGAAAAATAAGACACCGAAGGATCTTGCAATAAAGCAAGTGCTTATCTCAAAAAATCCAGAACTATTTCAAGAAGTAGTTAGAATGCTAGAATCAAAGATGAGAGAGAGTGAAGGAAGCATTCAAAGAGTAATTGCAACTGTATCTCAGCGCAATGTTCTAAAAAGCGTTGAGACAATACTTGGGCGAATAGTTAGGTCCACGATTAATGCTACCCCCTCTTCAGAAATGGCTAATGAAAATCTGGAATCAAATGATATAGGCGACATCGTAGAAAAATTTCAACCTACAGTTCACAGAAGCGTTCACGAAGTAATTAGAAAAAGTTCTTTAGAAAATAATAAAAAATATAAAGAAAAAACAATTCCTGGAAATCAAATTCATGGCGTTAATTATCTTCAAAATAAGGCAGCCGATCATTTCAGTTTTAGTTTTTTATCTAGAGAAGATATATTCCAAGAACATTATGACAAGATGATTTATGGCTTAGAAACTATTGGTGCATCGAGTCTGCGCTATAGAGATAATATCTTGAGTAAATTTTATAAGTTTATTAACGAAGGAATAACCGTTAAGCGTTTTGTTGAACATGTTATTGAGAAACTTCAGACAGAGATGCAGATCCATGAAGAGGCTAGATTAAACGTTAAAGAAGAGATATCAAAAGCTAAAGAGGCTGGATTAAAAGATAAAGAGGCTGAATTAGAAGAAAAATTAGACGATGTAGAAAGGCAATTAAAAAAAGAATTGGAAAATAAGCTGGATCAGTTGGGTGATGATAAAAACCATAATCTTTATGAGATATTCAATATTGATGATGATACTGGGAGGATCGTAACGTCAAATTATAATGCTGCTAAACTAACTATTGTCGAACGTTTGCAGAATAGCGGGTTTTTAGGAATGGATGCAAACAGCTGGAGTCGTTTAGCTAACCCTGATAGTCCTTTTGCATGGCGTAACCCAGAAGTCCGTAGCGATGCTCAATTTTTAGTTAAATTTCGGGATAAATTGTCTGGTAAGCAATATAGAATTTATCCTTCTACTATCGAGTTGACATGGATTGATATACCTCTTCTTGGAATATCAGAGCGGCACCTGTTTCTAGATCTTCTAAAAAAAGAGGGGGGTGTTGAAAAAGTAAAGCAAGCAATACCCGATTTAGAAAACATCGACACTTTAAATCTGTTAATCCAGAATCGAAATGATTTAACACTATGTCTTGACGCTACGGGCGATGTGCAGTGGCTAAATCTTCTTTTTTCACTTCCTCTTGCCGATGATTCGATATTGTCGCGTATTCTATCAACTGGAGAAACCAGTGCATCTTCATCACTTCCAATGGATTTTACTTCTTTTTTTAATGATATCGCGGATAAACCAGGGGCAAAACGTATCGTTGATGCTTATCCTGAATTTATAAGATGGATACTGGGGTCGATAAAACAGTTTGGCACTATAGACCAAATACTATTTATTAGAAATTTGTGTTTGGTAAAAGGAGAATTTAAAGGTTTCACTGGATTAACGTTCGGGTTTAGCCAGGATGAAGTGAAAATAGATCCCAAAAACCGCTTAGAAGATACTAATTTTAACAGAATGAATTTACAAGAATCCGTATTTAAACTGCCTATGCTTAACTGTGAATTTAACGAGGCTGACCTTAGCAGGGCGGAATTTAGTTCAATATTGGAGATAATCGATTTTTTTAAGGCTAATTTATTTGATACCGATTTTTCACAGGCAAAAATAACTAACCAGTATTTTTATGCTAATAAGGAGGCTGGAGAGTCTTATACACTCAGTGAAAAAGTGGGAGATCTTAATTTTGAGAATGCATTATTTTCGACACGCTCGTTTACACAAGTCCTCCAGCTCTATAGAAATCTTGATAAAACCTTAGTGAACTTAGACGGAGTGGAGAAGGTGAATTTTGAGGATAGTGGTGATGTTCTTCGTTTAAAGAGAGTTGAGTTTTTTGGGGTTCGTTTGGAAGAGATTGATTTTTCAGATCCTACTCTATGCGAAGTTTTAAATAGCTTCGAAGTGATTGAAATTTCCGATATCGAATTAAAAGATAAACTAATTGATTTGGGTAAACTCTCTGGGGTTACAATTAGGATCAGTAATTCGAATTTGACTGGCAGCACCATTAAAAATATCAAAGGTGAGCTTGAGCTCCAATTATACAACAATCAGCTTGGCAAAGTCACTTTTCAAGCTTCTGATCTTTCTCGGGTTTCTTTTATGAAGTCATATTTCTCTCAGGTCAAACTGAAGAATGTACAACTAAACGGCTATCAGTTTGTTCAGTTTTATGCCGGTGGTTGTCGGGATTTTTCTGAAGTGGCATTAGTCGGAGAGTTTCCTCCAGAGATAACGACAGAAGTGCAAATCGTAGACTTACAAGGCGCCATATTATCTAAGGAAGCGACAAAATACTTATTAGACGCAGGGGTCAAAAATTTTTCTGGAGCAGATTTAAGAGATACAGGGGATTTGTTGGAAGACTATATAGGAAATCTTGATTATTCTTTTCAGGACACGATTTTCCCAGATAAATACGCGGCAGCATTTGAAAAACGGTTGCAAGAGGGGAAGCCTTCTTCGAAGCAGATGAGACTAGATATCTGTGGATCAGGTTTAGGAAGTCGAAAGAAACGAGCGGCAGGAAAAGGATGTATAGGGAAGGATGGAAAGGATGAAATTTACGTTGAAACACAAGGAAGTGAGGGGGAAGTCAACAGGCAGATTCTCGGTGATATTGACCATATATAAAGAGATAAACAATTATTTGCAGGACATGGAGACCTTAACGATAACGCTCAAAGCAGCAAGCGATAAAAAATATACCATTACTCCTGAAGTAGACGACGAGCATTCTCGATCTCGCTATTACATACTACTAGCGGAGGGTTATCAGATCTCGCTTGATGCGGTTATTGCTGCAGCAGGTCTGACTGAACAAGAAAAAAATAGCATTCATCACCATTTAGATGGGCTACGAGACAAGCTCATAAAGGCAGTGGAGCTATCTGTACTGAAAGAGTCTATTGATACAATGAGTAGTTATCAGTATGAAATTTCAGATGAAGCAGTGGCTAGGATAAAGGAACTTGCAGCGCAAAGGCTACTGGAGCTGGGGATACGGGAAAGCACTTATAAGCAATTGATGGAAAGTTTATCGGATAACATTAAGCAAGCCGTTTTGGAGTCTATCAACAATTTAGAGAAAGGGATGAGCAACGCCGGTACGCCAGTAGATTCTCAAGTATTGGAACGGGGAAAGGTCAACATAGTGAAGGGATCGAGTATATATAGCTCCCTAGCGATCCTGGACCTTGTTGAGGGGATGAAGGAGGTTGATGATTTAAATAAGCGTACATGGGTAGAACAAGTGCTTATGGTCAATGCTATCATCGATACCATGAATGATGTGAGAGAGGGTATGGGGATCTCCTCTCATAATTCAAGATGGAAATTCCTTAAGAGGATCCCGAAGCCTGTACGTGTTTTCATGAAAGCCTGTCTAGATAACCCTCTGGTGAGGAGCATCCTGTTTTTTACCATGACGACGAGTTTTGCAAATACGCTTGAAGCTATTGCGGATGGTAAAGATAGTCCAGAAAATTATCTTGTGTTATCGAGTATTAGTACAAAATTACTGGGTATGACCCTCACAAAACCCTTACAAATAGCGGCCAATAGACTGGCCATTCACTTAAGCCAAGGAGTCGCTCACCGATTATCAACAAAAATAGCTATGCGATTTGGCAGAATAGTATTAGGCGCACTGGCGAAAAGAGTGCTAATCCCTGGGAACAAGCTTTTTATGTTTGTGGATGTTGGAATGTTGCTGTACCAATACCTTGAGAGGGGTAAGGCGCTGGGACGAGAGCTCCCTTTAAATTCTTGGGAAGTGCTTTCTGCCAGTTTTGATGATGATCAAGCAGCTAGCTACCAGAATGATATTTTGATAAAAAATTATTTACAGCCGGTTAAGGAAATGGCATACCAGCGTTTAATTGCTTCGGGTAGTCACTTAGATGGCCTTGTCTATTATCTACCTAATCATCATGTCAAGTATGACAAAATTATTGGTGGCCCAATATTTTTGCCCAATTCCTTTGGGTTGTCTACAGGCGCTGAAGACTTTGAAGACTGTGCCCTGCTAGAAAGCCCTACCGATACAACTAACACTCTTGGGAGACACCACTATGTCGTTAATTTATCGGAGGAAGATCTATTTCGCGAGTTGCCGCATGAATATAATGATGAAGGATTTTATTTAGACACTGCTTTTATTCGCAGATCGGATAGACTCGAGTTTTATAATCTTACAACACAGGAAGAGATGCAAGCCTATATAACGAAGAAAATACGAGATACTAAAAACGAAATAAAGCGGCTTTCTCCTGATTATACACGTAAATACTTTCCTATTATTACCTTTAAGGAATATCTTCAGGGCTTGGAATACTCCGGTTGGGGAGAAGGGCCCTCGTCCTGGAAAGTAAATGCAGCCTGTGATGCGCCACAGATGGATAAAAAATATCGTTGGGGAGAAGTGCATAATCAATTTGGCACTATGCAGGGACCTATTTGTTTTTCTAACCAAATCTATCAGCAATGTATCAGGCGCTATTCTAGTTTTTCTGAATCGAGTAAATTAATCAAACCCCTTGTTTTTATTAATGGATTTCGAGTCCAGTTTCAGGATGCTAGAAAACATATCTTGTATTTGAATTCACCGCCAGGTTTTGTCGCTGTTAGAGACGCGTTAGCGATAATTGCCTTGAAGGCAGGACATAACCGTGTAACGGGTGCGGAGGTGGGCACACTCTTTATCGTGAACAGTCCTACTTATGGTCGTCTCATCGCTAAAGGTGAGAACAATACACTATACCTAAACTATAATGCGAGCGATGTGCTTTCTGTTACCTTATCTCCGGATTGTGGACCTCAGATCCCAATGGGAATTGTTGAAGAAGGAAGCGTTATGTATCAGCCAAATCCAGAGATAGAAGAATATCTGCCTTCAGAGAAAAAGCGCTTGAGATTAGAGGGTAATTTTGACCATTTTATCTCTCGTTCAGCGACTAAACAGTTTATTCGAACAGGCGCTAAAACGCGATATGTAGATGTAGGAAGCAGCCCTGAGGGTAATACGATAAGCAGTTGCGTTCCTCTTGGAGGTTTTCAAGCTGACGATGTTGAATTAAGAATCCTTTCAGAAAGGAATCGTTATGTTAGGAACCAGAAACAAACGGTATATGTATTCAAGGAAAAATATTCCAGTCTCAATATAGTAGGTGATGACACGATGATACGCATCAACTATGAGCAATTAGACAAAGGAATCAAGAAGGAAAATATTGATCTAGTAATGTTACGCATTGATAATCTTAATCGAGCTTGGATATCGCATGATGACAATACAGGGGATTATTTTCTTGGATATACATCCGATAGAATAATACAGGAAGATAATGTTCCTACAATTAACATAAACAGTTTCCGCGCGCTACGTTTATTATTATCGTTTAAACTTATACATTATGACGCGGAATTATCTATTTATGAGAAATCTTTTTTGCATGTTCTACAAGATGCCTATATTCAGCGGCTGATCAATATTAACGCGACGGTTGACGCTTTGCTTAAAAAAGCGAGCCAAAGCGACTTAGAAGGGGCGGTGCAAGTGATTTTCCCTTCTTTACATTCTCCTCTTTACGCTGAAAAGCTTAAAATGGTTTTTTCCTTTGCTTCCGACGAGATTAAAAAAAATTATGATTTAAATATTCCTTTGTCTCGTGTAGAAGTGAAACAATTTTCTGCGGGCGGGGTATTAAGAGCTAAAATGATTGGCGGGGGATTGTATTCGGATACCATTGGTATCGATTTTAGTGAGAAGAAAAATAAGGATATTCGTTATTCTCGAGCATCTCATGATGAAGATTTTCCCGAAGAGGTCAATATCGTAGCGCAAGGAGGGAAAAGCCAACAGCGTTATCAGATACTGCCTTTAGACCCTGAGCATTATGTGTTGTCGGCCTTACTAGAGAGTGCTGAGCGGTCTCAACTTCATCTTAAGATAATAAACTATGGGTCACAGGATCAGTTAGACCTGAGCGCTGTGAACATCACCGAGATGGCTATCGATCGAATAACCCAAGCAAGCCCGTTAACCTTAGAGATTAAACTTGTGCTATCGAATAATGGTTATCTGGTTATTTATCCACAGAATGAGGTAGTTATTAGCGTTCAATTATCGCCTTATTTTAACGGTTTAACCTATCAACCTATCGTGTTTAAAAATCAAACGGATGACTATCAGATTGATTCACAAACCTTACAGGTAGAACGAATACAAGCCAATGAGACAGCAGAAATAAGTGCGGCGCCAACAGTGTCGAATCATCCCCAAGAAGCAGCGGTTGCCCACCATCAATCAAACCCTATAGGCCATGACGAGCCTGTGATTAAAACGACGAAAGAACAAACCCCATCATCCCAAGGAGAAAGTGTACTATCAAAAATTCCCGCCTATGCCTGGGGGATATTAGGCACAGTGGTAACGGCGAGTAGCTTTCTGTTTACGCGCCGGTTTTTACAAGGAAACCCGGCAGCAGTCAGGGCAGGCGTGGAAACTATCCCACTGATGGTGGTGATTAATGCTCCTTCTGTTGTTGCAAACGCCGAGGAGGCCACTATCCAAGAGGCCGCTTATGAAGAAGCAACCGTAGATGATATGCGGGAGGATAGTGATGATGATTATGTAACGGTTGAAACCGATGAAGAAACAAAATATGTCGAGGAGGAGATTAAAAGAGATGAATTACCGTTTATAGGGACAAAAAGTTCTGGGCATGACGATAAAAAAACAGCCCATGAGATACCAGTAACGGCAAACGAAGTGAACTCTGGGCTTACATTTGCAAATGTTGTTGGTGCATATTGGGAAAATTTTAGTCTACAGAGTCATTTGACATTGGCTTTATGGGTGCAAGGGTTTATTTTTAGACAAAAACCACCTACAACATCAGAAAAAATAAAAGATACCCCACTATCCAGGGCTGAGGCCGTGATTGCTGCGGGATATTTAGTTGAGAAAGTTAAAGAAAAAATTAAAGTTTGTGCGACAGAGGTTGGGATAGCGTATTCAAATATAAAAAATAAAATAGATTTTCATGATGGAAGAAAAAAAGATGATCTAATAGGAAAACTTGCGGACACTATTGAGATAGGAAATTTAGCAAGCATTCTTCCTATTTTAAAGGAGTCCATTAAAGGATTAAAAGGCCTTACTGTGCAGCAGGGGGCTCAGTTCTATCATACGGTAGGAGAAGGGATAAAGAAGATTAACGATCTATTTATTAGATCAATAATAACCACTGGGAAATCTCCAGGAGTTGATGCTACGACTACGTCGTCTTCTCGAAACACAAAATTCAGTCAAAGCGATGCTCGCATAATTCACCTGGATATCGCAACGCGAACAGGGATAAAACAAAGCGTAACGCAAGGAACTGCCATAAACTTTTTTAATGGTGGTAGTCGTAACACTACAGCGAGCGTACAGCGTGAGCCGATAAAGCATTTGAAGATAACGTGAATAAACCGCCTTATTTGATATCAGAAGGGGATGTGTCAGAAGCCTTAACTGAGCTTCATACACTGAGAGATGTATTGCGTTGGGGATTTACGCAGTTTCAACGAGCAGAACTGTTTTATGGTCATGGTACCGATAATGCTTGGGATGAAATCGTCTATTTAGTATTAGGGACCTTAACACTAGGGTCCACATTAAATCCACAGTGGCTAGAGGCGCATTTAACACAAAGAGAACGTACGCAGATTCTTCAAAAAATTAAACAACGTGTTAATGAACGCCTACCCACTGCTTATGTAGTCAAGCAAGCATGGTTTGCTGGATTATCGTTTTATGTGGATTCGCGCGTATTAATACCGCGTTCACCGATGGCTGAACTGATTGAGCATCGGTTTAGTCCTTGGATAGCTCCTGAAAGGGTCACTGCTATTTTAGATTTAGGTACCGGTAGTGGCTGTATCGCTGTTGCTTGTGCTTACGCATTCCCAGAAGCCAAAATAGATGCCGTCGATTGTTCGGAAGAAGCCTTGGCTGTTGCTTCGATTAATCTAGCGCAGCACAAAGTGAACGATCAAATAACCTTAATTCAATCGAATAGTTTCGAAAACCTGAGAGGACGGCGTTATGATGTTATTCTTAGTAATCCACCTTATGTCGATGCTAAAGATTTTTTAGCACTACCTGCCGAATATCGTCATGAGCCAGCAATTGCGTTAACAGCCGGTAAGGATGGTTTGGATGTGGTTGTCCAGCTTTTAGCGCAAGCGAAACAACACTTGAAAAAAAATGGCTTATTAATTGTTGAAGTTGGCAACAGCAAATCGGCTTTACTCCAGCGTTTTCCCCATATTCCATTCGTTTGGTTGGAATTTGAACGCGGTGAATCAGAAGTTTTTTTATTAACTCGAGAGCAGTTAGTTCATGATGTCAAAAAAAATTAATATTGCCGTGGTGGGCGCTACCGGTTTGGTAGGTAGAGCGATGCTAACGATTTTAGAACAGCGCCATTTTCCAATTAAGCAATTATATCTGCTAGCAAGTGAGCGTTCAGAAGGCGAGACAATATCCTTTAATAAAAAAACCTTATTCGTTGAAAAGGTAGCGGATTTTGATTTTAAAAAAGCAGATATTGCTTTTTTTACAGCAGGAGCTTCAGTTTCAGCACAATACGTACCCTTGGCAACGAAAAACGCCTGTATCGTTATCGATAATACCTCGCAATTTCGTTATGACGATGACGTACCTCTAGTAATTCCCGAAGTCAATCCTCAGGCCTTAGAAAATTATAATAAACGTCATATTATTGCGAATCCGAATTGCTCGACGATTCAACTGTTGGTGGCATTAAAACCTATTTATGATGTGGTAGGAATAAGCCGAATCAATGTCGTTACTTTTCAATCGGTATCGGGCGTAGGAAGAAAGGCCTTACAAGAATTGATTGATCAATCCGGTAGATTGCTGAATGGCTTGTCTATTAAAAAACCCAAGGCATTTTCCAGTCAAATTGCCTTTAATGTGATTCCACATATCGACGATTTTCAGGAAAATGGTTACACCCGTGAAGAGATGAAAATGGTTTGGGAGACGCAAAAGATATTGGCAGATAAATCGATTCAGGTTAATCCCACTGCTGTGCGTGTGCCAGTATTTTATAGTCACTCTGAATCCGTTCATATGGAGACGAAACAAAAAATAACAGTTTCTCAGGCGAAACAGTTATTAAAAAAAGCGCCTGGCGTCACTGTTATCGATAGACGCCTTAAAAACGGCTATCCCATGCCTGTTATGAAAAAATTCCTAGAAAATGATGTGATGGTAGGTAGAATTCGTGAAGATATTTCGCATCCCTTAGGGTTAAATCTTTGGATTGTATCTGATAATACACGCAAAGGCGCGGCGCTAAATACTGTGCAGATTGCTGAACACTTAATTAAAGATTATCTGGATTAGAAATAGGGAGTGTTCAAAAAACTGTGTTATCCCGGAATTTTTCTTAAGGTTGGCACGGGTCCTGCCAGCGAATGCACTTTTTTTGCTGGCTTGCGCCACAAAAAGAAGTCGCATTCACTGTCACCCCTGCCGCTTTTTAATTTTTGTAGCGTCCAAAGTACACTCTCTTCGCAGCAAAACATTAAAGATGTAACAGCGTGCTATAAAGATGAGATTCAGCACTTGGATGAAGGCGGAAATTTAGGGGTTGCCAGTGATATTTTGTTAAATATTGGAAGCATAGCTTAAAGTGTGCTTTTTAGTTAGTGTCACTTCTCGGTAGGGAAGAAAAATCGAAAATCCCCATTTAATTAATGGCCCATAAACAGCCAGTGTAGGGTACAGCGTGTATTCGCCGTGAATTACAAGTCTAGGGACACGAGAAAACCATGATAGATCGTCACTCATGCTATCACAATTAGTCTAGTTACTTATTTTAGTATAAAATGGTCTAAATAACAGATTTTTTTAAACGAAAATAATGTCTGATGACGATAAAATTAATCTCTTTTTAGAGGATGAAGAAAATAACAAATCGGCTTCATTCGATTCGGATTTTCCTATTAGCACCAATAAAAAGCAAAGAATCGTTCAGCAAGCTGAATCCGATGACGGAGGCGATGGCGATTCCTCAGGCGGCATCACATTAAGTGTAGAGCAGCTTAATGCGTATTTACTGGCTTGTTTTACGAAAGAACGTCGACAGGGGCAAAAAAAATTTGGTTCTGTGCCTTTTACAGAGGATCCGAATCGTTTACTGGGAAAAAAAGTGCGCCAACGCGAGGGATCGTGTTGTGAGTTACCTCTGGCACATCCTTTATTAGCGCATAGTCAACAGTTTAGTGGTGATGATCCAAAAATTACTGCAAATCCTATAGAAAACCCTAATGCGAGAGAACGTTTTCCTGAGTTGCGTAATGAAAATCAATTACGAAAAAATCCCGGCTTGGGTAGAAGAAAAAGTGTTACGCTTTCTCGGTAGCTGAGCGATGCATTCTTTTGCGCAAGAAATTTTGTTTGGGACCCTAGAAGGAGTGGAACGTTATATTCAAGCGGGGGCGGATATAGAAGAAACCGATGAATATGGTTTTTCTCCATTAATAGAAGCCGTGATTGCGAACAAGACCGATCTGGCTGCTTTATTACTGGAATATGGTGCTGATATCAATAGACCCGATACGACAGGTCGTTCTGCTTTACATTGGGCAGTTGACAATCACAATATGCCTTTATGTCAATTATTGCTAGCCAATAAAGCGAATCCCAATGCGTATACAACTGCAGGACAGCCAATCTTAGTGTACCCCTTGCTTAGACAACAGCTAGCATTAAAAAAATTGCTTTATCAATGCGGTGCTAAGCTTAATTTTGCCCAAGATTTTATCCATGCGAAATTATTAGGACACCGATATGAATTAGCGGGACAAGTCGATATCGTCAATAGCGAAGGCCGTTTTATTGAAATTGATTATGAAGGATTTTTTTTAGAATTTACGCTGGCCGTGATTACGCATTCTTTGCAGCGCTATAGAAATAATTTTTCTTCACGTCATTTACGCCCCTATTTTGAGAATCTACAAAAGTTAATTCAGGCATTTTCTATTGCTCAAGCCTTATTAAAATATCAACGGTATACAATTAATATTGAAGCGCATCGTCATAGTATCGATGCGCTGCTTGACCAAGAATTATTGTTATTACCCGTTGCGTATGAAGGACATGCGATTGCCTTTATCAAATATAAAAATTGGCTTATTCGTTGTGATAGAGGTGAAAATAGTCGTAGGGAAGGCTGTATCGTTATTTATCAGTTGCAACATCCCACGGCTTGGAATTTGGATTTCTGCAAACAACTGATTTTTACTCGTCAAACACGCGAATTCATTACCCAAACTATTCATCGTGTGTTGGGCTTAACACGTATTGCCATCTTACCGATAGAAGCTCAAATTAGAGGTAATTGCTCATGGGCAAATATCGAAGCCAGTATTCCTGCTATGTTATTTGTGCTGCAATTAAACGCGAGAAAAAAATCAGATATCATGCAAGATCACCAAGCCCTTGCATTACAATTTTACCAAGCCTGGCATCAATGGGACAAAGACAGGGCCTTAGAGGAATGTATTAAGGGATTTTATTACGGTAACAAAGCACGACAGGCCTCTAAAGCGACACTGTTGGCGGCGGTTTTATTTCAAAAGTGCACCCAGGATAGCCATGGTGTAAAAGAGAGTGAGAATATTTTACGCATTCTTACCCTTCCTGACTTTCGTTATTTATTAGAAAGTTATCTCAAGGTCTACTGGAAATTAAATAAGACAACAGAAGGAAGATCCCTTCTAGAACGACTGGACGCCTGTGGAATTAGTATAGAAAGAGTCTAAAAGGGATAGAATACTATTCGAAAAGAAGGCTTAATTCCTCTTTTTTACCATTGTTTTTAATCATCCCATGCGGTATAATCCTGCCGCTATCGCGGGGTGGAGCAGTCTGGTAGCTCGTCGGGCTCATAACCCGAAGGCCGTAGGTTCAAATCCTAC
>JAZKJD010000018.1:0-3221 GCA_040384585.1 Pseudomonadota bacterium | reverse complement strand
TGTAAGCTAAGTTTACCTCGATTCCTTCTGTCCGAAAAAGTATAGCAAGATCAAATTTTACCTGTTATAAGAAATAGGATTTTATACCCAATTTTAGGAATACCTAAGGAAGGTGAGCATTGACGTTAAATGATCTGTTGAGCCCATTATTTTAGCTATTTTTCCGGCTTATCAGCATACAAACTTATAATGCGATTGCCCTGTAATATTTCCTTAATATATAGCGCTCATACTAAATACTTTTCTAACGGTAAAAAAGGTTATGTCCGCGATCGGTTCCGTTTCTCTTGCCAATCATTTAAAAGAAATGCGACCTGGCGACACGTTACTTGGGTTATCCTTTGAACTTACCGATGTACAAGGAACCCGTATTCTCTTAAAGAATTCAACCATTCTTTGCCGAGAGCGTCATTCTAGCAAAAAAGATCCAGGTAAAGTAAAACAACCGGGTTATCGGTTTGAAGTATTTAATGACACCTCGCCACTCGCCACAGGCTGTGAGGGAAAAATATGCTCTATTGATGCAACATTGGCACTCAATAAAAGTGGCAAAATTGTAATTTTAACTAAAGAAAACAAACAACGCATTATCAAAATTGTTCGAGCTGGTGCTAGATCGCGCCCTGATGATGATAGGGAGACTTTAATAGGATCCACTGTCTCCTATTTACATATGAAGCCTATCATCATACCTAATTCTTCTAATAATGAGGTGGCACATTATATCATCATGCATAGAGTTAAAGGGAAAACACTTGGCCAAACAATAAAAGACGGAGAGGTGGAACATTTAAATCGAAAAAATAGAGTATTACTTCTATTAAACGCATTAAAAGCTATAAAAGAGCTACATCAACGTGGAATAGTTCATCGTGACCTCCATACAAACAATATTATGGTAAATTTTGAGGAAGGAAGCTCAGAACCTCAGCTCAGCATAATTGATTTTGGTCTAAGCAAACCAGCCTCAGAGAAAGAGTCAATTCGCGCTGATGAGTGTGAAGACGACTGGTTTCAGATAACAAAAGCCTTAGTTGGGTGTTTACCCGGATTGACATGCGAGATGTGTCATTCAGGCATAGATTCAGAACTATTTAGAATATTTAATTCTACCCTACGCTGGGGTGGACATATTGAGCTCGGAATATTAATCGATAAAATAGAAGGTTTTTATTCGGGATTATTAGAAAATAAAGAAACGACATTAAGCAATACATGCCAATCTTGTGAAACCAAACTAGAAATGCTGTCTCATCATCGAGATCTAGATAAAGAAAAAGCGATAGTTTCAAAAATGAGTGACTATCGTAACAAACTGCTCTTAAGCAAAAAAGATCCTAATACGGCTAAAAATAAAGCAGAATCTCTTTCAAAAATCATTAATTCGTTTGGAGAAATTAAAAATAATTTATCCCCTGAGCTAATTGCTAAAATTAGAGGAGATATTAGTCAAGAAAATGAAACTTTACGAATCCACAGACATTCCTGTACCATTACTCCTTTTCTTCATATTCTTTGTTTTTTCAAACCCACGATGTTAGACAAACGAGTTGACAGTATTAAATTAACAGCGGATTTAGACAGTTATTTGAACTCTTTGGAAGAATCATGGAAAGATAATATTAAACCTTAGGAAATTAGCTTATCTCATGTCAAATAAGGTTAAGGATAGCATCCTAGTATGCTATCCAATTCAGTTTTTCAGTGTATAGTGAACTCGTTTTCTTTTATTCTACGATCTTGAGATAAATAATCCCATTTATAAATCTAAATATAATAAACAATCTCAGGTGAAATATTTTGAATCATCTGATGCTCAATGGCTAGAGTGAGAGTTTGAAAAGAATCAACGGCATGAGATGTCCAATCATGTAAAGGAGCATCTTTATAAATATTGTTTTTCTCATCAAAGACTTTAGAGTAATTGGATAGGCAATCAATCAACCGTTCCGTATTTTCCTTATTGAATTTGGTTCTATAAAGCATTCTCCGCATCGAATTAATAGCATCAATTTTACGCTGTGGCTTGGCTACACAGTAAGCTGCTTCGCCTAACTCTTGTAGAATATCTTGAGTGCTTTTAGCAGTAGCCTTATCTCGGCCTTTACCATCATGCGGTAAAAAGTGACTATGCAAACGAAGATTGTGTCGAGTACAAAGACGATGCGCTTCATTGACGTAATATTGTATCGGGTGATTATTAGCTTCGATAAAATGAATAATGACTGGGTTATTCAGATGATCGAATTGTGCTAAGACTACAGCGGTTGAATCATTAACCCCTAAATCATAAAAGGCATATACGGGGACATTGGGTAAAATGAGCTCAGGAATAATTTTCTTAGTTTCGTCTAAATTTTGAACTTCTTTAGAAAAATATAGCCTTTCATGTTGTACCGTAATGACTGAGTAATATTCTTGCTGTATGAGAAATTCGGGCATACTCGCTTTTCTGTCTTCATCGATGAGCTCATCGGTAACGTATCTATTGCCATTTTCATCTTTGAGGCTTTCAACGCTATCAATGCGCCATACCCAAGCCGGGTTTGTTTTGATGGATTGTAGGTAGCGGTAGGCATGATTCATGCCGTTAAAGGTGGTTTGTAAAATAAACCAGCCATTATTTTGTCGGAAGACAGGCATGAGGATATGTAAGACTCTAGGGTCAGAAAACGCATATTCAGAAAAGACGGCACCTAGGACGTTTACCCCTCTTAACTTATCGGGATCGATATCCGATCCTAACACACGAATCACAGAGCCGTTAATAAGCTGGATGGTCATGTCTTGGTTATTAATGTGCTTAATACATCGCTTCGGAATCATATCCAGGAAGCGCAGACTTTTATCTTCATTCTCATCATTCAATAAAACTGCCCCTTCCCACAGCACAAGGCGTGCCCGTACATTGGTGGGATAGATCATCAAATACAACCCGGCTTGAGTCAGTGCCCCTTGAATCAGCAGGTTCCACGATTCAACCTCTTTCCCAGAACGCCTCGGTCTGACCAAGAAAAAACGTTTGTAGTGCTCAACAAATAATTTGTGCTGTATCTCTTGTTGATAAGGTCTGAGCTGTAAAGACGGCAAAGAAATGGTTTCTGTTTTCCCAAACTTTAAAACAAGATTATTTTTATCATCTCGCTCCCAGGTAAATTGTCCATACGTGATCTTGCTATACTTTTTCGGACAGAAGGAATCGAGGTAAACTTAGCTTACAA
>JAZKJD010000017.1:0-2070 GCA_040384585.1 Pseudomonadota bacterium | reverse complement strand
TTCCAGAAGAACCCGCGAGGAAATCAATTATGACTTTTGCTCAACAGCTAAAAGAAGACTACAAACAAGAATTTATGGGAACTCTAGCTCAACAACTAAAACAAGAAGGCCTACAGCAGGGCCTACAGCAGGGCCGTGAAGAAGGTCGCCATGCAGGAATTTTAGCTGTTGCTAGAAAGCTGCTGCTTGAAGAAAGTGCATCGCCTCAGGTCGTCAAAAGGCTAACCGGTCTATCAGAAGATGAAATCATGGAGCTTGTTAAGTACTAGATGCTATAAAATAACAAGGAGGCGACGGCGATTATGAATGGTCTGAAGTAGGGTTGGTAGAAGAGATTCAGGCATGCTTATTAAAACTGATAGATATATCTGCTCTTACTATTATAGAAAAAGAATCTCGCTGTATTACCCGATGTCTACTTGACGAGGGCTTATCCCCTGAAAAATTCGAACGAATTACGGGTTGTACTGTAGAGAAATTTTATCCTTCTACTACGTACCATTAATTTTTTTTATTTCGATTAAAAGTTGGATATAAAAAAATAGTGTAGGGAATTTGTAACGTAGTGACGTCCTATATATTTAAATTGTCGTTATTTTAGGTAATTCTTAAAGCAACCAATATATCGCAAGTATCTGATTATTAATGATTTTTTAAACTATATACCAAGTTCGTAGCCTGGTACTCTATCCAGCTGAGCTACGGGCGCATACCCTTGTGAGGCCCCGCATTCTAACAGTTTACACCTCATCCAGCTAGACTCCTTGTACAATAGGTAAGCTCCTGCAAATAGCCTTCCTGATTGAAATCAAACTCCGCGTCATCACCAAACGTGGAATAAAACGCTTGTTTATCCTCTTCTTTCTCTAAGGCGTTATCAATGCAATAAGCAAGATGCGCAAAGTGGGTTTTATTTCCTTCCAGTAAAACGCTAACTAAATGCTTGTAGAGCTTTGTTAAACTTTCTTGAGAACCTTTGTTTTCTAATATATCGACAATAAACGCATTGAGATTTCCAAAATCGGCATCGATGGCAGGCTCCTTATTTTCACGTAATGCATCAATGCCTAAAGCCCATTGCATGTCTTCGTTTAAATCTGTGTAAAGCGAAGCCTTTTGATAACGGACAGCTTGTTCGATGAGTGAATCAAAATCACCAAAAATGGGTTCTTTATAGGGATCGGGCATGGCTTTAGCATTACTAGAATGCATGAACTTGCCAACTACAACATGAGGTACTAATGGATTAGCCATGAGCCGCCTCCCTCTGAGATAAAGCTGCTGAATAACTTTCAAATCCTTTATACGATTCGATATTCTCAGAGGCTTGGCGTAATACTTCTATTACTTGAATTTGACAGAGATGTAATGCTTCGAGATCACCGACAGGAATAAGATTTCTATCGAGCATTTGATGGCCCGATTTAATAAAAGCATGAAGTAAAAGATAAGCTCTTCGATGGCTTCTTTTAAGTCGGTTAAATGGAAAGAAATTTGATAAGCTTGCGATAGATAGTCACAAGCAGGTTGTTTTAGATGGACGAATTGATCTAAGCTAATAGATGCGGTCATAACTAACTCCTTGGGTTGGTTGTGTTTGTCCTCAAGGTGTACAAGACCTTGAGGAACGCACTTTTATGTCTTTTTACTGTAACATGCTTTTAATTTGGTGTAAATACACCAAATTGTTGACAGAACAAACTCTTTATTTTTTCAACTAACTTATTTACTATGGGTGTGAATATTTTTACTTCAGTTGATTCATTTTCTGTAAATAGCAATGTCTAAACTTCCTCCAAAATCTATTAAAAATAAAGAACCTATAGTAAGGACAAATATTAGTTTTCCTAAAAGCCTTCATAAACAAATTAAACAGTGCGCTTTAGATGAGGAAATAACTATAAATGCATTGGTTTTAAAAGCACTAAAAAGATACGTAAAAAAATAATCTATTCCTTAAATTCAGTTAAAATCACACTTCAATTAATCACAAAGAAGGATAACAAGAAGTGACAATTACTATCCATCAGCCTTTTGATAAACTATTCAAAGTATCACTTTCTGAAAAGA
>JAZKJD010000016.1:0-79172 GCA_040384585.1 Pseudomonadota bacterium | reverse complement strand
TAACGTTTCGGCCTCGCCATGACGGACTATTTTTATTTTTTGTAGCGTGCAGAGCGCGACGATGACCAGAAATCGTGGTTATCACTAATGATTCCGTCTTATAGACATAAAAAAGGAAGCACCTTCTGTCCACTCCTCGCTGCCAGAATCTAAGTGTTAAAGGCGGTATGTGATTTTACAATGATCCTATTGGTAATTGCATTGGTAATATAACTTGTAAGCTTTTCGCCAGACCTATTGTAATCTATTAGCTATGCTTTATTCTGATAAAAATAATACTAATAATGCCAGGAGAATTACTAATGCCAACACCTCGACCAGGATCTCAACCAGAACCTAAGACCGGAGAAAAGGTTGTCCGTTGGACTCAATACTATACTAGTTCTCAGGTAGAAAAACATCCTGAGTGGATGTTTCTTTTTACTATTATTCCAAAAGTTTTATTTGGACATGAACAACATAGGTTTCCAGTCAAACTAGATGACATGGTAAGGGAGTATAACCTGCTATTAAGTAGGAGTGAAAGTACTGGGCTAATGTTAGAGATCATTATACCACTTGATTGTTCAGTAGAGCAATTTGAAGTGTTCATGCGGAAACAATTTGAGATAGCTAAATTTTGGTTAGAACGCGGTACTGGCGGAACAGGCGTGGTAATACCTGGTAGATATCGTGGTGGGCCTAGAGATCGTGGTGGACATCGTGGTCAATCACCGTTTCTTCATCATGATGGGAATTTATACGCGGAGTTAGGCCCGGATAAAGTTAAAATTCTAAGAGGTGTAGTGAATGATCTGGTAGATGCAGGCAGGGAAGAAATAGCAAACGATGAGGGTTTAGAAGTTGCTGAACTGGGAAAGCGAGTAAAGGCAATGCAAAAAGTTTTCAAGAATGTTTATGATACGAGGGGGGTAGCTGGTGTGGAAACACTTGATTTGCTTGCAGTTGGAAACAGTGAAACGGTCTGTGAGTCAGTTGAGCAGTTGAAACAATTGCTTTTAGAAGGGAAGACTATTATTCAAATTCTTGATAATGGAGATGTATTTGTAGATGGAATTAAGCTAAAGATACCTGGACTCGATACGAAAGAGCTGAAAGAGATAATGCTGCAAGGGGCTGTTAGAAAGGATAATATTGCGGAAGTAAAATGGCTGGTGAAAGAAGGAGTAGACGTTAATGCCAAAGTAGATGATAAAACGGCATTAGATTATGCACAATCGGCTGATATGGTGGAGTTATTACTCTTAGGTGGTGCTGAAGATACGATATGGATAGGGAAGAATAATGGAATTATATATATTGGTGGAAAAAATCTTCCGGAGCTAGAAGGTACTGAAGGGATGATCATAGTTGGGATTGATGGGATTCCGCGTATAGGAAAAGATGGGTTTCCGGAACTACTGTTATTAGACGGCGTGTTATTAGACCGCGTTATAGCAGTAGTAGGAAATGATGGAATTTCACGTATTAATGGAAGAAGCTTAGATGTTAATGAGGAAAAGCTAAGTGAAATACGGTTACGTGCCGCTGCTTATTTTGGCAAACTGTTAGAAGCAGGAAAGCTAATAACAGATGAAACTGTTAACGCAATCGGTGTGGGGGGTAAAACAGCGCTACATTATGCAGTGGAAAATGAGTCCGTGAAGATGGTGAGGCTGCTTAAAGCCCGTGGTGCTAGGT
This sequence comes from Pseudomonadota bacterium, assembly GCA_040384585.1. Lineage (GTDB taxonomy): Bacteria > Pseudomonadota > Gammaproteobacteria > Diplorickettsiales > Diplorickettsiaceae > JAZKJD01. The sequence continues at coordinate 77,492 of JAZKJD010000016.1, read as the reverse complement.
CAGATATAGCAGACAAGGAGGGTAAAACGCCACTAGATTTGGAATTGGCAAAAGAAACTAGTGATCCAGAATTGCTTATTCTGTTATCAAGCTCTGCTGCTGAAGCAGAAGCAGAGCCGTTGGCTAAGCGACAGAGGTTAGCGATATCGTGTGACGGAGCGGGCGGTAGCGGGAGTCGAAAGAAGCGAGGGGCAGGTCTAGCTTGTATCGATTCAAATGATAAAGAAGACGTCACTAAAGATGAAAAAGTTGAGATAATAGAAGGGCTAGATCAATCCGGGGAATTGAAAACAATAGAGGCTGGAATTCGTCAAGCCAAAAAAGCTACTGTGAATCCGGCGAGTGTTGAGTTAGCTAGGAATATCTTGGAGATTCGTAATAATCTGTGGAGTGGAGCGGATACAACGTCAGCTATTCGAGAACTGCTTGAAAAAATTAAGGAAACAATTAGCGAGTGTCTAGTAAAGAGTGGGATAGGTAATTCTAAAAAAATAAAGAAAGAAATAGAGAGAAAAGTAAATTTTCCGAATTTAAAAGAAAAACTTACCGACATTATTAAAACGGGAAATTTAGCAAAGATTTTGCCTATTTTGAATGAATCGATTAAAGGATTAAAAAACCTTGAGCCGGATCAGAGGGACGAATTCTATTCTAAGGTAAAAGAAAAGATAGAGGAGATTAACGAACAATTTATTGGAACAATACCAACCGCTGGAAAACCTCTAGTTGTTGATGCTACGACTATGTCGTCTTCTCGAAACGTAAAGTCCAAGCAAAGTGATGTTCAGAGGATTTATCCTGAGAGACAAGCATTTGTGGGTATCCCAGTGCGAACAGAGCTAGGACAAAACGCAACGCGAAACACTACTCTGAGATTTTTTGGTGGAGCTATTAATAACACCATAGAGAGTAGCGTAGGGCGTGAATCAATAAAACATGTGAACATAAGGTGAATAGACTGCCTTTTTACCTTTACAGTGCCGAATGGTTTTTCCGTTTAATAATGAACGATAAAATTCACTCGGCATATCAACGATTTGGCCATCGCGAAATTAAAAAAGTACGGTGATTTGCGTAAAGCGGATCGTATTGCTATTACCTAGTTCTGTTGCTAAGGTTTATTTCGAGGGGTATTTTTTGGAACATAGGCGGCAAACGCCGTAAATAATTAAACTATGATCCGTCATTTTATAAGCGGCGCGCTTGGCGACGGCTTTTTGCCGCCGCTCAATTGTTTTATCCACAAATTCATCCACTTTGCCGCATTTTATACAAACTAAGTGGTCATGGTGGGTGCCTTGATTAAGTTCAAAGACAAAATAACCTTCTTCAAAATTTTGCCGCTTAACCAAATCGGCGGATTTAAATTGGGTTAATACTCGATAAACGGTAGCTAGTCCGATATCTTCTCCTGATTCCAACAGTGCTTTATAAATATCTTCCGCGCTTAAATGGCGGGTTGTAGCTCTCTCAAGTAACTGCAAGATTTTTAATCTTGGACCCGTTACTTTTAATCCAGCTTCGCGTAGTTGTTGATTATCCATTAGAGTATCTCTACACTCCTTAAACTTAGTGTTTATAATGATTATTTTTATGACAAAGTGGGCTATTAGCTTTTTTTTACTATTTGTGCTTTCAGCATGCAGTATTATCTACCGTCCTGATATACAGCAAGGAAATATACTTAAACAGTCTACCATAGAGCAATTAAAACTCGGTATGACAGAGGAGCAAGTTCGTTATCTCTTAGGTAGTTGCGTTTTACAAGCTGCTTTCCAGTCGAATCGCAGCGATTACGTTTATTTTTATCAACCGGGCCATGGTGAAGCCATTCAACGGCATGTAACGCTTATTTTCTCAGGGGGTCGGCTGAGGAGCATTAAAACAAACTAAGACCGTAATTTAAAGTATTCCTGATGTGTCACTGATTGGGGTGTGTTGATAAGGTAGTCTTTTGTTTTTTTGCACGATTCCTTCTGTTTTTTTTGGGGTCTATGGTTAGAGCGTGATAAATTTCTATTCTGTCGCCAGGCTGTACTAATGTGTTAAGTGGGCAAATCTTACCGAAGATCCCCACCTTATTTTTTGTTAAATCAATCTTAGGTAACTGTATTAAAATGCCGGAATATTGAATGGCAGTTTCTACACAGCAGATATCGGGTACAGAGACAGGGTTAACAATTTGAGTTTGCTCATTGGCAAAGGCTATTTCGATTTGTATTGACATAGTTAGGTTCTAGAACTGCCTAGTTTAGTTACGTTTCCCATAAATTTGTTTCGCTCTATCAGAAAAAGCTTGAATAAGTGTATGGGCGATTTGTTCAAAAATAGGTGAAAAAGCAAACGCTATCAAATGACTTGCGAATTCAAATTCTAAGTGCAAACGAACTGTACAACCTTTTTTAGTAGGTTCAAATGTCCAAAAGCCTTCTAATTGCCGAAAAGGACCGTCGATGAGGCTAATCTCGATCATTTTATTTTTTTGCAAACGGTTAGTCGTTGTAAAGGATCTAGAAAAACCGCCTCCACGCAAAGTAAGGTTAGCTTGTATGCTATCTTCATCCTGGCTTACTATTTTACTTTTAGTGCACCACGGCAGAAATTCTGCATAAGCTTCGATATGATTGACGAGTGTATACATCTCTGCCACATTATAGGGTACTTCTAAACTTTCTTGAATAGTCGGCATAATCATTTAATAGACTCTGTTTTATACATTTGCTAGTTGGAGTCTGTACAATAAAGCCTAAAACTGTGGAGTATACCGCTCGCGCTTGAAAATGCGAAACTTTCAAATTCACAACTTCAAGTACAATGAGTATATCGTATGAGTTCTAAAAAAGCATCGCAAGGCAGCACGATTGCCTTAAACAGACGGGCACGTCATGATTACTTTGTTAAACAGGCCTTGGAAGCGGGTCTTGTTCTTCAGGGCTGGGAAGTCAAGAGTTTGCGCAGTGGGCGTGCTCAGTTGAGTGAGAGTTACGTGGTATTAAAAAATAGCGAGGCTTGGCTTTTAGGTTGTCATATTACACCGTTACCTACTATTTCTATTCAACATACTCGACCTGATCCAACTAGGACGCGAAAATTGCTGCTAAATGAGCGTGAATTGAGTAAATTAGCGGGTGAGCTTGCGCGTAAAGGCCATACCATTATCGCCTTAAAATTGTATTGGAAAAAAAACCGCGTCAAACTGGAAATAGGTTTGGCACTAGGTAAAAAAGAGCATGATAAACGCGCCGCCTTAAAGGAAAGGGATTGGCAGCGAGAAAAGATGCGTTTACAGCGTTTTTCCAGATAAGCATTTTACTTAGGGTGTATTGACAATTGTGCACAGTACAAAAAATTGCTAGCACGGGTCGCTGTTGCCTCTGCTGCTTTTTAATTTTTGTACTGTACAGAAGAGATAAAAACCCTATTGACTGAAAAATAAGGGGTTTATGACCAAAAATAGGGTATAATAAAGGCTAGGGGGCGATCGGCTTCGACGTCGGTTACAAACCCCAAGGCGCATGTCGAGGACGCAACTTTGCCTCGTTAATCATGTTGCAAACTTATAGTTGCAAACGACGACTATATCTCCGCTGAAAACGACGTTGCTATTGCTGCCTAACCGGTAGTATTTTTGCAATGTTGACGCCGCCTTAAAAACGGCACAGCGCCATGAACTTCATAGGCTTGTATGTGGAGGGAGTGGTCATATTTGACAAGCTCGTAGCTTAGTCTGCCTAAGGCAAAAGCTACTAAAACCAAACAGGCTCGTTGGTAAATTCCCTGTCAATCGGGGATTTATCGATTAACTTTAAAGATTGCACTAAACATGTAGTGCCAAGGGCAGCGGATTGGCGGACGTGGGTTCGATTCCCACCGCCTCCACCAAATTTTCATCTCAATACTTCCAAAATTATCTAAAACCCCTTGTAAATAAGGGGTTTTTATTTATAGTTCTTCCAATAAAGTTTAAGAAATACCCCAACATTTAAGCTCAAGTGGGGGTATTTATATATCAAAATAATAAGATGCCAGCAAATACCATTTAAAGATGTAACCATACGCAGCGCGAAGCCTAGGGAAAGAGCTTATAAGCTTGCCGATGAAAAAGGATTATTTTTAATGCATTTAACCAAAGAACAAGTTACATTGAATGGAACGGATCAGTAATGTTTGTTCTTAAATTTGATTTTATAAAAGTATAAAAATTCTTTTATTTTATTTGAGGTAAGAAATTACTGAAAAACTTCCTAGAGGCATTTCATTACTTAATTTACATATTATAGAAGCATCCATACTTTTTAAAGTACAATGGGTATAATTGAAAATTAGTGTAGAAAATTATGCGTGAAAAGGAAATTCTATATGCTGCAGTTTTTTTTGAATTTATTTTTTATTTAAACAGCACCCGTTTTAGTTTTTTGAAAAAAGGGATTTACGTTGAATATATTAGGATATAGTGGATTGCATGGTGCTATAAACTTTCGTAAGAGTTTCTATAGCGATTTTACTGAGCAGGAATATCGCATGTGCCAAGGATTGGATTCAGCTGCTTGTATTATGGTTGATAATCAGTTAATAGCAGCTGTTGAAGAGGAGCGTTTTAATGGAGAAAAATATACCTGTAATTTTCCTATCAATGCAGTTAATTATTGTTTACAGAAAGCAGGGTTAACTTTAAGTGATTTGGACTATATTTGTCATGGATTTAATTATCAACCTTATCGTTCATTGTTTTTAGAAACCCAAGATAGCCGCCTATATTACCAGCAAGTTCTCGATCAACAGCTACAAATCAATTTATGGAAAAACTATTTCCCAATCTCAGTCATTAATGATAAATTTATATCAGTTAATCATCATCTAGCACATGCAGCGACAGCCTATTATCCAAGCCAATTTGACTCGGCATTGGTTTTAATTGCTGATGGTATCGGTGAAATGCATAGCCTTTCATTATTTTCTGCTGAAAATGAAAAAATCAATTTGCTGAAAAATTATAATTTATTTAGTTCGCTGGGTGTATTGTATTCTCAAATTACAGCACATTTAGGTTTTTATATTAACTCTGATGAATATAAAGTCATGGGTTTAGCACCTTATGGAGATAAAAAAAGATATCAACAGTTATTTAATGAAATTATTGAATATCGTGATCAAGGTCATATTTTTATTAAAAAATTTAAATTAAATACAACAGAAACGGATAGACAGACTGGCCGTGGTTTTCGGAAATGGTTATCAGAGAATTTTTTTGCACCGCGTGCACCTGAATCTGCTATTACGCAAGAACATAAAGATCTGGCAGCAGCTTTACAGAATACACTAGAAGAAGCACTCTCACATATTCTTGGTTTTTGGCAAGAAACAACTGGTTTAGAAAAGCTTTGTATGGCTGGAGGCGTTGCTTTAAATTGTACTGCTAATGGCAATCTTTTACGTAAAGCCCTGTTTAAAGATATCTATATACAGCCCGCAGCAAATGATGCAGGGACCGCTATAGGGGCGGCTATGATCCAAGCTCATCAAAAAGGAAGAGGTCTTCCCTGTATGTCGCCTTTTGATTTGCCTTATTTTGGCCCAGATTTTCATGAAGACGATTATAAAAAAGCAATTGAAAAGTTTACTGGCCAAATTACCTATAAAGAGTTTTCTCTTTCCGATGTTATTAAAGAAGCGGCGAAATGGATAACAAATCGAAAGATAATTGCTTGGGTACAAGACCGTATGGAGTTTGGACCTAGGGCCTTAGGTAATCGTAGTATATTGGCGGACCCTACTGATCCTAGCATGCGTGATCGTATTAATTTATTAATTAAACAGCGAGAATCTTTTCGTCCTTTTGCTCCTTCAGTTAAATTTGAAACGGCTCATCATTATTTTGACATACCTCGCGGACGTGAGTTTCCGCATATGCTTTATACAGTACCCGTTAAAGATGAATATAAATCCATTTTACCAGCGGTTACACATGTTGATGGTACTGCGCGTATTCAAACAGTTAATAGACGTTATGCTGAAAAATATTGGCTTTTGCTCGATGCAGTTGAGCAGTTTTCAGGTATTCCTTTAGTATTGAATACTTCTTTTAATATGAGAGGACAACCCATTGTGTGTACGCCAGAGGAAGCCATTAGAACTCTAATTTCGACAAAACTTGATGCATTATTTATGGGTAATTTTTTGATAACGGTTAATTAGGATGATTTTTTTATAAAATGAAAAATATTATTAGTTTTTTTCTCATAACACTGTCTATTTATTTACCTCAAGGTATATTTTTTGTGGGGATAGCAGGTTATTTTTCTAACTTTAAAAATCCACTTATCCCATTAGGCAATGTATTTCTTTTGGCGATGATTCCTTTTGTTATTTCGGCATTTTTTTTGGCGCCAAAAATGGATAAAGTTCCAACTCATTACCAGCTTTTAACGATAAAATGGCTGCGCACAGCATTTTTACTATTATTGAGTGTAGGTACACTACACTATAAAAATCTATCTAATATCATCTATTTTGTCATTGTTTTCTATGACTTGGGTTTTTTTATTTATCAAAGTACTGCGGCGAGAATTTCTAAAGCCCTAGCACAAAAAATGTGTTTGAGACAGACTGAAAGTGTTAGTTTACTAGGAACTCAACTTGGTATGGCTTTGGGTGCAATAATAGCCAGTTTTTTATTAAATATTTGGTCTTTGGCCGAACTATTTTTTTTCGCATTTTTCCTGGAGGCTTTAGGTATTTTAGCAATATATGGTTATCAAGAGCAGGCTGCATTTACTCCTGTTTTAGATAGAGCACGAGTCAGCTTTGCTAAATTTATCCACACCATTTTTCAGTCTGTAGATAGGTTATTTATTTTTATACTATTTTTATTATTACTACCGCTTCAGCAATTATTTAATTTAATTACTGGACCGTGGGCTGCTGTACGGTTTCATGATTTGGGTCAAATGCTGGGTTGGCTTGTTTGCGGAGTTGCACTGGGTGGTTGTTCTGCCTCAGTAATGATGATTTTTTACACCCGATTTAGAGACTCCACGGGACTTAAATTTTCCCCCTTATTGCTTTTAATCGCTATTATCGGATTATATTATTCATTTACTTTACCTATTTTATTTATTTTTTCGATACTATTTGGTAGTAGTTTTACCTTTCTACGTGTCATCGCTCGGGCTGCTTTTTTGCAAGCTATAGAGACGAGTGTGATTAATTCCACTATTTTATTGGCTACGATGCTATCGGTTGTATTAACGGTGACAGCTATTGCATTATTAAGTTATGTGATTCATGTCACCATATTTCAGTTTTTTTTGATCATTGCAAGTATTGCGTTTATACAGTTATTTTTGATGCTTTATACAGAAAAAGAATATTTACGGTTATGGTTTAAGACAGTGATGCTAGCTTGGCTAAATAAATAAATTCATTTTTAGTAAATAAGGGTATTAACTTACTAATGGCTAAATTTTATTATTTAAAACGGAACATTGTCATTGAGCCTTTAATTGCGCGTTATTATGCTTCTCCTTATTTAGTTAGTCCCTGTAGCGCACCCCGTTTTTTTAGTTACTTAGTTAAAAAGCTGTTATTTTCCTTTTCTCGTGCGCCTGAACAGCATGAGCTTATTTTGAAAAATAGCCAGATGCAAGGAGGGCCTTTTGTTTCTCTACCGAGTGAATGTCTTTTCGAGGTAAAAAATTTATTAGCCGAGTTACAGGAAAAATTGCAAGATCTATTTGCCGTTGCAGATGCACAGCAAACGCTTTGGCAGCACCTTGCTACAGCGCAAGGTGAAAACTTGGAGACCTGGGTAGATAAAATTCCTGTGCCCTTACAAGGGGTAACGGAACTTTTTTACGAGCGTTCAGGTCGTGCTAGTTATCGAATAGATGAAGCACTTTTTTATCACACGAAAGCTTATTCAGTTGAATTACAAGAAATCTTGCTTTATCCGTTGCTCAACGATAAGCGAGATTTTGTACTAACTACACCACGCTTAGAAAAAGATAATCATCTTTTTATTAAAATTCACCATGATTCAGAAATTTTGAATAAATTGGTGCAGACAAGGTTTGATCCTATTCTAGATATTTATCCATTGGCTTATGCATTAGGTTTAGTTGAGAAAGATTATGTGTTGTTTAGCTCTTTTTTTGAATGCGCTACAGAGCCTACACGTAGACGAAAAGATGATCGACCATCTGGATTGAATGGGACAATGAAAACGCGTTATTGGGGGCATGCCTGCGTTGAGATAACAACAGAAAGTGCCACTATTTTGCTGGATCCACTGGTGGCCTACGAGTTTCCTGGGTTAACTGATAGACGTTTAACCTTATTTGATTTACCAGAATCGATAGATGCAATAGTGATTACTCATCTGCACTTAGATCATTTTTGTATTGAGACTTTACTTCAATTGCGTAGTCGAGTAGGAGTAGTGATTATTGCAAAAGCGAAGGGAGGTACACCGATTGATCCCTCACCAAAGTGGATTTTGCATCAACTTGGTTTCAAAACTATTGTTGAACTCGATAGTACGGAGTGTTATAGGGTTGGAGATATGACCATTACAGCTTTTCCCTTTTGTGGTGAACATGGTTGTTTAGATATTACGAGTAAATCTATTTTTAAAGTGAGTAATGGTCAAACAAATCTCATTTTTGCTGCGGATGTTAGAACGGCTGATACTGCATTGCTGGGCCATATTGCAAAGCTTTGTGGTCCAGTGGATTATTTATATATGGGAATGGAATCGGAAGGTGCTCCACTTTCTTGGATTTATGGCCCATTATTAGATGAGCCGATTGATCGTAAATGGGATCAAAGTCGTCGCCTCAATGGTTCCAATGCAGATTTAGGCTTAAAACTGGTTCAAGGGTTCAAACCCAAAAAAGTTAATATTTATGCATTAGGTCGAGAACCTTGGTTATCACATCTGATGAAAGTAGATTGTGATGAAAATGCACCTAATCAAAAAGAAATCAATTATTTTTCAGAGCAGTGTAAACAACAAGGTATTGCAGTTGAGACTCTCTTTATATACTCGACTGATTATTTAAACCAAGGAACTACATCATCATCATCATCATCATCATCATTTGCGAAAGCCTGTGAGAAAGTATCTTCAAATGTGCTAGGACGAGATAAAAAACGTTGTTTTGCGCGTATCGCAACGGAGCATACTTGAAGTATGTGAGTAGCGAAACACAGTAAAACAACGTTTTTTGACCGTCATCGTGCATTTAAAGACACTTTCTGAGGAAACAATATGAATATAAGACCTATTAGTCCAAAAATTGGTGCTATTATTGATGGCATTGACTTAAAAGTAGCTTTAGATGAATCATTAGCAAAAGAGATTAGACAATTATTAATAGATTATCAGGTGATTTTTTTTAAAAAACAGTCAGTTTTAACAGCTGAGGAGTATATTCAGTTAGTTAGAAAAATTTATCAGCCTATGCGCCATCCTTTTATTTCAACAGAAAAACCCTTGGTGCCAGGAATTTCCCCCTTTCAACCTTATCCAGAATATCCAGAAATTACAGGTATTTATCACGATCGTGACAATAAAGGGAATTTAAATGAATGGCATAGTGATCTCAACTGGCTAGAAAAGCCTTCTTATGGTTCAGTATTGCGTGCTAGGGAAGTACCTACAGTCGGCGGCGATACTATTTTTTGCAGCATGACTGCCGCTTATGAAGATCTTTCTCCCGAACTAAAAGCGCAATGTGAACATTTAAAAGCGTATCATGATTTTACACCAATTTATCAGGCTATGTTCATAGAAAAACCAAATGAATTAAGGAAAATGCAGGACTACTATCCTGCACAAGCGCATCCAGTGATACTAGTTCATCCCTTATCCGGTAAAAAGTCACTATTTGTCAATCGTGTTTCAAGCACTAAAATTTTGCAGATGGCTGAAGAAGAGAGTCGTACGCTGTTACAAATTTTATTTAATACGGCTAATAAACCAGAATATCATGCACGTTACTGTTGGGAAGTCAATGATATTGCTTTATGGGATAACTTAGCGACACAACATTATGCCGTTTCAGATTATTGGCCGGCAACTCGAAAAATGGAAAGATTATCTTTATCAGGAATTCTGATCTAATGCTTACAAGAAGCTATTAAATAGCAGGAGGCTATTGAATAATGGTAAATAATAAACCACATCTTATATTGGTAGGGTTTCATCCATCTGCTGTCGATGCCATTGATTTTGTTAATTATCGTATCAGTATTATTGTGCATGAGTATGTTGCCGATACCTTAGATGCGTCGATTCGTGAGCGATTGACAGGTTTAGGTGTGCTCAAAGTCCCGCATAATATGAATTTAGAAGAATATATTGATGCGATGCCTGAGATTGAAGCATTAACGGCTACATTAATTGAGCAACATGGTCATCCTAAAGCATTTATTGCCTTATATGAACATGTCACTTTACCCGCTGCTTTATTGCGAAAAAAGTTTTCAGTGCCAGGTACTTCGGTAGCTACGGCTATGTTATGCCGGGATAAAGTGAAAATGAAACAATGTTTGCAGAGCACGGCTATTCGTTATCCTAAATTCAAAGCAGTCGATAGCAGAACAACACTGGATGAAGTTAAAGAATTTATTCATTCACTACAAGAAAAACTAGTATTAAAACCAAGGGCACAGGCTGCGAGCGAGGGTGTTTTTGTTTTTAAAAATCATGCCCAACTAATAACTCATATTATCCAACACGGTTTAGCTGATCGTTATCAACTTGAAGAGTTCATTAGCGGTGAGCTGTGTCATTTTGATGGGGTTGTGCGTAATGGTACACTGATTTTTTTTAGTGCATCGAAATATACTACGACTTGTTATGATTATGTGAATCATAATGTTCCTATGGCATCAATTACCATCGATAATGCTAAATTATTTAGTCAGGCTAAATGTTTTACAGAGATTGTTTTAGGTCAGGTGGGCTTACGCGATGGAACTTTTCATTTAGAAGCCTTTCTTCTATCCCAGGGTGGATGGGTATTTTTAGAGGTTGCTAATCGTTTTGGTGGTGCCGGTGTGGTTCCCCTCATGAAAAAAGTTTATGGGGTCGATTTAGTTAAAGAAACTATTTTGGCTGATATGTTAGAACCCTCTGAAATAACACGGCCCATAACTACTTTAGATTCTAATTTTTCTTCAGCGTGGCTTTATATCCCAGTACCGTTAAAACAAGTTTGCCAAGTTACTGCCGTTTTTGGTATCAATCAGCTTCCGGAAGCAAGTATTGTCGCGTCAGATAAAGTAGTAGTAGGGCAGTGGTTAAATCAGAATGTGGGCCCTTTCCCACACGCGGGACGTTTTTTTATTAAAGATGAAACCTACGATAAGGTTAAAGCAGTTTGTAAAAAAATAGTTAAGGCGTACCGAGTTTCGGTGACTGCTAAAGATAACATAGAAAAAAGTTTAGTTAACACTACCAATCGCTCTTGACATGGAAAACAGCGATGACTCAAAAATCATTAGTAGAACTATTAAAAACTAGGTTGAATTCGTTTTCTGACGAAGTGGCTATACAGGATGATGTGCGTTTATATACTTATAATGCACTTGTCAGGTTGGCGATTAAGATTGCTTCTTTTTTAAAGCAATGTGGTGCAGATATAAATTATCCTGTTGCGATTGAGTTGCCACGTTGTGCAGAGTTAGTGGTTCTTGTTGTTGCATGTTTATTCGCGAAAATTCCTTTCCTATTGATCAATAGGACATGGCCCACATTAAAAAAAGAAAAACTCATTGCATTAACTAATCCGTTTATAAAAATTAGCTTAGACAAAGGTGACTTTTCTTTCTCTGATACCGATTTATTTTTTTTTACCAGTAAAAATATAAAATTTGAACATAAAAAAAATGAAATTCCTTTACTTAGGCAAGAGGATTTCATTGCCTATTTTGCTTGTTCATCAGGGAGTTCGGGAGAAATAAAGTGTGCATTGATCGGTGCGCAAGGATTATTTTTATTAATGCGCAATCAAGCCAATTATTTTGGATTGATTCCAGGAAATAAAGTTTTACAAGTCGCTAGCCCAGCATTTGACGCGATTATTTCTGAAATATTTGTAACTATTTGGTCAGGTGCACAACTTAGGGTTGTTTCGGTAGAAGATAACTTATTAGTTCCAACGTTGTCGATGTTACTTTCAGTTGAGCCTGTTGATTTGATTACATTGACACCTTCTGTTGCGCGAAAGCTAAAGCCTGAATTATTGTTTAACGTTAAAACATTAGTATTAGTGGGTGAAATGATTGATCCTGCGTGGATAAAGGTATTTGTTGGAAAAGTTCGGCTGATTAATGCTTTTGGTCTCTGTGAAGCTACTGTTTGTAGTCATATGTGTGAAATCAACGATAGTACAATGGCAAGCTGTATAGGCAAGCCATTAACTCATGTTGATGCTCATGTGGTGGATGAACATGGGAAAGCGGTACCTCAGGGAGGTTGTGGTGAGTTATGGTTGTATGGTGATCTCGTAGGCTATGGTTATTTAGAAAAAAAACAGCAGGAAGATACTTTTTTTTATGATACAAAACGCCAGATGAGAGGGTTTAAAACTAATGATCTTGTTAAAATTGATGCATATAACCGATTTTTTTATTTAGGACGTCGTGATCAGCACGTTAAATTACGTGGGCAAAAGGTTAATTTAAATGAAGTAAAATTAACAGCTTTGCTATGCAAGGGTGTTGAAAGTGCTCATGTTTTTCTATTAGAAAATAAGAATAAGCTTATACTTGTCTATCAGGGTGAAAATAATGAATTAGAAATGAGAAAACAATTAGCTAGTTATTTGCCTAAAGTAGCTATACCTGAACTAATTATTAACTGTCATTTACCATTGAATGAAAATGGTAAATTGGATTTATTGATTTTAAAAAAGATAATTGTAGAGTATAGACGAGTTAAATTCCATGCGACTGTTGAACAGAATGCTGCCCGACAAATTTGGGAAACCATACTAGAGCACAATGATTTTTCGGATGATGATAATTTTTTTGATATCGGTGGTGATTCTTTAAAAATTGTAGAATTAATGAGTGGTTTTTATGAAATATCGGGGAAAAATCTGGATTTATCTGTATTTCTTAATGAGCCTACATTACGATATTTCAATACCTTACTTACCGTTGAAGCGAAAATTTTAGATCCAGTCAAGTTATTGCATCAACAGTGCAATGAAATAAGACAGTGGCATACGCGAAAGCCTTTTGCTGAAAAAAAAGCTGTCAAAACCGTGTTAATGACAGGTGCTAGTGGTCGAATAGGTGCAGCCATTCTGTGTCATTTCCTTATAAATACGGATTTAAAGCTTATTTGTTTAGGTCGTGGTTCTGCACAGCGAATTTTTAAACAAATGCGCCTTCGTTGTCCACATTTAAAAGTAGATGATCGCTTGTGTTGGATTACTTGTGATCTCAATGATAGTTCCGCGTTGAAGCATCAACTCAATACATACTTGGTTCATGAGACGATTGATGCAGTGATACATTGTGCCGCTCAAGTTAACCATTTATATGATTTATCAAGTCTTTATAAACCTAATGTGACAGCAACTTATCATTTGCTTGAATGGGTTCATTCGAAAGCTGTTCACAAATTTATTTACATCAGCAGTACTTCGGCAATATCTCCTCTCTTGAATAAGGGTGGGCGATATACTGGCTATGATCTAAGTAAAGGAGCAAGTGAAGAGTTGCTAAACTGTGCTGCACAAAAGGGTTTAAACACGTGTATTCTTAAATTGCCTTTAGTTTATGATTTAAACCATGATTCGCTACAGATACTTAAAAAAGACCATTTTATTTGCAGATTATTACAATGTATTAAGATGCAGTTAATGCCCGATTTATCAGATCATCTCGCGATACTTGCTGCTGAAGACTGTGCTAAGGTAGTATCGGCATTGACGTTAACCACGCAGCATTTACCGAACGAATTGATATTGGCAGACGAAGGTATATCGTGGCAAGAATGCTTAAAAGCGTTGTGTCATTACCAGTTACTTAAAACGTCTTATGCACATTGGCGCGAACAATTATTGCAAATAACGTCTGAAGAAATGCCATTAACTGCTTTTTTGCCGCTTTACCAAGCAAATGCACCCTTTCATCATATGATGTTCCCTACTTCATTCTCTTTAAAAGAGAATGAAGCCAAATTAGAATCGTTTTTAAATTCATTTGGAATGTGTACATTGAACTCTAAAGAAGTATTGAGCCGGCTTTCTGCTCTCTTACTTCCATTAAATGGATAAGATAAAAACATGGAAGAGATTTTACAAGTCGCTAAGAATATCGATATATGGTATGAAGCGAGCCAAATAAAACCTGAAGTTTACGTGAGAGAAAAAGCAATTCAAGCGTTTCATCGTCAGCAAATGCAGCTAAGTGCTTTGCATAGTGAAAAAATAGCATCCGTTTTTGAAGCTTGGGAGGATCAACCGATACGTTTTTTTTTCTTTGTTATTGGTAGTCAGATTTATTGTGGTCGTAAACTACTTTCTGAAATAGTAACTTGCCATGGATCGCCTGGCTTTTTTTGTTCATTAGTAAAGGTAGAAATGTTATTAGGTGAATTGATCCGCTCACAAGTATCTCAGGAGGGAATTGAATTATTTTATAAATCGGTGTCTTTTACAAAGCGTTGCCAGGTATTTGAACAGTTGAAGAATCATCGAGAGATTGATATTTACCATCCTTTTGTCCATTTGTCTAAAGTAGAGCGACGTGAGATTAATACACCAGAACAAGGTTGGTTTATTACGAAAGAGAGAGCACATTTTCTCAGTTTGGGTGAACGCTATTTACGTCAAATTAGCGCAGATTTAGTCAAATCAGGTGAGAATAAACAACCTATTGTTTACGATCCAGCCTGTTCAACTGGCGAATTTTTAAGTGTTATCAAACAAGCTGTTCCTGAAGCTATTGTTATTGGACAGGATATCAGTCCACAAATGTGTGAATGGGCCGCACCTAAACTAGATCAAGTTATTTGTGGTAATTCAATGAAGCCAGGTGTTGCAACAGCTTCCTGTGACTATATATTTTTTCGTTTTTTAAATGCGGAGGTTGTGTCAACGCAATTAGCCAAGCAATTATTTAAACAAATTATTTGCTGTTTAAAGCCGAATGGTCAGGCAATTTTATTTGGTCATACACCTGTTTTACTTGCTTTATCATTCATAGAAAGTTTGGGGTTTCAGGTGAAATCCTGCAATCACTACGTTGAAGGCGAAGTGGCTGTAGTGCAGTACTATGTTATTATACCGAAAGGACAATAAGAGGAGAGATAGCACATGTTAATAACACAATCTGGTAAACCCATACCTACGGCAGCGATTGGAGGAATGAAGTGGACATCGAACCTTTATGGTATTGTGAATATACAAAAGTCAATCAAAACGTTAGATAAAGCGCTACAGCAGGGTTTTTTTCATATTGATACGGCTGATTGTTATTTGGGTTCAAATGGAAATTTAGATAGTGAAACGTTTATTGGAACAGTGCTAAATAAAAAATTTTTAGATACCACAATGACGAGAGAAGAGGTTTTTATTGCCAGTAAATGTGGTATTAAACTTAATCCTACGCAGGCTTGGTATAGAGAAGTGGATATTAGTCCACAATATATTACGACAGCGTGTGAAGCTAGCCTTGCTCGGCTACAAACGCCTTATCTTGATTTGTTTTACTTACATCGTATCAGCGAAGCAAACAATACAATTGAAGAGAGTATGCAAGCCATGTCGGTTTTGTTACTTAATGGGAAGATTCGCTATGTAGGTCTATCCGAGGCTAATGTAGATGTTATTTTACGTGCCGATAGCCAATTACGGCGTTTAACTTCGGGAAAGCATGGCATTAGTGCCATTCAAACAGAATATAATTTTTTACATCGAGGTCCAGAAAACGATGGTGTATTCCGCTTATGCCAAGAACAAAATATGAGTTTCTTCGCTTATAGCCCTTTATGTCGAGGTTTAGCAACAGATATGACAATGATATTTTCTGAGAATGATTGTCGAAAGGGATTAGAACGTTTTCAAGGGGAACATTTAGTGCATAATCAAATAGTGATGGAAAACGTGCGTAAACTAGCGCAATGCAATGGCTATTCGTTAGCGCAGTTAGCAATTGCTTGGCTTATTGCTCAAACTAAAAGCTTTGATGTTTTGGCTTATCCTGTTTTCGGTACAGCAGATCCGGAGCACTTAATTGAAAATATTGTAGCCTTGACGATGAAACTGGATACTAATCTGTTATCTGACATAAATCAGCTTTTGCCAATAGGGGTAGGAAAAGGTCTACGCTACCCTAAATTAGATATGCAAGAATTCAAGCTAACTTATTAATTTCATTTGATAATAAAAAAAGGGATAACAGTTAATTCAATTACTGCTAAATAATAAAGCTATTATCATGAATAAGTTTTTATGGGAAAAATCGCCTTCGAAATTATGCATTTCTCGTTCAGAAATACATGTTTGGAAGACGTGTTTAAGCGCTGTTTCCAAGAAAAATAAAGGCCGATTAGTTGTTCTTTCAGAAGAAGAGAATAAACGTTTAAGCTCATTTAAATTTGAAAAAGACCGTTTTTCTTACGCAATCACCCATTCTATGAAACGTTGGGTGATTGCTAGGTATTTGAATGAGTTAGCAGAGAAATTAAGCTTTACACTGAACAAGCAAGGGAAGCCAGCGATTTCTGCACAGCAGAACTGGCTGAATCTACAATTTAATATTTCGCATTCACATCAACTTATTTTAATAGCGTTAACCTTAGACGACCCTATTGGCATTGATATAGAGTATCATTCTGATAATATTTCTATAGAAAGTTTAAAGAAATTTATTTTTTCATCCTTAGAAAAGGATTTTTTTTCAAAACTAGCAACTCAAGAGGAGAAAAATAAAGCTTTTTTTCGTTGCTGGACTAGAAAGGAAGCCTACTTAAAAGCAAAAGGAATAGGTCTAATGAATTTTCCTAGCAATATATCAGTTGATATGAATGAGAAACCTGCTGATGATTGGTTAGAAACTTTGACAATGAATAAGAAAGAGAATTTATCCTGGCGACTATTTCCTTTGAATGTTAATAAACTTTATACCGCTTCTATTGTTAGTTCTACTTATCAGCAACGTTTGATAGGCTATATTGGGCCTTATGGAAGGTGGTAATTCACTGAAGGCCAAGGAAGTGGGGGTATTGGGGTATATTTAAAATACTCATTTGTTAGGCCCTTATAGCAAGGCATTGGCTGGTCAATGTGGTTGACACCGCCCCCATTTTAACAACAAATTCAATTGTAAATTTTCCTAAAATGTTAGGGTCTGTCTCTAACGTGATGATTGTCATCATCCGCAGGGCGAAAAACAGCGAAAAAAACGGAGTTTACACAACGTAAATGAGTATTTTTGAGCCGTTTTTAGCAGATGGCGACAAGGGGACTTTAGAGACAGAACCTAGGGATTTTTTTAGGAGAAATGCTTTCTACTGACCCCCTAGTGACAACCTGATTAAAAAAGAATAGACTACCGGCCTCGTTAGAAAAACATGATTAATACTTATGGAAAACCTGGTTGTTGTTATCCTAGGCCTTAATGAATCCCAGATTACTGATGAAATTTTTAAAAAAGTTGCCGATAGTGGTTGTCATATTGTTGATGCGCGGGTTAATACCACGGCTACCCATGTTACAATGACTTTGTTGATTGGCGGAGCATGGAATACCATAGCAAAATTTGAGTCTGTTATAAAAAAGCAAACTGGGCAGGTACTAGTTTCCCGTACGCAGTTTCGTACAGCCCAGCCTAATAGTTTCCCCTACTCTTCCTATATTGTTGCGCCAGATACCCCCGATGTTTTAACAAAGCTTGTTCAGTTTTTATCCGATCAAGGAGTGACGCTTTATAATATACATGTAGAATCTTATAAAGCGCCTATTACAGAAGCGGCAATGTTAGCTATTTCTTTGGCTTTTGGTTTCCCTGTCGATCATTTAGTGGCTGATTTTCGCGAGAGTTTTATTGTATTTTGCGACGAACAAAATTTCGATGTAGCTATGGAGCCACAAAAAAATTAATTGTATACTCTTCGCACTTGAATTTTCAGCTGTGTTCCCGCTTGTTTCGCAATCCTCATGTATTATACATACACTCCGGTTGCTCATCTTCGCGGCGCCTTGCTGAAAATCCAATTCCTTCGAGTAAGTACTCTTCGCACTTGAATTTTCAGCTGTGTTCCCGCTTGTTTCGCAATCCTCATGTATTATACATACACTCCGGTTGCTCATCTTCGCGGCGCCTTGCTGAAAATCCAATTCCTTCGAGTAAGTACTCTTCGCACTTGAATTTTCAATCTGCAACTCTACTCAGTTCTCGTGTATACTGTGCGTTCGTATTTTTAATCTTTGGAAGTTGATTTAAAATGTTAGCTATTGGCCAACCTGCCCCTGAGTTTAGTTTACCAGCAACGAGTGGTGAGACTATTTGTTTAAGCAGTCTTTTTGGTAAAAATGTTGTTTTATATTTTTATCCTAAAGATTGTACCTCTGGATGTACTCAGGAAGGCAAAGACTTTACTGAGCATTATAAAAAATTTGCTTCACTTAATACGATTATCTTAGGCGTTTCTCGTGATACAGTAAAGCTACATATGAAGTTTAAATCAGAGCAGCAATTTCCTTTTGAGTTATTATCTGACCCCGATGAAAAAGTATGTGAACTTTATGGCGTATTAAAAGAAAAGACTATGTATGGTAGAAAAACATGCGGCATCGAACGTAGCACTTTTTTGATTGATAAGAAAGGAACTTTATGCCGTGAGTGGCGAAAGGTTCAAGTGCCAGGCCATGTCCAGGCAGTGTTAAAGGCAGTGGCAGAGTTGGATTAATGGTTTCCTTTTCGGGCATATATACCGCTCGTACTTGAAGATGCGAGATGGCATTTTCAAGTGCTTTCCTTGCGCGACGGGGATTTTCAAGGGGAGAATCGCGATTTCTCCCTCCCCTTGAATAACGGGCGGAAGCTTGGTTTTTCCTCGTTAAGTGATAGGTTATACCGCTCGCTGTGAATTCGAAGAGTTCGCATCTTCAAGTACGAGCGGTATATATTTTAGAAATTTAATTGTTTGGCAGAAACCGGTTTTTTATAAGAGACTGCATGTAAAATGGCTTTTATCACGCTGGCTAAAGGAATTGCAAAAAATATTCCCCAAAATCCAAGTAGCCCACCAAAGATGAGCACGGCAATAATGATGGTAACAGGATGTAAATCAACCGCTTCGGAGAATAAAAATGGGACTAACACATTGGCATCTAAGGTGATAATGGCTGCATAGATAGCAATAAGATAGGTAAAATGTGCCGTCCAGCCCCACTGTAAAAAATCAATGATAACGACTGGGATGGTCACCATGACTGCACCGATGTAAGGGATGATAACGGAAATACCGACTAATACACTAAGCAACATGGCATATTGTAGACCAAGTACTGCAAAAGCTAGATAAGTAACGATCCAAACAATTAGCATTTCTAACGCTTTCCCTCGCACGTAATTTCCAGTTTGCTCATAGGATTCTGTCCAAACCTGTGAAATTAAGCGGCGTCTTTCCGGTAAATACTGCGTGAACCACTCTATAATTTTTTCCTGATCTAATAAAAAAAAGTAAACTAATAGCGGAACTAACACAAAATAAATAGCAAAGGCAATAATATTGGGGATATAGGTTAATGATGCTGAAAGTATCCACTGACCAAAATGGGTTAGTCCAGATTTAAACTGTAGTATCCAGTCTTGAATTTGCCCTGCTGAAATATAATCAGGATAACGTGTGGGTAGATATATTAAAATTTCTTGTCCCCGTGCTGCCATATTGGGTAATTCGGCGACTAAGTTACTTAATTCACGAAATAGTAAAGGTAATAAAAAGATAATTCCTAAAATAACGATGCCTAGAAAACAAATATATACCCCTAAAACAGCAGCTAATCTAGGAAAACGAAGTTTTTCTAAAGAACTGATGGGCCACTGTAATAAATAGGCAATGACAATACTCACTAATACCGGCGCTAGAATTTTTCCAAGAAAGGTAAATATTACGACAATAAAAAGTAAAAATAACCATAAAATGGCTAATTCTGGATCAAGGATATACCTTGATAACCAGGTTTTAACAAGTTGTAACATAAGTTATAACGATTACTGTCAAGTACGATTAGCTTGAAGTCTATTGAACGGGGAGCCTAAAGTCAAAATTGGGTTCTACATAGCTATGCCTAAAGAATTTCAAAATAGACCTCTTTCAAAACCTGCGTTATAGACTTGACTTCATTGTTAAACGATTTGCTGCGGTCCTCATTGACTTTAGTAAACTCCGGTCTTCCCAAATCGTTTTCCTCGAACTCAAGCCCATAACTGGGTTTTGAAAGAGGTCTAATGAAAGCAGGCAAAAGATGATGGTTTTATTCCCATTCGATAGTCGCTGGTGGTTTCCCTGATATATCATAAACCACGCGCGAAATACCCGGAACTTCATTAATAATTCGATTAGATATTGTTTCTAACAACGCATAAGGAAGATGTGCCCATCTGGCCGTCATAAAATCGATAGTTTCAATGGCGCGTATAGCAATGATTGGTGCATATTGGCGTGCGTCCCCAATGACTCCTACGGAATTTACCGGTAAAAACACACAGAAAGCTTGGCTTACTTTGTCATAGTGTTTATGTTTTCGTAGCTCTTCTTGGAGGATAACATCGGCTTTACGTACTAAATCGATATTTTTTTGGCTTACTTCACCTAAAACGCGTATCGCTAAACCAGGACCTGGAAAGGGGTGTTTATAGACCAGAACGGGTGGTAAGCCTAATTCTAGTCCCAACTGGCAAACTTCATCTTTGAATAATTCGCGTAAGGGTTCTAGTAGCTTAAGCTTTAGTGTATCAGGGAGCCCTCCGACATTATGATGAGATTTAATAGCATGGGCTTTTTGTGTAGAAGTGCCTGCAGATTCGATGACATCTGAATAGATAGTGCCTTGTGCTAACCAGGTGATATCAGGGCATTTACTAGCCTCTGCTTCAAATATCTCTACAAAGAGGTTACCGATCGCTTTGCGTTTTTCTTCAGGATCGGTGATCCCGACCAATGCATGTAAAAAGCGGTCGGATGCATCTATTTTTACGACTGAAATTTTCATATCATCAGCCAGTGCCTGAATGGCTGAGTCTTTATCGGTAGTTCGCAGTAATCCAGTATTAACGAAGACACAAAATAATTGTTTGCCAATGGCTTTATGTAATAAGGCAGCAAGTACAGTAGAATCTACGCCACCAGATAAGGCTAATAATACTTTTTCTTTTCCCACCTTCCGTTTTATTTCTGTTATTTCGTGTTCTAAAATTTTATGGGCTGTCCAGCTGGGTTGACAGTGACAGATTTTTGCTACAAATCGTTCCAATATCTCTTTTCCTTGTTGTGTATGTGTGACTTCAGGATGGAACTGTAATCCGTAGAAATGCCTTTTAGCATCCGCCATACCCGCGATGGGTGTATTGGACGTATGGAGTATAATTATAAAGCCTGGTGGCACTTGCTCAACGTGATCGCCGTGACTCATCCAAACATCAAGCGCAGAATTTTCTGCTTTATCACTAATATCTTCTAGAAATTTGCTAGAGCTTGTAATTTCAGCTCGGGCATATCCAAATTCACGATGTGAGCAGGAAACCACTTTTCCACCAAGTTGTTCGGCCATGGTTTGCATCCCATAACAAATGCCCAAAACTGGACAACCCAGATCAAAGACTATTTTTGGCGCGCGTGGTGTGGTATCTAAGGTAACCGTTTCAGGCCCGCCCGATAAAATAATACCCTTGGGGGAGAAAGCCTGAATTTCAGCTTCAGTCATGTCATAAGGATGGACTTCACAATAGACATGTTGTTCGCGAATGCGCCTAGCGATGAGTGGCGTGTATTGGGA
This sequence comes from Pseudomonadota bacterium, assembly GCA_040384585.1. Lineage (GTDB taxonomy): Bacteria > Pseudomonadota > Gammaproteobacteria > Diplorickettsiales > Diplorickettsiaceae > JAZKJD01. The sequence continues at coordinate 55,467 of JAZKJD010000016.1, read as the reverse complement.
GCCAAAGTCAAGGATCAGAATGCGTTCTTGAGGGATGGTCATGGTTATCGCTCTCCATTTTTTATTTAAGGTTAAAGTTGCTGTAGACTTTTTTACCGTGACCTCGAAGGCGTCCGGTGAAACAGTGGATTCTGCAGGAAGTTATAGTGTGTATGAGTCTGGATTTTTAATTTTCTCTAAAATAATTGGGTGCTTCTTTTGTGATATTTACATTATGGACATGGCTCTCACGCATACCGGCGGCGGTTAGTTTTATGAATTGTGCTTTTTTATGCAGTTCAGCAATATTAGCACTTCCTGTATATCCCATTCCCGCGCGTACTCCTCCTAATAAGTGACGAATGACGGTTTGCAAAGGCCCTTTATAGGGAATGCGGCCTTCAATTCCCTCAGGGACCAATTTACTTGCTTCGATATTGTCTTGAAAATAGCGATCAGATGAACCTTGTTGCATTGCACCTAAAGATCCCATACCACGATAGGCTTTATAAGGTTGACCTTGATAGAGTTCTATGTCGCCAGGGGCTTCCTCAGTGCCTGCAAATAAGCTGCCAATCATAACAGCATGCGCGCCAGCCGCTAGTGCTTTGCAGAGATCGCCTGAATAGCGGATCCCTCCGTCGGCGATAATAGAGACCGGTTTTCCTTTTAGAGCGGTAGCGACTTCCATGATGGCGGTAATCTGAGGGACGCCAACGCCAGTAACGATGCGCGTCGTACAAATGGAACCTGGACCTACACCGACTTTTACGACATCGGCACCCGCCTTTGCCAATGCTTCGGCAGCACTAGCCGTTGCAATATTACCAGCAATGATGGGAACAAGTGGATATTGTTTTTTTAACCACTGAACGCTTTCGACAACGCTTTGCGAATGCCCATGTGCAGTATCGACACAAAGCATATCGACACCAGCTTCTATCAAAGTAGCGGCACGTTTTTTTGTATCAGCCCCTACCCCTAAGGCAGCCCCTACCCGTAATTGACCTTGTTTATCTTTATTTGATAATGGTTTCTCTTTGGCTTTTTGCAAATCTTTGGCTGTGACAAGCCCACAACAATGAAACGCTTCATCAACAATTATGATTTTTTCTAATCGATGTTGATGTAATAAATCGATAATCTCTTCAGTGGAGGCCTTTTTATTGACGGTAATTAATCGTTCTTTTGGCGTCATGATATGTGAAACCGGAAGCGCTAAGTTTTTTTCAAACCGACTATCACGATGGGTGACAATACCTAGTAGTTGTTGATTTTTGGTAACAGGGACGCCTGAGATAAAGTTCGTTGCCATTAACTGCAACAAGTCTCGTATGCTGGTATCTGGATCAACAGTGATGGGATTCCTAACAATTCCACTTTCGAAGTTTTTTACTTTTCTGATCTCTTTGGCTTGTGCTTCTGGTGACATATTTTTATGTATGATACCTAAACCTCCTTCTTGTGCTAAAGCAATAGCGAATTTTGCTTCTGTAACGGTATCCATAGCGGCTGAAATTAAAGGGCTTTTTAGAGTGATAGTGGGTGTTAGTTGCGTTATTAGCGTGACATTCTTAGGTAATACTGCCGAATGGTTAGGAAGTAGCAAGATGTCGTCAAATGTTAAGCCTTCTTTAATCAATTTCATATGATAATAGGACCGAAGTTAAATTCGGTAAAAGGTACCTTATAGCACTATATAAAGTCCAGTAGTGAAAGAATATAGGATATTTTTAATGCGTATGCCGTCAATTTATTATCTATTTTTAGTTAACTATTTGAGTTAAAATAGTTTTTTATCATCTAATAAATATCTTTTTATCAGGGGATTTATCATTATGGCTCAAATTATGTCTCAAACATTGCTCCAACGTAATTTGGAAACAGCAGGATCAAGGTTGAAATATCTTCGTTCGATACTACGTCTTACGAGAGCTTATATAGAAAAAAAATATAAATTGCCAGAGATCACTTTGAAATCTTGGGAAAATGGAACAATTAGGCTCTCTAAAAAGGGGGTTGAGCGCTGCGTTACTGTTTATAAAAGTGAAGGCTTATTGGTTGACGAGAATTGGATAGCCGAAGGAAAAGGACTTGATCCCACAGTTAGACTTTCTGTGGGTCATTATTTCTCTACGCCAAGTAATGTTGTTTTACCTGTAGAAGAAGACGATGAAATTGCCATGCTGCAGGATGCTGATGTTTTTAAAAACCGCTATCACAATGCTGTAATTATGATTGTTTCAAACGATGAAATGAGTCCCTATTATGAGCCGGGCGATTATGTAGGAGGAAGACTAAGAGCAATGAATGAATTGGAAATGCTTATTAACAAGGATTGTATTATTTATTTAAAAGGAGGCGGACAATATTTTAGACGTATTTATCAGGATTCTTTAGGTCGCTATAATCTTGCTTGCTTAAATCCCATTGGAAAAACGTCAGAGCCTGTTATTTTTAACGCGGATATCGAAATGGCAGCAAATGTAATCTGGATTCGAAGAAAGAATGTATAATCGGTCTGAGTAATGTCGTTGCGATGTAGTCTACATTGCTTATCAACATCTCGTTTAGCAATTTTTACTTTAGAAAAAGTTGGTGGATATCGTTTTCAATAATCTTAGTAAGATCATGCGTTAATCTATCCAGTTTACTGTAATACTTTTTTAAAAAGGTAAAGTGATCAAACTTAGAAAACCCTGTGGTAAGCATGATCATATATTTTAGCTGCTTCTCTTTATGAATAAACGTCAGACCATTACTGATTCCATGCAGCCTTCGTTGTCTCATGACTTCTTTTCCCGAAGAATCAATATAATCAACTTCTGAGAAAGGAACTATTTTTCTTCGTGAGAATAGATTGGCTTTTGTAAGAGGGTCGTGCTTTCCAAATTGCTTTTTATAAAAAATCGTTTGCCAATCCAGTTGTGATGTGATTGAGGAAAACTTTTTTTGTGCGGTGTTTGCTATGCCTACTGAGTAGAAGTCAATGGAATCTATCTTAATTGAATTAATATAATCAAAAAAGGTATTTTTTGTTGATTCTGTGATGATAGGCGTGTAGGTATATGTGTTCATGAATGATCTTACACTAGAATAGGTAAATTATTTTTCACACTCTTATATCTTTTTTAAAGAGTAAAAGTTAGTATCTTTGAGATTAGCGTGCTATAAACCCAATAGCTTATTATATACGATATAGACAGATAGTTCTATCTATAGAATATAGAGATTCCTATGTTCCCAGATTATCAAGCCAATAGTAAACTACTTGTTATTGCCCATCGAGGCGGGGCAGGGCTATGGCCTGAGAATACATTGTTTGCACTACAGGAAGCAGAAAAATTAGGAGCGGACTTAAGTGAAATTGATATTAACATGAGCCGCGATGGTGTTTTAGTTGCTATTCATGATGCAAGCGTAGAACGAACTACCAATGCTAAAGGGTTAGTTCAAGATTTGACCTTATCTGAACTGAAAAGCTTAGATGCAGGATATCATTGGACTAACGACGGAGGTCGTACTTACCCTTTCAGAGAACGCGGTATCACGATTCCTTCCTTAAATGAGATTTTTTCAGCTTTCCCAAGACAGGCGATCAGTTTAGAAATAAAACAAAATGACCCACCCATTGTGGCGACCCTACGAGAAACGATCAATCGCTATGCTAAAACTAAGCAGGTATTAATTTCTGCTTTTAATGCGCGGACAATGAAGGTTTTTCGTAGACTTTGTCCGAAAATTGCCAGTACGGCTAGCAATACTGAGATTCAGCGTTTTTCAAGACTAAGTTGGATGTATTTAGAAAATATTTTTTCGGCAAAGGCCAACGCCTTTGCCGTCCCACTGGATGTGGTGACTCCGCGTTTTATACAGGCTGCGCATAAAAAAAATAAACGTGTGGATGTTTGGACCGTTAATGAAATTAAAGATATGGAGCGCTTATTAACTTGGGGAGTCGACGGTATTTTAACCGATTTCCCTGATAAGCTACTTAATTTGGTTCACAACGCAACGCAAGCCAAGTCTGAATAGAGATTTCAATTTACCCTCCTTTTTAATTTTGTAAGCTTTCTAGTAGGGGCTAGGTTCTGTTTTTAACGCAGTAGATGGCGACAAGAGGACTTTAGAGACAGAAGCTAATTCCTTTTGAGATTATAGGTAAATGACTATAGTGTAGTGCTGTTAAGTAGTATTATCATAGAGACTGACGCGTAGGACAACAGGGCAAAGATTATGACAATTCAAAGAACACTCTCTATCATTAAACCCGATGCAGTTAGAAAGAATAATATTGGTGCTATTACTCAGCGTTTTGAAGAGGCAGGCTTACGTGTTGTTGCAGCAAAAATGCAAAAATTGACGACTGAGCAAGCGAAGGAGTTTTATGGCGTCCACAGTGATAAGTCTTTTTTTTATAAGCTTGTTGAATTTATTTGTTCTGGCCCGGTGATGATTCAGGTCTTAGAAGGTCCTGATGCTATCCAATTGAATCGCCAGCTTATGGGTGCCACGGATCCAAAGCAAGCAGCACCAGGTACCATTCGCGCCGAGTTTGCTGAGAGTATCGATCAAAATGCAGTGCATGGTTCAGATAGCCTTGAGACAGCTCAGCAGGAAATAGGCTTCTTTTTTACACAGGATCAGTGTTTTAGTCGAGAGCCATAATTTATGCAGGCCGTAGCACACAATCTACTCGATCTTAATCGAGAAGGGATGCAGACTTTCTTTAGTGAATTAGGAGAGAAGCCTTATCGAGTACAGCAGCTTATGCAGTGGATTCATCAGCGTGGTTTGAAGGATATCGATGCAATGAGTAACCTCAGTGTAAGCTTACGTGAGCGTTTAAAATCTATCACCTCAATTGAATTACCTGAGGTTGTCTTTGATCAGTTATCTGCAGACGGAACACGAAAGTGGTTGTTACGATTAAAGGATGGTAATTGTATCGAAACGGTTTTTATTCCTGAAGTGAATCGTGGAACCTTATGCGTTTCTTCTCAAGTGGGATGTGCACTGAATTGTAGTTTTTGTGCTACAGCGCAGCAAGGGTTTAGCCGTAATTTACACGTAGCAGAAATTATTGGCCAAGTATGGATTGCTGTGCGGTACTTAGCAGGCAAATCTTTGTGCCATGATCATACTGTGAGTAATATTGTGATGATGGGTATGGGAGAACCTTTGTTAAATTTTGAAAACGTCGTGAAAGCCATGGATATTATGATGGACGATTTCGCTTACGGATTTTCTAAACGCCGTGTAACGTTAAGTACTTCAGGTATCGTGCCTGCATTGCAAAAATTGTCTGAAGTGAGTGAAGTTGCGCTTGCAGTTTCTTTACATGCTCCGAATGATGAATTGAGGAATCGTTTAGTACCTATTAATAATAAGTATCCGTTACACGAGTTATTAGCGGTTTGTCGCAATTATTTTAAAGGTGACCGTCGCCGCCGCATTACGATAGAATATGTTATGTTAGAGGGCATCAATGATCACATTGAACATGCAAAGCAATTAATTAAGATTTTGCAAGGGATTCCTGTTAAAGTGAATTTAATTCCGTTTAATCCTTTCCCTAGTACCCTTTATCGCCGTTCATCCCAGGCGACTATTGATAAATTTAGAGGCCATTTATTAAAAGCAGGACTTAATACCATTACGCGAAAAACTCGCGGTGAGGACATTGATGCGGCTTGTGGTCAGCTGGTAGGGCGAGTACAGGACAGAAGTTACCGTAGCCGTCAACGCAAAATCTTTCCTGCAGTCGTTGAGTTACCGGTTATCGTCGTTCCTCCGGCTTGAACTTAAGGATCCAGGAAAAAGCGAGGAGATAAATGTGTATCGGCTAAAGAAAATTGTTGTCGTTTTTTTAATAGTAAATCTCACTGCTTGCAGTATTTTTTCCAGACCAAAAATTGCTGACACGGGTCCACAGGCTGCCAATACCAATGTGCAACTTGGCTTGGCTTATTTGCAAAGCGGTGATGTGCAACGCGCCAAGCAAAAATTACTGCTTGCGGAGCAACAAGCACCGCAATCGACAGAAAGCCAAGGGGCAATGGGGTACTTTTTAGAATCGACAGGCAATTTATCTGAGGCAGAAGCCTATTATCGTAGAGCAGCAACACACCATTCAAAATCGGGTGCTGCTCAAAATAATTATGGCACTTTTTTATGTCGTAGAGGACGTTATGCAGAAGCTGATCAACATTTTTTATTAGCATTACAGGATCCGAGTTACCTTAATGTTGCACAAGTTTATGAAAATGCAGGTCTATGTGCGATGCAGATTCCTGATATAATCAAAGCCATGGGTTATTTTACCCAAGCTATTACTCAGGACCCTAAGCGTGCACTATCTTGGTTAGAATTGGGCCGAATAAACTATCAACAAAAAAACTATCAGCAAGCACAACAGTATTTTGACCATTATATGCAATTAACCAAGGATCCGACGCCGAATGCTTTATGGCTAGGAGCCGTTCTAGCACGTGCATTAGGTAACGAAAATGCAGCTGGGCGCTATACGTTAATGTTGCAAACAAGATTTCCGAGTTCTGATGCCTATAAAGCACTAATGAGAACACCAAAACTTAAGAATAAACAGCAAAAGAAACAACTTTATTATTGACTATGGCTGATAAAATCCAGGCAATTCGTGGTATGAATGATATTCTGCCAGAACAGCTGGCTGTTTGGCAGAAATTAGAAGCCGTTTTACGCGCACTGACTAGGCGATATGGTTACCAAGAAATTCGTTTGCCTCTTCTCGAAAAAACCGAATTATTTAAACGTTGTATAGGTGATGTCACCGATATCGTTGAAAAAGAAATGTATTCATTTCTTGATCGTAATGGCGAGAGTTTGTCCCTGCGACCTGAAGGGACTGCAGGTTGTGTTCGTGCAGGTATAGCACATGGATTGTTATATAATCAAATTCAGCGTTGGTGGTATAGCGGATCGATGTTTCGTTACGAGCGACCGCAAAGAGGTCGTTATCGTCAATTTCATCAATTTGGCGTTGAAGTATTCGGTTTGGCGCAGCCAGATATTGACGCAGAGCTTATCCTGATGACGGCACGTTTATGGTCAGAATTAGGATTACGAAATCGTTTGAGCTTGCAAATTAATTCATTGGGTTCTGCTTCTGCGCGAAAGACCTATAAGAAAAATCTTATAGGCTATTTCAGTCAACACCATGATCAGCTTGATGAAGATTCACAACGTCGCTTACAGACTAACCCTTTACGGATTCTGGATAGTAAAAATCCTGCAATACAGAATGTAATTAGTAAGGCCCCTAGCTTATTAGATTTTCTCGACGAAGAATCTGAGCAGCATTTTGCTTCGCTACAAGCATTTCTAAAGAATGCAGATATTTGTTTTACCGTTAATCCTCGTTTAGTTCGAGGGTTAGACTACTATAATAAAACAGTATTTGAATGGGTCATGGTTGAAGCCCACGGTGCGCAAAATACAGTTTGTGCCGGCGGGCGTTATGACGGGTTAGTTGAGCAGCTGGGCGGGCATTCGATACCCGCAATAGGATTTGCTATCGGCTTAGAACGGTTGATAAGTTTATTTCTGCCATTAGCTCCCGCGGAGGCCCATGTTCCAGACATTTACTTTATTATTCTAGGTGAGCTTGCTAGGCAACAAGGTTTAATTTTAGTGGAGTCTCTGCGCGAGCAATTATCCAATGTTAGTGTGATACTAGATTGTAGCGGTGCTGGAATTAAGTCACAGCTTAAACGTGCCGATAACAGCGGCGCGTGTTTTGCTTTAATTTTAGGCGATGATGAAGTAAAGTCTGATAGGATCATTTTTAAAGATTTAAAGCAAAAAAAACAGGAACTACTGTTGCAATCTGAAGTCATACAGAAAATAACAGAGGCTTTACTACGTGAATAAACCTCTTTCGAAACGGTGGAATTTGCTTGAGTTCGAGGCGAAGGACTGGCGAGGACCGGAGTTTACAAAGGTAAATGAGGACCGGAGCCAGACGTTTAACAATGAAATCAAGTAAATCTACACAGTTTCAAAAGAGGTTTAATGAGTTCGCTGAACTAGAACAAGTAGAACATATAAAAAAGTGGTGTCGTGAATATGGTGTCGGTGTTATAGCGGGAATCATTTTTGCGATCGTTGTGAGTGTGGGTTGGTATTATCGGCAGCAAAATCGAGAAAATAATTTAGTCAAGGCATCCATAGAATATGAAAATTTATTGGAGGCGACTACCCATCAGAGTAAGCTAATTTTAGCCAAATCTTTGTTACAAAACTATCCCCAAACACCTTATGCTTCATTAGCCGCTTTACAATTAGCTAAACAAGCTGTTTATCACAATAAATTAGCAGAAGCCGAGAGACAATTAGTTTGGATTGTCAATCACGGAAAAAGTGCAACATTGCGTGCAGTGGCGCGTACTCGCTTAGCCCGAGTTTTACTTGCAGAAAATCAGCCAGAACGTGCTTTACAAATTTTGGATGAGAATGATAATAAGGCTTACCGATCGCTTATTCTTGAGGAAAAAGGCGATGTTTTTTTTCGTTTAGACCATCCCGCGGAAGCATTGCAAAACTATGTAGCTGCTGAAAAATTGTATTCTGAGAGTTCTATCGAGCAACCACTATTATCAATGAAAATTAATAATCTCAAATGAGACGTCATATGTCTAAATTTTATCGCAATATATACTCAATTGCGAATGCGAAGCGTATATCTTTTTTATTTCTATGCGTGTTATTAACGGCGTGTGCTGGATTAGGTGATGATAATACGCCGTCGCCCGCTGCGTTGACATCTTATTCTTTTCAATTCCAACCTGCGCTATTGTGGTCCGTAGCAACGGGTAGAGGAATGAATAAAGATTTCTTACGATTAGGCCCTGTGATAAAAAAAGACCAGGTCTTTGTAGCGAATAAATCTGGGTACCTTGCATCAGTAGCGCTGAGGAATGGCCACAAACTATGGCAAGTTAATCTTAAACAACGTATTAGCAGCGCTCCGGCAGTGGATAAAGGCATTGTGGTTCTAGCCAGTATGAAACCACAGTTGATTGCTTTACAAGCAGAAAGTGGTGATTTATTGTGGCGAGCATCATTACCTAACCAAGTGTTAGCGTCACCTGCGATTAATCAAGATCGCGTGGTAGTTAAAACGGTTGATGGCCAGGTATTGGCTTTTGCTTTAAGAACAGGGCAGTTGCTATGGAGTTATAGCCATGGTGCACCCACTTTAGTTCTGCGCCCCAGCAGTGCACCACAAATTATAGGTAATAAGGTGTTGATTGGATTTTCTGATGGGACACTTAGCGCATTAAGTTTACGCAATGGTGGGCTTTTATGGGAACGTACAATTGCTTTTCCTAAAGGGGTGACCCAAGCTGATCAACTTGTTGATATTGCGGCGGATCCTTTATTAGATAGACAAATCATCTATGTAGTAACGTATCAAGGTGAGTTAGCTGCTATTGCATTACAAACAGGTCAAATACGGTGGCAACGGCCTTTTTCAAGTTATTCGGGCTTGGCATTAGGAAAAAATTTATTTATAAGCGATAGTGATGGTGGTTTATGGTCATTCAATCGATCAACAGGCCAATTACTTTGGCATAACTCACTATTACAGAATCGAGGTTTAACGGCTCCTGTCATTATGGGTAATAGTTTAGTGTTAGGTGATAAAGAAGGATATCTGCATTGGTTTGCACAAGCCGATGGTCGCCCCTTGGCACGTGTGCTAGTGCACGATAATGCAAGTATCGTAGCGGCTCCTAGCGTTGCTTATCCACTGGTTTGTGTTTTGACCCAGCAGGGCGGTTTATCTGCATGGACGCAAACAACGATGCCCATATGAGCGCATCTTCTTTACCGATCATTGTTATTGTTGGCCGACCTAATGTTGGAAAGTCTAGCCTATTTAATTGTTTGACGAAAACACGCCAAGCGTTAGTGATGGATCAACCTGGATTAACGCGAGATCGTTTAATGGGGTTAGGTGTCATTGGCACGCACCCTTATATCGTCGTAGATACTGGCGGGCTAAACGTGGGAAAGAAAACAGGTATTGATGCGTTAATGGAGCAGCAAACGCAACGGGCTATCAGTGACGCCGACACGGTTTTATTTTTAGTCGACGGGCGTAGTGGGTTAACTACACTTGATGAACTTCTGGTTCAAAAGTTAAGACAACTGAACAAACATATTCACTTGGTTATTAATAAAGGCGAAGGCTTAGATCCCTCATTATTACAGAGTGAATTCGCTTTATTAGGTTTTCCTACGCCTTTTGTTATTTCTGCAGCCCATGGACAAGGCATTGAAACGTTAATGGAAAAGATCACCCATTTTCCTAAATCGAAAGAGCCCCCTACACAAAATCAGAATGAACAAGAAAGTGGCGAAACTCCACGAATTAAAGTAGCGATTATTGGTAAACCCAATGTAGGTAAATCAACCTTACTCAATCGTATTTTAGGTGAAGAACGCGTTGTGGTATTTGATCAGCCAGGAACTACTCGCGATAGCACAGCGCATGATTTTAGTTACCGAGATAAATTGTATACCTTGATTGATACGGCGGGTATTCGTCGTAAGTCGAAAACAGGAGAGGGAGTTGAGAAATTTTCTGTCATAAAAAGTCTACAAGCCATTGAATCGTGCCATGTCGTACTAATGTTGATCGATGCGAGAGAAGGTATCAGTGAACAAGATTTACATTTGTTAGGGTTTATTCTTGAAACGGGTAAAGCACTTATTATTGCTGTCAATAAATGGGATGGTTTATCTTCAGAACAACGTGCACAAGTTAAGAAAGCCTTGGACCGACGGCTACAATTTGTCAATTTTGCAAAGATGATTTTTATTTCTGCTTTACACGGAACAGGTGTCGGTAATTTGTTTAGTTTAATTCAGCAGGCTTATCGTTCGGCGACACATGCGTTATCTACTTCGCGTTTAACACGTTTATTAGAGCAAGCAGTGAACGCGCATCAACCTCCTTTTAGATTGGGCCGCACAGTTAAATTACGTTATGCGCATCCTGGTGGCTATAATCCACCCATTATTCTTATCCATGGGCAACACACCCGTTCCTTACCTGAATCGTATCGCCGTTATCTTGAGAACTTTTATCGTAAGAGCTTAGGTATAGTGGGTAGTCCGATACGAATTGAATTTAGAGACAAATAGTCTTTGTCTTTTGTTTGATTTCTATAATTTCAGCGAACATGAGTGGAGTTATTGAAAAATAGCGAGTATTTCTGCAACTTTCTCTCGGCTAGATCCTTTACTGCTAATGTTGCGTTGCACGGATAAGGGAAGGATAGCTGCGCCCTGATAAATATTCCTGGTAAATTTAGTATCATGGTTAGATATAATGACGGTGATTCCTTGGCCAGCTAAATTTTTTGCAGTACTTGCTAAACTAATCTGTTGCACATGGCTGAATCCATCTGCTGTATATTGGTTAAAATTAGCTGTCTTAGATAAACCTACATAAGGAGGATCACAGTAAACAACGTCTCCCCGTTTAGCTAAAGCTAAGGTATTGATAAAATCAGCATGAATAATTTTTGCATCTTTAGCGTGTTGAAAGAAAAATTGCATTTCTTTTTCAGGAAAGTAAGGTGCTTTATAGCGACTAAATGGGGTATTAAATTCCCCTTTGCGATTGAATCGTGCTAATCCATTAAAACAATGCTTATTTAAATAGAGCATTAAAGCTGCTCTGATGCGCTGCTCTTTGCTGACATTAAACAAATGCCGCAAACGGTAAAATTCTTCTGCATTATTAAAGTAAGGATGGAAAAATAGACGGCAATAATTGATAAAAGATTGGCCTTCCTGTTGTAGATATTGATAAAGTTGAATGAGATCACGATTGCTATCAGCTAATAGGTAAGATGAATAACGTGTATTAAGAAAGACAGTTGCGGAACCAATAAAAGGTTCAATTAAGCGTTCTGCTTGCGGTAAACAAGCCCTTATTTGTTCAATAATTCGATATTTATTTCCAGCCCATTTTAGGAAGGATCGCATATAAGCTTTCATCTTTTGAAGTTTCATTATGACTAGTATAGCGCGCTGCTCTATACCGCTCGTACCTGAAGATGCGAATCTTTTTACATCACAGCGAGCGGTATACCCGTTTACATGACGGGCAAAAGCCAAGCTTTTGCACCGCCATTCAAGGGGAGAATCGCGATTCTCCCCTTGAAAATCCCCATCGCGCAAAGAAAGTACTTGAAGATGCAAATTCGTATCTTCAAGTGCAATGGGTATATACCGCTAGTACTTGAAAATGCAATTTTGTCAGCCCTTCACCGTCCGAATCTACGTGTTAGGTTCTGTCTCTAAAGTTCCCTTGTCGCCATCTGCTGCGTTAAAAACAGCTCAAAAATACTCATTTACGTTGTGTAAACTCCGTTTTTTTCGCTGTTTTCGCCTTGCGGATGACGACAATCATAACTTTAGAGACAGAACCTAAGGCTATAGATTAATTTAATTGCCTTATTAGAAAAATCGTTAATTTCTTAACCTCCATATTATATTTTTTATTAGATATTCATATATAATTAATATAATTTAATGTAAAGAAAGTATTGTAGATAAAAATTAACGATTTTTTCATCAAGGCATAGATTCTGTCTCTAACGTAGCAGATGCCGACGTACTTTATGGACAGAACTTAACTAAGGAACGCTTTCCATGCGTAATTCTACTCCTAATTTGTCTCCAGCTAAAAACTTATTGACTAAGAAAATACTTATCTCAGCACTTTCTGAAAAACCGATACAGCAAGAGGATGTGGTAGAACAGGTACTGGGGGATTATATTTATCCACTAGACGAATTTCTTGCTACCCCAGGAGCTAATTTAGATGTGTTTGATGTCATGCTTAACCCACCTGGCCCGTCTGCTAGTTTTCAGGAAATTGAAGAGTATAAAATGGGTCGTAAACTTTATAATGATATTAATGCGAGTGAGTATGCGAGCGCATGGCACGCTGGGCTGATTGGACTAGGAGTTCTTGCTTTATCTATAGGGGCTTATGTATCAGCTTATCGGAAGCTTCGCAATCGTGAAAAAAATAGCCATTTTTTTTATTTTAGACGTTTATATCAGTCTAAAAATAGAGAAAAAATTCTGAAGCTTATGGGTGAAGAAGATATGCTTACTTATAGTATTTTAAGTAGCGCGGCTCATTTTTACTCTCCTGATGTTTCTAAATTTGTACAATGGAGGCGCCAAGTTTTTTGTTGGGGGGATAAGCGAAAAGAACTTAATCGCTTAAAGGATTTTCTGAAGGAAAAAAAATCAGAAGGAAATACTGAAGAAGAAGTACTTAAGGAGATTTTTAAGGAGCTCATAAATAAGCTAGTCAGTTTTTTAAATAAAAGATCTTTTGATGCTAGCAAATATAATAGATTTGAACGTAAGCCAGGGTGTTATTCTATTCAATTTACAAGTATCTATTCGCAAGCGCTTTTTAAGAAAGAGCAAACCCAATCGATAGATACGACTGTCAACCAGTTAGTCCATAAAGAAAAGCCAAGTTTTACGCGTTCAGTTTTAGGCGCTATAGGTCATGCCAGTTTTATCTATTGGCTACTCATGTTTGTTTTTTATTTTGCTCCAGTCGGCGTGGTTGTTGGTATAACGGTTCCTCCATTAGCATGTGCATTAATTTTTCTTGTTATTCGATTGGTTGCCATTAGCTATAATTTTGGAAAGGCTTCGCGTGATGGAAATGACAATTCTGAAATTTTAATTGACATGACAAAACAGAAAGAAGAAATTGTTGAAAAAAATAGTATTGAGTTAATTAAGCGTGAAACTTTTATAAAAATTCAAGGAGAAATTTCCTTAGTCAATTTTGGAAAATCACAATTAAAACAAGATATAGACAAAGTGCTTGCTAGACGTCATTTTAGTAAAGCACATGCTATGGTTCAAGGGTTTGTTGAGGGTTGTTTTTTTCCTTTTTTTGCTATCTGGTTATTTAATGATTTGTTCAGGTTAATCGCGGGGCTTGCTATAGGTGTTTCAGTAACAGGTCCTGGTGCACCTGCAGTTTTTGCAATAATCTTTATGGTAATAGCCGCTGTTACTCTGGTATTAGGGATAGGTAATGCTATTTATTCCGCTATTAAAGCAGTTAAAAAGCAGGAAGAAGAATATAAAAATTTAGAAAATAAAGTCAATGTATTAAGTAATAAAATACAAGAATCTAAGGGTGAGAATGCAAATACGCAAACCAATACACTGTATCAGTATGACCGATGCCTTCGACGTTATAACATAGAACAACCTTTATGGACACGCACAAAAAAGTTCTTAAATCGAGCTTTGGTTGTTACTAAGCGTCTAGGAACAGGTAGTTTAGTTTTCCGCCTAGTTATCTGGGGGAGTATTGCTGCTTTTGTAGTTATTCCCTCTACTCTAATTGCACCTATTTCAATCCCGCTGATAGTCATTTTCGCATTAGTTTTTGCAATATGGTACTACCATGCCTATAACGTTGCGAGTCAATTTCAACAAGCAGAAAATGTTGTTGACCATCTATGTCAGTCTCAATTGATGACAAAAACAGATAAATCTTTTCAAGATCAACCAGGGTGTGTTGACAATTGTGCTAGGATGAGGGAAAAAGAGTTGTTTCTTAACACCTTAAGTAAACAGCATAGATTGATAGGTGGTGTTTATAGTTCGGAACCCTCTTTAAATAGAAGTGATACTCAAAGAGAAACATGGGAGGAGACTATTTCCCTTGAGAAAAATCGAAGAAATGGAATAGACTTGATTTCAAGTTTTAGTTTTAGCCAGACAGTACAGCCTCCAAGGATAGTCGTCAATTTTCCACCGAATGAAATAGTGAAAATTTCTAACGAATCATCATCTAGCGATGATGATAGGGAGAAAGAAGCTAAGCATCAAATACTTCATGCTAAGTGTCTTCCATTGAATGGAGATGCATTATTTACTAGAGGTAGGGTGGCTAGCGCTCCAGTATTAGACACTAAATTTCAAGAATCTAGAGACCAAGCACTGCTTCAAGTACGAGTGGTATAGACATCAAAACGAAGTTGCTTGCCGTAAATACTATGCTGTGGTTTTAATTTTCCTAAATAGCTTGCTAAACGTGGCCTTTTTACGACAACACGCTGCTGTGCACAAGTGATTGCTGGCGGTAACAATATCTCTGTGTCGGTATCGTGCCCAACAATTTCTCGAAGAAAACGCATTTCTTTTTTCACTAAGGCTGATTTATTTGAATGCGGATACATAGGATCTAAATAGATAACGTGAGGGAATTCTTCGGATTGTATTATTTGTTTCAAATAAATAATCGCATCTATATGAATAAGCTGTATGTCGATATGAGAATACTTTTCGTAGCGTAATGCACGATATAATCCATCTTTTAGCAAAGCGGCGATAACAGCTGATCGTTCTAATAGAGTTACTGAGTACCCTAATTGGGCTAAGACAAAGCCATCATTGCCTAATCCAGCTGTCAGATCTAAAACACTTGTCTTTGCGTGGGGCTTGAATCCTATTGCTTTGGCAAGTAATTGTTTTTGTTCACGAAGATGCTGTAAGCGATATCCTAGTTTCCCTGTTACGAAGTCAATTTGTAAGTTCCCTAAACCTTTTTTTTTAGTATGTTGTAGAATGAGCCCTGCTTGAGTAAGTACTAAAATGAAATCGTAATTCTCTTGTTTAGAAATGTTGATATGAGGAAGAGTCAGTTGTTTCGCTAAGTGTTGTGCAGCTTGCTGAAAATGAAGTTCAGTACTGGTAACTGCAATCTGTGAACGTGTCATTCGCGGCAAAAAACATCGATGCGGGCAGGAGGTAAATTTTGCCATACCCATTGGCGATGTATCAGTTTTAAATGTTGAGAAGGCGCTAATGCTTTTCCCCAAAGGCTGTAAGTATACTGTATAAATAAGCCTCCCTTTTTTAAAATGTGACTAATTTCTTCGCCTATTGTTTGAACAATATCCGGCTGTAAAGAGCGCAAGGGTAAACTAGACACAATAGCTTGAATAGGGACAGCGGCGTAGCTATCGAGTAATTGAAGCAATTGACGTGCATCGCCTTGAATAATGGTTAAATCTGGAAAACGTTGGGTAAGATGTCTAGCTAATTTAGCGGATCGCTCAATGATAATTAACTCATACTGAGGGCTTTTCTGATGTAATAAAGCAGCAGTAATAGCACCCGTTCCAGCACCCAGTTCAATAACGAGACCTGGTGGGTTATTAGCAGGAATTTGTTCTGCTAAATCGCTTGCTAGCCTCTTAGAACTAGGAAATAACGCCCCCACACGGGAGGGATGTATTATTGCTTCTCGGAGAAATAGGGTAAGGCCCATCATTGTTTTTTTCCTTTATAAGGCTATCTTAGCTTTTTCCGGCCAGTCTAAAGGAAAAAATGTAGACTAGATAGCCTTTTACTAGAGATTATTTAGATATATACCCATTGCACTTGAAAATGCGAGATCGCATTTTCAAGTGCTTTCCTTTTGCTTCGCCTTGCCGACCCAATTGCTTTGAGTATAGAATTTTATCAAGGGCTTCTAAGAGGCATTGATTTTGCTCTTCTAAGCCAATAGAAATGCGCAAATGATTAGGCATCCCATAATCATACAGGGGTCGTACTTTTATCCGATTTTTTAATAGTTGTTTATAAAGAGGCAAACTCCTTTGTTTTAGATCCACACATACAAAATTAGTGTAGGAAGGCAGAACAGTAAGTGATAATTTTTTTAAGCCTTGACTGAGTTGACTACGTCCTTCTCGGTTTACTACGCGACTTAACTTTGCATGCTGGTGATCGCAAAGGGCTGCTTGGGAGGCGGCTAAAGCGATAGAGTTAATAGTAAAAGGCAAACGGTTACGCTGTAAATTGCTTGCAATCTGAGGATGGCTAATCATATAACCTAAACGTAATCCTGCTAGTCCGTAGAATTTAGAAAAGGTTCTACTGATAATCAAATTAGGATGATTTGAAATCAATTTTATCGTGTTAGGATAATCAGGAATTTCAATATACTCGGCATAAGCTTCATCGATAAGAATGAGCATATCTGTTGGTAGTTTATTTAATAAATAGCTTAGCTCATGGTTATTGATATAGGTTCCAGTAGGGTTATTTGGGTTTACAATAAAAATTATTTTTGTAGAGGCATTAATGGCTAGTAAAATTTCTGAGGCTGTTGTGCATTCATAAGTGTTAGTGACAATTCGGAGTTGCGCGCCGGTATTTTTGATAATTTTTGCGATTCCCGTAAAAGAATATTTGGGTAGTACAGCGGAATTTTTCGAAGTTAAATAAGTCTTTGCTATTAGCTCTAATAAGCTTTCTGAACCATTACCTAGTGTGATGGTTTGTGAAAGTACTCCTAGATGTGATGCTAAGCTTGCTTTGAGGATAGATTCTTCGCCATCCGGATAGCGATGGCAAGCTGATAAAGCTTTCTTCGCGGCGGCTATTGCCAGTGGGCTTGCGCCTAAAGGATTCTCATTATGATCCAGTTTGATAAGCTCTGTATAAGGCGCGGTTTTATGCATAGGGCAGGGCCATTTTAACTTTTTTATCCCCTATAGGATTTTTTAGTAGTAAAATAAGGTTCATTATTGAGAAGGTCAACTATGTTGTTATGTTTAGATGTAGGCAATACCCATCTCTTAGGTGGTATTTTTTCTAAAAATAAGCTCATTCTTCGGTTTCGCTATGCTACCCCTTTATTAGGGACTGCCGATCAGTTTGGTATTTTTTTAATTAATATGCATGAGTTTCATGATCTCAATCCTTCGGAAATTAAAGCAATCGCCTTGTCGTCCGTTGTACCGAATTATGATTATACCTTGAGACACTGTTTTTCTCAGTATTTTAAGACAGCGACTTACTTCTTGTTGCGACCCGGCGTTAAAACAGGTTTAAATATTCGATGTAAAAATCCTAATGAAGTTGGAGCTGATCGAATTGCCAATGCGATTGGTGCAATTGCTGCTTTCCCTGAAAATCCTCTTATTGTGGTTGATCTTGGGACAGCGACGACACTCTGTGCCATTACTAAAAACTCTGATTATTTGGGCGGAGCTATCTTGCCCGGTATGCGACTTTGTATGGAGGCTTTAAAAAATAACACAGCTAAGTTAATGGCGGTTGATATAGAAGTTCCGACTGCTTATATGGGCAGAACTACTCGAGAAAGCATTCAAAGCGGTCTTTATTACGGACATTTGGGTGCATTAAAAGAACTTATTTTAGGTTTTAAAAAAGAAATTTTTCCAGGGGAATCTGCAAAAGTGATTGGTACAGGTGGCTTTTCGCAGCTCTATGAAGGAAAGGGTTTGTTTGATGAGATCATTCCAGATTTAGTGTTACAAGGCTTACAAAGAGCATTTATTTATAGTAAAGAAAAAGGCAGCCTATGAATTAGCAATTTTGCTTCAAGACAAGACGCAATAGAGCAAGACGTAACGTAGGCCCCGGCCGTTTCGATACTCGAACAATGTTTTCTAACGTATCCTCGCTACATGAAGGCACCCTCTAAACGCATTAAATTTTAATGCACTTTCCATGGGATATTACGGGTGATCAGGAGAATAGCGATTAAAATCCCGATAAAAACTATATAAAGGCAAAGATTCTCTGCACGCTACAAAAAATAAAAATAGTCCGTCATGGCGAGGCCGAAACGTTAGTGAGGCCGTGGCCATCCAGAAAAAATGAAGCGTTTCACCCGATTGCCGCGCGCTTCGCGCTCGCAATGACGAAAAATGCTTTACTATCGCTTCAACCAAAAATTAACTGTCTTTTCAATAGCTTACTTCATCCTAATACATTTTTTGTAGTGTGCAAAGGCAAAGATTTATAACTATTAAAAGTTTAAGTTTAAATTAATAATTATTTCATATAATAAAGTTGTTAAAAACAGTAAATCCTTTTCTTTTTGTGCTGTTAGTCATCATAAAAAAAGAGCGTATCTGGAGGTAGATATAAGGGCCCAGCCGATCGACTTAAGACATGCCTATTAATATGCGTAACATGAGTTATGAGGTGTCTTCCTTATGACTAAACTCCAGAATATACTTTCTCCCTCGATAAGCGTTGCGCAACAGAGGGTAGAAGGACTTATAGTAGGATTAAATTTAGTCGCAGAGCATAAAGAACAAGGTATACCTAAAGAGGATCTGCAATGCTTATGGGATTACGTCAAAAAAAGCAATGTAGTCATCATGTTCAGGCCAGTAGAGGCAATTGCAAAAACTTTGTTGGAAGAAGGAGAATGCCCAACAAAAGACTTTAACATTAAAGGCAAGAGTGCTTCATGGGGTGCGTGGGCTGGTTTTATTCCAGTTGAACAAAAGTACAGCAAGTTGGCTATTACTAATGTAGAAGCTATTGAGAAATCTAATACAAAAGTGCAAAAGTGTATAGAAGATGGATATGCTGTATCAGTGCCACTCATCATTAGTGAAAGTCGATACCAAGAATTAGTGAAAAAACAACTTATTTTACCTCAAGTAGTTCAAGATGATGATATCTCTTTGTTTTGTCCTCTACCCAATAAGCAAACAGAAGAAATATTTTATGCTAGGAAAATAGATAATAAATCTGAATATGCTATATTGACACCGGGAAAAGGCCCTTTCTTGGTATTAGCAGATACAAAGTTACAGAAACCTTTAATCCCTGATTACGATTTACTTGCTGTTATCCCTCCATGGGAAAATTATGGAGGGAAGGATATTCGACCTAACCCTGACGTAACTTTTACAGAATATCGGAAAAGGCGAGGATATTTATTACGTCAATTAAGCGATATAGAAAAAAAAGAAGAATCTTTTTTTTCAAGAGAAATTCCTAACTTAGGTAATGTGTCTAAGCGAGTCATCGAGCAAATTGCGCTAATTAATCAAGTTTTGGGGAAAGGACTATATCTAGATCGTGTCCATCACAATGAAGATATCAATTCTCCCGCAAGTGACCCAAAATCAAATTATCCAATGACTGCTTTTTTTCCTCCTTCTATTCAGGAATTTTCAGGAGTATTTTTAATAGAAAACCAAGAAGCTTTCAAATATGTTCTCAGTATTCTCAGTGAGGTGGGTTATATTTTTAACATTAATCCTCTGTGGGATGATTCGCTCAAAAATGTGGGGAAATCGGGATTTTTTCGAACACGAGATTCCTATGAATTTTTTAATAAAATGTCTGATTATTTAAACTCCAACGACAAGGCTAATAAACTACTGAAAACAATAAAGGACGCTCAAGAGGGTACGCCGCTATTTAGAGAGTTGATTTTGCTGCTAAACGATTCAGATGTAACTTATATGTCTACAGTGATACATGTGCTGATTTTACTAGAACGGGTTAGAATGCTGGATGAAGAGCAAGGTTCAGTGTTGAAATTTGCACGTGAATGGATAGAAAATTCATCTGTAATGGTAGAATGGGCGGGCGGTGTGGATGCGTTGGTAAATAAAAATTTTCTAACGGTGACTACTTATTCTACTTTTTCTAAGCTTATTTGCGAGTTGAAACATGATTTAGATGGAATTAAAGAAGTCGTAGCAGCGATACGTTCTTTGGGTAGTCGCTTTGCTTATGTTGATATAACACATATCGATAAATTGTTTACTATCACTTCTAATACCATGGAAGGTGGGGAACTTGATAGACTGGCTTTTAAACTGCAAGTAAACGAGTTCAAAAAAAATCCAGAACTTCGATCGTCGCCGCCAGAAATTATTCGCAATAAACCTTGATTCCCTTTTCTCTAGATAGCAAGGCTGTTTATTTATGTTCTTAGTGCTGGTTTGGATTCATTGGAGAAGATGTTTTCATATAAATCTCTAAAAATTTTCCCGTCATGTGGTCCGTTGTCAATTTTTATCGATAACTTATCTTCACTCAAATTATCCTTTAAAGCAGGGTACTGTTTCAACATTTTATGGCCTATTTTATCTATTAGCAAATAGTACAGTATGGAATGATCGGGACTATCTTTAGGAATAAAATTTAAATTCTCCCTGGATAATGTTTTTCCGACAATTTCAAAAACTTTTGGTCTTTCTTCTAAAATTTTTCTCCCCTGTAACTCAGAGAATAACCAATAAGCTACAGAGTATCTGTGTTCTACGTCGCCTATCTGTTTTGTAATATACTCATTAATCGTTGTTTTATTAAAGTGACTGCATAGATAAGTTTTTATAATTTCTTTGGTCAATTTTTTTGACCAAAGAAGATACGCCAGTAGTTTTGGACGCTTCTCAATAGCATAGGATAAGATAGCACCCTTATTTGTTTTCTTTTGATACTCTCTGTGTTCTACTAATGTTGCGTGTGTTTTTTTTAAGGCAGTAGATTCGTTTTTGTCTTCGTCGATTAGTAGGTCAAGAAAAATATGCATGGGAACGTATTGGTCTGCACTGTTGAGATTTCCACGACGAATATTGTCTGTAATTTTTTCCTTGAGAGTGTCGGCGGGACACATCTCATTTTTTTTAGTGATAGTTTGTCTACATAATGGGCAGTTTTGTTTATTTTCTAACCAGTTTTCCAGTGCCTCTTTTTCAAAGATGTGTTTACAGGAAAGCGACATGGGTTCAAAAAATATTGCCTTGGTAATAATACAGTAAAAATCACCACTATTGTTTTCTTGATCTTTTTCAGGCATAAAATTTTTTACCTAAATTCTAATTAATATGTAAGCTACTAATTTTAATTCGCGTATGAAGTGAATACAAGGATTCTTATTGTAATAGGTATGGATCTGGCCGAAATTGCAGCTTAGTTTTTTTCTACTTTATAAAGCAGATCAATACCATTAGCGAAATTACTATTGGTACTTTGTAATGAGAAATGTTTATTGAGTAAATAATTGATTTGTAGAATACTAATAGGATCAAGCAAACCTAGACTATAGGAAACATTTAAGCGTGGGGAGAAATTTTTACCCACAATGATGGATGTATTTTGTTCCAAGCTGTTAGTGTTAGGATTGAAGATCGGATTTGCTCCAATCGTTAATTGATCGATGCCTATTTTCTTTTGCGCGCTGCTAATTAACTGACTAAGTCCGCTTTGTTTTCCGCCCAAATGTGTTGCGGTACTCAGCAATAGTTGCATACTACCTGCACTGAGTTGGTTGCTAGGCTGGCCAGTGGTGAGGTAAGAGAGAATATCCAATTGAGAAGCTATCGCACTAGCGGGATCTGCATATAAAGTAATCTGAGGGTTTTCTAAATAGCCTTGTAGATGCACTCCCACAGTGGTACGAATGGGTTGAGTTGTTTGTAGTGCGGTTGAAATAAAATTTGAAGACCCTAATTGAGACTTTGTCGGATCAGTCGTGTTGTTTGTGGGCATAACCCATACGCTTTTACTTGCGGAAACATCTAAGTCTGGATTGTCGATAGGACTATTAGCAAAAGTTAGTAAGGAGTGAGGCTGTAATGTTAAGCTTTGGCCATAATAGGTATATTCACCTTTTGTTAACGCTAATTCGCCTGTTGCTAGAATGGGGTGATCCGTTGTTTGATTAATATGTAATGTGCCTATGACTTTAGTACTAAGGCCCTGATAGCTAAAGCTAACCTCATTGCCTAACGTTATTTTAACGTCGTTTTTGTAAGTAAATGGTAGAGAGAGAGATTTTTTCTTCTGGTTAACAAATACAACATCGTTAGAGAGTTCAATGAGATTTTCATTATTTTCATTGACTGTAATTTTGGCTTTTGGAAAGACAATGAGACCGCTAGCGACAATGTGATGTGTGTCTGCTTGAATTTGTAGCTCAGGGGAAGCGGTTATTTTGTATTCCCTGGTATGGCTGATTTCTAGATTATTGCCTTTTACATGGATGTTACTCAAAAAATTTAGGTGATCTAATTGAGTTTTTGACTGAAATGTCAATGAACCTTTTCCGGAGTCCAATCGACCAGTGCCTTGTAACTGCTTTTTATCCGTATGGAATGCCAAGTTTATATTTTTTAAATAGAGCCCTAGAGAAGGTATTTGCGTACTGCCTTTTTTTAAATTAAGCGAAACGTCAATTAATGGAGAAAACATACTTCCAGAAAGATTGAGCTTAGCATCAAGAAAACCTTGTGGATTTTTTAAAGCGGGGATGATGCTACCCAAATAATTTACGTTTTTTAATGTGAGTTGGATGTTGCCTTGTATCGCCTGTTTGGGATTTACTTCAGGACGTATTTGGTAATGAGGAAGCTGAATGTGAACGCTTAGCTGTTCTTCACTTGTTGGATTCGTTATAAGGCTGGCTTCTAATCCTGATCTTAGCCTGGCAACGATGTTGCTATCGGGTATGACTATGCTATACCCTTCGTCTTTCAAGATGTGGTGTTGTTGCACATCGGTACTCACGTGCTCATGACTACCTAATACACTCCGCGCGTTCGTCCGCGTGCGCCTAACCACATCTTGAAATCCTTTGGGTATATTTATCTGGCTAATGTCTGTCCGGCGATTTAGCTTGAAGCGAGATAAGCTTCCTTGTAAAGAAAAAGGTTGTAGATTTCCACTAAAATTTATACCAATAGGATGTAGCGAAAGCGTGGTATTTTGAAGTTGAGTGGCTTTTATGTTGAAATGCCATTTTTTATTTTTCAAACACTCTAGATAAAATTCGGCTTTAATTTGCTTTAATTGCCAATCCTTCCACGTGAGATCGGTTTCAGGTAATAAAAGATAAAACTCTGGAAAGAGTCGATCACCCCTTATTTTTCCTTGTAAAAAGAGTTGACCTTTACTTTCTGGAATGAATTTGTCTAATTGTGGGATCGTTAACTGCCAATTAAATTGCCATTGTTTGTGTAACGATCCATTCAATCTTAGGAAGTTAGCACCATAGTGGACAAGGACTTGTTTGATATTGGCGGAATTTAACCGAATATGTTTTAAAATCCAAGGGAATTGAAATTTCTTTGCATGGGTTTTTGCGACTACAGCGACATGGTTTTCTTTAATGGAGAGGATTAATTTATCGATGAATAATGAGCTTATAACAAAATGACCTTGTAATAGATGGCTCCAATGCCAATCAAATTGAGCAGATGAAATTGAAAGTTCTGTATTAGGATCTCTATAGTATAGATCTTTTATTTGGATCGGGCCGAGTAAACAGCCATTTAATTCGCTAATCTTTAGTTTTCCTGGTAACCATTGTTGAGCGAATTCGCTAGCTAAGGTTAAGCCTTTTTGTGTATTTAAAAATAAATATCCGCTGCTCAAAAAGGCGAAGATTATTATGCTGGCGATAATCCAAGATAATTTGGGGAAATGAGTTTTCATAATAGATCAAATCCCATACTGAATTGCATACGTACAGGACGGCCAGGAAGATCCAATGCTTTTCCTAAGGTTAATTCCATGGGACCCAACGGTGAAACCCACACTAGGCCAATACCGGCACCTTTCTGTAGATTAATCGGAAAGTTATTAACGGCATTGCCGGCATCAAAGAAAAGCGCCCCATAAAAATTATTAACAAGACGATGTTGGTATTCTGCACTTCCAATCAGCAAATATCTTCCAGGGCCTAATCCTTGGTAATTATAACCTCTTACGCTTTGGCTTCCGCCTGCATAAAAAAGCAGAGAAGGAGGAACGTTTGTGGGGTCAGGCGTTATGGTGTAGCCAATATCACCGCGAAAGATCAGTCTGCTATTGCTGTTCCAACTCATAATCGTTTTGGCTTGAAACTGTGTTTGTAAAAAGCTCGCACTTGATAAGAGTTTTTTATCTGCGGCTTGTATTCTCAGATTGAGACGATAACCATGCAGGGCATAAATAGGGTTATCAAATTGACTACGGGAAAAGCTAATACCTGGCGTGAGTAAGTGAGAAATAAGCTTTGGTTTATCTATATAATTGAAACGTTCAATCTGGTAGTTTAAAAAAAGATTAGTTTGCCAGTCTTTCCATTGACTTACGCTCGCCATACCGATTTGTTGTGTTGTGCTATCGACCTGTGGGAGTTGTTTGCGAACAATAGCGAAATTAATATTATAGCTGTCAGTATTCGGATGTTTTCCGGGAATGGTATACGTTGTTTGTAGACTGTTTTGTACTTTCGATAGCTGGCTCATAATACTTAATTTATGGCCAAATTGATTAAGATATCGAGATTCCCAGCCTAAGGTACCTCTTACACCAACGTCTGTACCATAGCCTATCCCTGCCGTATATTGTTGGGAAGGTCTAGGCGTTAACGTAAATAAGATAGGTATTTGTTGGCCTTGCTTTTTTGTTGCAAGGTCAGTAATGGAAATATGTTGAAAATAGCTGCTATTATTAAGATTATCTTGTAGCTTTAATAATTGTTCAGAGGAATAAGGATCGCCGACTTGAAAAGGAATGTAACGTTTTAAAAAAGAATCTTTAAGGATAGCTTGCTGAAAGGTAATGGGGCCAAAATAGTAACGAGGTCCGGTTTTCAGAATTAAAGTAATCTTAGCGGTATAGGATTGACGGTTAATTAATACTTGGTGTTTGGTAAAATGAGCGGATAGATAACCCTCAGCTATCACTGCCGTGAGTAGCTTTTGCTTGGCTTGCTCGTAATGCTTGCTTAAAAAACTACCACCTTGATGTAAGGGTAATTCAGTTATTATTTTTTTAAACGCAGCACAGCGAGCCTCCTCGCCTTGTATAGAGATTTTTAGCTGCGTAATTTGTAATAAAGGCCCTGGTGAGATTTGATAGACGGCATGCCAGCTCTTATTCTGGTAGAGAAGCTTGGCCTGGATAGCAGGTTTAAAGTAGCCATAAGGAGCGAGTGCTTGTTGGATTTCTGCAGAGGATTGTTGGTACCAGGCTTGGATGGTCTCTGAGCTCAAAGGTGGCGTTAATGCGTGTAAGCTATCGTCAAGTCGCGCCTTAATAGGGGCTATTAAAGATGGTTTTAGACCTTGGATTTGATAGTCGATAAAGCCATTACCATCGGTGGCACTATACCCCTTTACAGTATAGAGTGCGCCAATAACCGCTAGCATAGCAACGATACGTTTTATTATTCTTTGCATAATAGATTAATAGCTAATATGCAATATATATAACGATAAGTAAAGGTTCTACCTAGGAGAGGGGTTAGTCAGGTGTTATTAGCGCTTGCAGTATCTTATTAAGTCATTACAATTACTTTTGAAGGTGCAACCATGTACTCATTATAACTTCTAAGGCTTTTTCATTATGCTTAAGATGCGTCCTTTCCTATCAATCGTAGGGGCTTGCTTAATAGCGACATTATTCGGATCGCTTGCTAAGGCTGATCCGATTATTCCTATTACTACCCCTACTACTGTTTCAGTACAGCCTACGTTAACGCCAACAGCTCCCAGCGTAAACGCCAAAGCCTATCTCTTGATGGATGCCTATAGTGGAAACATTCTGGCCAGTGAAAATATCGATGAGCGAGTAGTGCCTGCTAGTTTAACAAAAATGATGACTTCTTACGTCGTTTCCATGGCCTTGAAAGAGGGGCGGATCCATACAGATGACTTAGTAACGATTAGCAACTTGGCCTGGAAAACGGGCGGTTCAAAGATGTTTGTTAAGGTCGGCGAAAAAGTAACGGTACACGACTTGATGCAGGGTATTATTGTTGATTCTGGTAATGATGCTTGTGTGGCAATGGCGGAGTATGTTGCAGGAAGTCAAGAATCCTTTGTTAACCTTATGAATCAAGAGGCCGTCCGACTAGGAATGAACCATACTCATTTTGTTGATGTGGATGGTTTACCCGATCCCAACCATTATTCTACGACGCGTGATATGGCTATTTTAGCACAGCGGTTAATTCTTGATTTTCCTGAAGATTATAAATGGTATTCACAAAAATGGTTTACTTATAATGGTATTAAGCAACCTAACCGAAACCGTTTATTGTGGCGTGACCCAGACGTCGATGGCATAAAAACGGGTCATACGAACGATGCAGGATTTTGTTTGGCGGCCTCAGGCCAAAAAAATGGTATGCGTTTAATTACTATTGTGATGGGGGCGCCATCAGATGAGATGCGTGCCCAAGATAGCCAAAAACTATTAACCTATGGGTTTCGTTTTTTTGAATCGCAAAAACTTTATTCTGCTAACACGAAACTTGCGGCAACGCGCGTTTGGTTTGGACAGCGTTCTCAGCTCAATGTGGGTGTAGCACAAGATTTATATGCAACATTGCCCGCCGGTCAGAACAAAGCACCCACAACAACGATGGTTTTTACGACTAATTTAAAAGCTCCCATTAAAAAAGGTGATGTTGTAGGCCAAATAAATATAGTATTAAATGATAAACCTGTTGCGAGTGCTCCGCTTATTGCACTGGAAAATTTACCCAAAGGGGGAGTATGGCGTAACCTAGTCGATCATACGAGTCAGTGGTTTCATAAAGCCAAAGCTTAGGATCTTCAGATGCTGAGGATACAATGAGGCTTTTAAGTGGGCTAAGAGCTAGTGTCGCCGCTATTCTCTATGTTATAAATCTAGTGTTTTTGTGTATACCCTTAATGATCTTAGGGCTATTCTTTCGTGTAATTCCTCTGAAAACTTGGCAAGTAAATTGTAAACGCTGGATGGAATGTTTAGCGGTTTATTGGATAAAGGGTAATTATCTTATTCAAGAATTAACAACTTCCATTGAATGGCGGGTAACGGGTTTAGATCAGCTTGTCTATCATGAGTGGTATTTACTGGTTGCAAATCATCAATCTTGGGCCGATATACTGATATTACAACGAATTTTTAACGAGAAAATTCCTCCACTAAAATTTTTCCTTAAGAGAGAGTTGCTCTGGACATTACCTTTTGCTAGCTGGGCTTGCTGGCTATTAGGGTTTCCATTTATGTATCGTTATAGTAAAAAAGTGTTGGCCAAACATCCTGAGTTAAAGAATAAAGACATTGAATCCACTAAGTGCGCTTGCCAGAGGTTTAAGGCAGTTCCTACTACGGTGGCTAGTTTCATTGAAGGGACACGATTTACCGACAAAAAGCGTAAATTGCAAGAATCTCCCTATCAATACTTACTTCGCCCTAAAGCAGCAGGTATTGGATTCAGTTTGGCAGTTCTAGGCGATTTTTTTCATAACATTCTCAATGTGACGATTATTTATCCACCGAAAAAAGCCAGTTTATGGCAATTTTTATCAGGGGATATAAAAAAAATAACCGTATACATAGAGTCATTACCGATTACACCTGATTGGCTAGGTGATTATCAAGGTGATAGACCGTTTCGAGTTAGTTTCCAAAAAAAACTTAATGACTTATGGGAGAAAAAAGATAAGCTTATTAGAGAATCTCAATCACACTGATGCTATACCCTTCGCCTTTCAAAATGTGGTGTTGTTGCACATCGACACTCACGTGCTCATGACTACCTAATACACTCCGCGCGTTCGTCCTCGTGCGCCTAACCACATCTTGAAATCCTTTGGGTATATACCCGTTGGCAAGGCTACAACTAGCTGCATTTAATTATTTGGATGCATGCAACAAAAGCGGATTCTTGTATACTTTTGTTTTATGTTTTTATTTTGCGAGGTGGGTTTTGACAGTAAAAAAACACTGGCGTATTGCAACCAGAAAAAGTCCCTTAGCCTATTGGCAGGCTAATAAGGTTAAAGATCAGCTGAAAAAACAGCATCCGTTTATGCAGATAGTATTGATCCCTTTTATTACGGAAGGCGATAGACACGTAGAGAGTGCATTAAACAAATTAGGTGGTAAAGGTCTTTTTGTTAAGGAGCTAGAAATGGCCTTACTTAATGAGCAAGCCGATATCGCAGTCCACTCTATGAAAGATGTGCCTATGGAACTAGAAAATGGGCTAGTGCTTGCGGCCATTTGTCAGCGGGAAGATTCAAGAGATGTCTTAATCTCCAAATCAGGAGAAAATCTAAAACAATTACTGTCTGGATCGATAATTGGTTCGTCAAGTTTAAGACGTCAGTCACAGTTGCTGGCTTTACGTGCTGATCTTAATGTTAGCGTATTGCGAGGAAACGTCGGAACACGTTTAGACAAGCTTGTTGCTGGCGAATATGACGCTATTATTTTAGCCGCGGCGGGTCTTATTCGTTTAAAAAAAACAGCTTGTATTAGCGAGTATTTTTCAACAAATTTTTTTCTGCCAGCACCAGGTCAAGGTGCATTAGGAATTGAATGCCGATCGGATGATATAGAAACACAAGGGTTAATTTCCCATTTAAACCATATTCCAACGTATCCGTGTGTAATGGCAGAACGTGCACTCAGTCGACAATTAGGAGGAAGTTGTCAGGTTCCTCTTGCTGCATACGCGGAATGCTTATCGAATAATCAAATGCGCTTGCAGGGATTGGTGGCAAAACCTGATGGCAGCTTGCTTATAAAAGTAGAAAAGTATGGAACGATTGATGAGTCTGAAAGACTTGGCTTTGCGGCGGCAAGGGAATTAATGGTTCAAGGAGCAGGTCATATTTTGCAAGAACTTCTTTAGGTGCTGTCTCTAAAGCTCCCTTATGTAGATAGCGTTTTATCGGGATATACCCATTGCGCTTGAAAATGCGATCTCGCATTTTCAAGTGCTTTCCTTCCTTGCGCGATGGGGATTTTCAAGGGGAGAATCGCGATTTCTCCCCTTGAATAACGGGGCGGAAGCTTGGCTTTCCCCCGTTAAGTGATCGGTTATACCGCTCGCTGTGAATTCGAAAAGTTCGCATCTTCAAGTACGAGCGGGATATTCACAGAGATCCTTAATGATACATTCTGGACATTTTGGTGTACGTGCTAAACAGGTATAACGCCCATGTAGAACTAACCAGTGGTGTGCATTCTTTAAATAAGCTTTGGGCGCGACTTTAAGAAGTGTTTTCTCAACCGCCAGTGGTGTTTTTCCGGTAGCAAGACCTGTTCTATTACAGACACGAAAAATGTGCGTATCGACAGCAATAGTCGCTTGGTTAAATACGGTATTAAGAACGACATTTGCTGTTTTTCGGCCTACGCCAGGCAATTTTTCTAAAGACTCACGTTGTTTGGGAACCTTTCCTTGGTGCTGGTTTAGTAAAATTTCACAGGTTTTTATAATATTTTTTGCTTTGGTATTATATAAACCGATAGACTTTATATATTCTTTAAGACCGTCTAGACCCAGTGACAGTATTTTTTGGGGGCTATTGGCAGCTTTAAATAATGTTTTGCTAGCTCGATTGACTGATTTGTCAGTTGCTTGTGCAGAGAGAATGACGGCGATTAATAACTCAAAAGGAGAATGGTAAACTAATTCGGTTTGTGGCTTAGGATTTTGTGCCTGAAAACGTTGAAAAATAGCGAGACGCTTTTTGGCGTTCATGCTATTTTTTCTTTTTAAAATCCATTCTAGATTGTACCATCACGCCTAAGAACTTATGGGGTTTATTTAATAACAAGGTTTTGAAGTCTGAATTGAGTGGCTTAAGAATGGTGTGCTCTCCATCAATTAAAATCTGTTTGAAGTTTGGTAGATTTTGTCCTTCAATATGAATAATAGCAAAGTCTAGACTGTTAGGTTTTAAGTCTGGATCGATGAGGAGAACGGTTCCTTCTGGAAAGCGTGGCTCCATCGTGGTATCCCTTACCGCCAGCGCATAAGCGTGTTGACTTAACTCGATGTCCGTTGAAATCGTGGGTAAAGGACCTGTTTTTTGCGTTAGATTAGGCCAGGAAAGTATTTGTTCCCAGCCTAATAGAGGGATTTGGCGCCAACCTTGGGCATCAGGATTAAATGTGCCGGGAATGCGGTCAGGAGATAAGGGCTCAGTACCAATTAATTGATCGATAGAAACAGCAAAAAAATTTGCAATAGGACTTAGCGTCGCAACTTTAGGGTTATCTGTTTCCCCTGAGCAGATTCGGTGTACCACAGGTTGACCAATTCCTGTTCGGCGTGCTAATTCTGATTCGTTAATTCCTAATTCAGCCATTAACCCTTTAAGAATAGTATTCATACTGTTTTTCATATCATTTTTCACTTATTAATTAGCGGTGATTTTATCTGCTAATTTTCATAATTTCCAGTGTTAGCGATGGAATCAAGCTAGCAGGTCCCGTATTCTAGCATGAGTGCCCACTAAAATAGAGTGCCTGTCTATACCGCGCGTACTTGAAGATGCGAGTCTTTAAAGATTTGAGCGGGCGGTATAAATAGGCCTTGTCAGTTGGCATGATTATGCATAGAATGGCGGACTCATGTAATAAGAGGAAAAAGGTTTTATGTTGGCTAAAAGCGAGATAATGGCTAAATATCGGCGTTCTACAGGCGATACGGGTTCACCAGAGGTTCAGGTAGCTTTACTATCCGGATCTATTGAACATCTCAATAGCCATTTTCAAGTCCATAAAAAAGATAATCATTCGCGACAGGGCTTGCTGAAAAAAGTAGCTTTACGTCGTAAATTGTTAAAGTATCTGAAAAAAGTGGATTTACAACGATATACAAGCCTGATTA
This sequence comes from Pseudomonadota bacterium, assembly GCA_040384585.1. GTDB lineage: Bacteria > Pseudomonadota > Gammaproteobacteria > Diplorickettsiales > Diplorickettsiaceae > JAZKJD01. The sequence continues at coordinate 23,975 of JAZKJD010000016.1, read as the reverse complement.
AACAACTGGGTTTGCGCGCCTAGGCCTTGTTGTTGCCACTATTTTTTAGTGAATGATTTTTTGGTAAGGCATTTTATCTTGAATGGACGGATCTTCGCCCATTTGTTATTTTTGAGGGAATGTAAGTGTTAAATAATCCTATAAAGAAAGTATTCCAGTTTGGCTCCCATGAGATGAGTTTAGAGACGGGCAGCATTGCGCGTCAGGCCACAGCAGCGGTTTTAGTTACTTTGGACGGTACAACTGTTTTAGTATCGGTTGTCGGCCGAAAACAGCAGGCAGGTGAGGAAAGTGATTTTTTTCCTTTGACAGTTCATTATCAGGAACGTAGTTATGCAGCAGGTCGTATACCTGGAGGATACTTTAAACGTGAAGGGCGCCCCACTGAAAAAGAGATCTTAACTTCTCGATTGATTGATAGGCCAATACGTCCATTATTTCCGGAAGATTTTCATAGTGAAGTTCAAATCATTGCGACCGTGCTGTCATCGAATCCTAATATTAATGCAGATATTCCCGCAATCATGGGGGCTTCAGCGGCACTAGCGCTGTCGGGTCTGCCTTTTAAGGGCCCTATAGCAGCGGCAAGAGTAGCTTATTCTCAGGGTGAATATCTTCTTAATCCTACTTTCAAGCAGCTTGAAACGTCAGACTTAGACCTGATTGTGGCTGGAACTGAAAGCGCTGTACTCATGGTAGAGTCACAAGCTGCTGAGCTTTCTGAAGAGATTATGCTAGGCGCAGTTCTATTTGGACATCAACAGATGCAAGGAGCTATTCAAGCTGTAAAGGAACTGGTTCAAGAAGCAGGGCAATCGACGTGGGATTGGCGAGCGACTCCTCGTTTAGAAAAAGCGTTAGAACAGGAAATGACGCAAGCCATTGAGTCTTCACTAATGGAGGCTTATCAAATCCCAGAAAAGCTTCATCGCAAAGCCCGCCTAGATGGATTACGCGAAGAAATTACCAAGAAATGGTTGGATGAAGAGAAAGGAATTACAGTGAAATCTATTCGAGATCTGGTTTCCTCGTTGGAAGGGAAGATAGTGCGCCATCGTATTTTGGACGGATTAGCACGTATTGACGGACGTGATAAAAAAACAGTGCGACCGATTACTATTCACCCTGGATTGTTGTCACGTACCCACGGCTCTGCATTATTTACCCGAGGTGAGACGCAAGCTTTAGTCGTTGCTACTTTAGGTACGGATAGAGATGCGCAAATAGTAGAGGCATTGGATGGTGAAGCACGTGAAACTTTTATGCTTCACTATAATTTCCCTCCTTATAGTGTTGGTGAAACAGGTCAGGTGGGTAGTCCCAAAAGACGTGAAATTGGGCATGGTAATTTAGCAAAACGCGCTTTGCGTGCGGTATTACCCAGTGAATCGGATTTTCCCTATGTATTACGTATTGTTTCTGAGATCACTGAATCGAATGGCTCTAGCTCCATGGCAACAGTTTGTGGTGCCAGTATCGCTTTAATGGATGCTGGTGTGCCACTTAAGAAGCATGTTGCGGGTATTGCGATGGGCTTAATAAAAGAAGGTGAACGTTTTGCTGTGTTGACTGATATTTTAGGTGACGAAGATCACTTGGGTGATATGGATTTTAAAGTAGCTGGGACGGCTGACGGGGTTACCGCCTTACAGATGGATATTAAAATTGATGGAATTACTGAGGAAATTCTAAAAATTGCTCTCAACCAAGCAAAAGAAGCTCGTTTGCTTATATTAGACATTATGCAAAAGGCCTTGTCTATGCCTAGAGTCGAAGTTTCTCCTTACGCGCCACGCATTACTACCTTAAAGATAAATCCTGATAAAATTCGTGATTTAATTGGCAAAGGGGGGGCGACAATTCGCTCTATTACGGAAGAAACAGGTACTTTAATTGATATTGGCGATGATGGTTTAGTACGGATTTCTACTTCAGATTTACAAGCTTGTCAAAATGCACTCGATCGTATTAAAAAAGTGACAGCTGAAGTTGAGGTAGGCATCGTTTATGAAGGTCCTGTGGTCAAGGTAACTGATTTTGGTGCTTTTGTTAATGTATTGCCAGGCCGTGATGGCTTGGTTCATATCTCACAGATTTCTAATGAGCGAGTTGAAAATGTAAGTGATGTATTAAGTGAAGGACAAGTCGTTAGAGTTAAAGTTTTAGAGATCGACAGACAAGGACGGATTCGTTTGACGATGAGAGATCTTGACACTGTGGCGGAAACAGAAAACGAAATATCAGTGTGATAAAGCGGCATTCTTCAGGTTTTCTCCAGTTAGTCGATGATGCAAAATCTCGTATCATGGAGATAAGTGTAAACGACTTGGCTAAAAAACGAGTGAAAGGGGCTTTTTATTTGATCGATGTGCGAGAGTTGGATGAATACAGACAAGGTGCAATACCTAAGTCTATTCATCTTGGCAAGGGTATTATTGAGCGTGATATTGAAAAGCAGGTCCCTGATTATGTAGTAGACATCGTTGTTTATTGTAGTGGAGGTTTTCGATCTTGCTTAGTAGCGGATAACCTGCAAAAAATGGGTTATCGTCATGTGGCTTCTTTGATAGGAGGTTTTCGAGCCTGGTTGGAAGCAGGTTATCCGCTTGATCTTCCTTCCAAGTAAATTTTCTCCGCCGAGATGGTGAAACTGGTAGACACGCAAGTTTCAGGTACTTGTGGGGCAACCCGTGGAGGTTCGAGTCCTCTTCTCGGCACCAGAATGAGGACCGTAGACTAGCGTTTAACGATGAAATCAAGTCTATCACGCAGAGCTTATGCAAGTGGTCTATTGAGTGTCTGGACAAAGCGTAAATAAGCAGCTTATAAAGCGCTTGGTATTTTTTATAAAATCGGGTTAAATAAGCAAAATTATTCTTAAGCTATTAATATGCTCACTGGTTCGTCGACTTTATATGACATTCACAAAACCTTTGAAGAAAACTTCCGAAATCCCCCTTTCTCCCTAATAAATCCACCGGTTCGTCAATGGCCCCCTAAAGCACAATGGATTCGTTTCTTAGGGCTCTCCTTAGCCTCCAACATTGGCGCTGCTGCGTGTGCCGTGACAACGGGGAAAGGTATTGCTTTATTAGCTCAGCTAGGTTTTGATGTGTTAACCTACAAGACCATTCGGCGACACTTTTATCCTAGTCATCCATTACCCAATATTGTTTATGTTGATTGCGAGTTGCCATTGGCTGAATCAGATATAGCCAAACCGATTTACACGCGAAAACAAGCTGCTTCAGCCGATAAAATGGCGATTAGTAATTCTTTTGGCAACGCTTGTTTAGCACCAGAAATTCTTATCCAAGATATAGCGTTTGCAAAAAGTGCCTTATCTGAAGGTCAACTTTTAATCGTATCGGTTTATGGCGAAGGAGAAACACTAGCAGCAATTGCCACAGAGTTTGCTGAAACGGCTTTATTCGCTAAACAAGCGGGTGCAGATATTATTGAGCTTAATCTTTCATGCCCTAATTTGTTAAAAAAAGGAGAACCCATTTATTGGGATGCAGAAGCGGTTTATAAGATTACTACTCGTGTTTTGCATAGTGTCGGAGAGGTCCCTGTGGTGATTAAGTTAGGGTTTCTACCTTCTATTGACTCCCTAAGTAAAATTTTAGAAGTGATAGCGCGTGCTGGCGCAAGCGGTGTTAGTGCGATTAATTCCATCAGTATGCGCGTTATTGATCGGGCACAGCAACCTGCATTCGGTAAACGAATCTTCAGTGGTGTTTCTGGTTATCCTATTCGCTTACTAGCACTACAATATATAAAAAAAATAGCTCAGATTAATCAGAAGCAAAAATTAGATTTAGCCATTCTTGGAATGGGGGGTATTACTTTGCCTGAACATTTTAATGAGTTTTCTAATGCGGGTTCGGATATCGTACTTTCAGCGACGGGTATGATGTGGAATCCCTATCTTGCTTTTCAGTATCATCAAAAAATACAATAATGAAACCATTAATACCGACACGATTGCTATTAAAAACCGGCAAATCCTTCGCCGGTTTTTCACCACAAGCGCAAATGAATAATCAAACAGGTGAAGTGATTTTTAATACTGGTATGGTTGGTTATGTTGAAGCATTAACCGATCCTTCTTATGCAGGCCAGATACTCTGTTTTACTTATCCGTTGATAGGAAATTATGGTGTTTCTGCACGGGACACCTGGGAATCTGCAAAGATCCAGGTGAAAGCTGTCGTTATGTCAGAGCTTGCTCCTTTTTATTCAAATTATTCTGCGCAGCGTTCCTTATTGGATTGGCTAGAGGAACAAGAGATTCCCTATATTACGGGCGTTGATACCCGTGCTTTAACGCACTGTCTTCGTGTAGATGGTGTAATAGCAGGGATACTTACGCACTCTGCTACGGATCCTACTGAGTTTATTGAATTTGATAGTATAGATTGGGTGAAACAAGTCACAATTAAAGAACCCATCTATTATGGAGAAGGTAAAAAGAAGATTATTGTGGTTGATTGTGGTTTGAAGGAAAACAGTCTGCGCTGTTTACTGAAATTTCCTTTAAAGATAAAGCGAGTTCCTTATGATTACGATTATAGTCAAGAAGATTATGATGGTGTGTTTATTTCAAACGGTCCTGGTGATCCGGCTCTGTGTCACAAAACAGTCGCGATCTTAAAAAAAGCGCTAGCTAAGAAAAAAACCTGTTTTGGTATTTGTTTGGGTACGCAATTAATGGCTTTGGCTGCCGGTGCTAAAACCTACAAGCTCATCTTCGGTCATCGGTCGCAAAATCAACCCTGCTTTTATTTACCTACGCAACGTTGTTTTTTGACATCACAAAATCATGGTTATGCAGTGGATGAAAAATCTTTACCCAAGGATTGGAAGATATTATTTCGTAATCTCAATGATAAGTCTGTGGCAGGGATTGAGCATAAAGAACATCCTTTTTTTTCAGTGCAATTTCATCCAGAAGCAGCGCCCGGGCCAATGGATACACAATGGTTATTTGAACATTTTTATCGCATGCTATAAAAAAATTTATGAAAAATCGACGATTTAAAGGTAAAAAAATACTGATACTAGGATCGGGTGGTTTACGTATCGGACAAGCGGGCGAATTTGATTATTCAGGATCGCAAGCGATTAAAGCCCTAAAGCAAGAAAACATTAAAATTGTTTTGATTAATCCCAACATTGCGACGGTACAAACCGATGCGAATTTGGCAGACGAAGTGTATTTACAACCTTTAAATTTTGATACTGTCGAACGAATTATTGCCAAAGAAAAGCCCGATGGGATTTTATTAGGTTTTGGCGGCCAGACAGCTTTAAATTTGGGTTTGCAGCTAGAAGAAAAGGGAGTATTAAAAAAATATAAGGTGGCGGTATTAGGTTCATCGATGATGTCTATACGGCAAACGGAAGATAGAGATCTTTTTAACGTTGCTTTAGAGGCCTTACAAGTCAAAACACCGTTAAGTATTGCAGCGAAAACCATTAAGCAAGCTTTACAGGCAGCAGAAAAGATTGGCTATCCTGTCATGTTGCGTTCTGGTTTTTCTTTAGGAGGGCTTGGTTCTGGAAAAATCCTTAATAAAGAAATACTGGAGCAACGTGCGCAAGAGAGTTTAGGGGTAGCTTCGCAGATTTTGATTGAAGAATACTTGTTGGGCTGGAAAGAATTTGAATATGAAATTGTACGGGATATCGACGGTAATGGTTTAACCATTTGTAACATGGAAAATATGGATGCCATGGGAATCCATACCGGTGAGAGTATCGTTGTTGCTCCCGCACAGACTTTAAGTAACACACAACATCAGTTTTTGCGAAATATCGCTTTGCAGGTAGCGGATTGTTTTAATATCGTAGGCGAATGCAATATACAGTTTGCGATTAATCCAAAGAATGGCGACTACCGCGTCATAGAAATGAATGCACGTTTGTCCCGTTCTAGTGCATTAGCTTCGAAAGCAACAGGTTATCCCTTAGCATTTATTGCTGCCAAATTGGCTTTAGGCTATCGTCTGCATGAAATCAAAAATACGGTAACGCAAGTGACCTGTGCGTATTTTGAGCCTGCACTGGATTATATTGTGGTAAAAATTCCACGTTGGGATACCCATAAATTAAAAACGGCGGAAAGAAGCATTGGGTCGGAGATGAAAAGTGTCGGCGAAGTCATGGGGATAGGACGTTCCTTTGCAGAAGCCTTACAAAAAGCCGTAGGTATGTTAAATATCGGTGCTTCCTGCCTAAGTGATTATCCAGAAACAATAGAGCATCCAAAAAAAGAAATACAGCATGCAACGGATAGACGTTTATTTGCTTTATATCAATTTTTTAAACAAGCAGGATCGGTAATGCAAGCACGGCAGTTATCGCAGATCGATCCATGGTTTTTAGCGCATATTCACGCGATAGCGCAACTAGAAATACCATTAGTTCAAGGAAATTTAAATCAAAAATTATTACGTCAATTAAAGCAATCTGGATTTTCTGATCAGGCTATTGGCCAATTAAAGAGTAAATCAGCAGCACAAATTCGTGTTTTACGTTTGAAACATGGGATTGTTCCCTATGTCAAGCAGATTGATACCTTAGCGGGCGAATTTGCGGCAAAAACCAACTATTTATATCTAAGCTATCATGCGGTTGAGCACGATATAGCGCCTGCATCCTCTAGACCAATTATTGTATTAGGTTCGGGCCCTTATGCCATTGGATCTTCGGTTGAATTTGATTGGTGTGCCGTGAATACAGTCCAGACCTTACGTCGTTTAAAAGAAATAGCCATTATTATTAACTCAAATCCTGAAACCGTTTCAACCGATTACGACGAATCAGATAGACTTTATTTTGAGCAACTCACGTTTGAACGTGTACAAGATATTATTGAATTTGAGCAAGCGAAAGGCATTATTGTTTCGGTAGGCGGCCAGATTGCCAATAATTTAGCTGTGCCTCTAGCGAAGGCGGGTTATCCTTTGTTAGGGACAGGTCCAAAATCCATCGATTATGCAGAGAATCGAGAGAAGTTTTCTGATCTGTTAAACACGCTTGTGATTGACCAACCCGCCTGGCAACGTATTACTAGCTTAAGTAAGGCAAAGGCATTTGCATCAGAGGTTGTTTACCCTGTGCTAATCAGGCCTTCTTATATTTTATCGGGTTCTGCGATGAATGTTGTGTATGATCCTGAATCCTTAGAACAACATTTGCAGGCAGCTGCACGTGTTTCTCAAGATCATCCCGTTGTTATTTCTAAATTTGTTGAAGAAGCAAAAGAATTGGAAGTCGATGGTATAGCACAACAGGGTGATATTGTTATTGAGGCAATCTCAGAACACATTGAAAATGCAGGCGTACATTCAGGCGATGCTACCGTTGTGCTGCCCCCACAAAAACTGTATTTAGAAACCATACGTCGAACCAAAAAAATTGCACGTAAAATTGTTAAAGCATTAAATATTACGGGCCCATTCAACATTCAATTTATCGCAAAAAACAACGATATTCAGGTGATTGAATGTAATTTACGCGCTTCGCGTTCTTTTCCATTTGTTTCCAAAGTAACAGGCCATAATTTGATTCAAATAGCCACAGAAGTCATGCTGGGTAAACATCAGCCAAAACAGTATGAAACCTTGGAATTAGATTATGTCGGTGTAAAAGCGGCACAATTTTCTTATAGTCGCTTAAAGGGAGCTAATCCAGTGGCACAAGTTGAAATGGCTTCCACGGGTGAAGTTGCTTGTATTGCAGATGATTTAGTTGAAGCTTTTTATAAAGCCTGGCTAGCTACGGATCAAATGATCACAGAAAAAAAAATATTGCTTAGTATTGCTGATAATTATAAGGCTAAATTGCTAGCATGGATACAGCAGTTAGATGATCAAGGCTGGTCTATTTACAGTACTGCAGGAACGCACCAATTTTTAAACCAACATGGCGTAGCTTCCTATTTTGTTAATAAAACCAGCGAAGTTAAAAAGCCAAATATAAAAAATTTGATAAGCCAACGAAAAGTAGCCGCGATTATCAATATACCCAGTTCTGCTACGGGTCTTCAGCAAACCGATGGATTTTTAATTCGACGTTTGGCAATTGATCATCATATTCCTCTCGTGACCAATGCCCAAATTGCCCAGATTTTTCTGCAAGGTTTAGTAACGTTATGGGGAAAGGAATTGTCTGTAGAATCGTGGCAAAGTTTGGTTCAGAAAAATAGAGACTAATTTATAGGTTCTGTTTGCTAAAGTGATGATTGTCGTCATCTGGAAGGCGAAAACAGAAAAAAACGGAGTTTACACTAAGTAAATGGGTATTTTTGAGCTGTTTTTAACGCAGCAGATGGCGACAAGGGACTTTAGAGACAGAGCCCAAGCTATCTAAGCTTTGTTTAGATCTGTTTTCTAGCTATTTTTTTGAAATTAAAACATCGAGCCTATCTATGTCTAATTTGCTTTTTAATACGGATATTATTTCCATATCTGATCTATCTTTAGATCAAATTAATTCAGTATTAACATTATCAAGACAATTCAAACAAAAAAAATCTAAAAGATACTTACTCAATAAAAAAATTATTGCACATTGCTTTTTTGAGCCATCTACCCGTACCCGTTTATCTTTTGAGACGGCTTCCTTGCGTTTAGGGGCGCAAGTCATTGGTTTTTCCAATACGGAGAGTCTTTCTGTTACGAAAGGAGAGGATTTAAGTGATACGATTAAAACCATTTCTTATTATGCTGATCTCATTGTGCTTAGACATCCCAAAGAAGGTACAGCCCGTTTAGCCGCCGAAATATCGGCTAAGCCGATTATTAATGCAGGAGATGGCGCCAACCAACATCCCACGCAGGCCTTAGTGGATTTAATGACAATACAAGAAACGCAGGGGAAACTAGAGGGTTTATCTATTGCATTTGTTGGGGATCTAAAATATGGACGAACTGTTCACTCATTAATACAAGCTTGTTTATTATTTAATCACCGTTTATTTTTAGTCTCACCACCTTTATTAGCATTACCTGAATCATTATGTGACGAATTAAAACACCAAGGCGTACGATTCTCTTTTCATCCTAGTTTAGATGAAGTGATTGCTAAGGTAGATATCATTTATATGACACGGTTTCAGCAAGAACGTTTTACGAAAGAGGAACATAAATTACTAGAAAATCAATGGGTATTAAGACTAGCAGAACTAAAAAAAGCAAAACCGCATCTAAAAATCTTACACCCACTACCTCGAATGGATGAAATTGATAAAGCCATTGACAGTACACCCTACGCGGCTTATTTTGAGCAAGTGGAGAATGCCGTTTATGTGAGGCAAGCGCTATTAACTTTGCTGCTAAATAAAGAAAAAGTTAGTTTATGATTCAAATAAAAAACATTCAGATGCCAAATGGCAGCCATAAAACATTAGATATTGAAAGTCGGCAAGAAATAAGTATCAATGCCGAACATTTATTATTGTTGCCAGGATTAATCGACCCGCATGTCCATTTCAGAACACCGGGTTTGGAATATAAAGAGGATTGGCGTACCGCTGCACAAGCTAGTATTAAAGGTGGCTATACCACCGTTTTTGATATGCCCAATACACTACCTCCGACGGTGACACAAATTGAGCTAGAGAAAAAAAAAGCGTTGATTAATAGTCAATTAAAAGAAGTAAAGATACCGTTACGTTATCACTTATTCTTCGGCGCAGATAAGCATCATCTCGACGAAATAAAAAAAGTGAAGGGACAAGTGATTGGTATTAAGGTGTTTATGGGCTGTAGTACGGGTGGTTTGGTTATTGATGATGATGAAAGTTTACAGGCTATCTTTAAACTAGCCGCAGAAGAAGAGATATTAGTAGCCGTTCATGCAGAAGACGAACAACGATTAAAAGAAAACGCCAAAAAATTTAATTTACCTCAGCCTTATTCTGTTCATTCACAGATACGGGATGAAACAGCGGCATTTATCGCTGTAAAAAAGGCCATTGATTTAGTTCGTTTATATGGGACGCGGTTATATATTTTACACACCAGCACTCGTCAAGAGATAGATTTGATTGCCCAAGCTAAAGCAGAAGGGCTTCCGGTTTTTGCTGAAACTACCCCTCATCATTTATTTTTAAGTACGGATGATTATGGCCGTTTACAAGGAAAAGGTGTTATGAATCCTCCACTACGAACCACGGAACATCAAAAAGCCTTATTTAACGCCATTAGAGAAGGAATTATCGATACCGTTGGATCGGATCATGCGCCGCATACGACTGTAGAGAAAGCAAAACCCTATGGCGATTGTCCCTCAGGTGTCCCTGGCATAGAAACAACATTACCATTGTTATTAGAATCGTACCATCAAGGTTTATTATCGATGGAGAAAATAATCGATTTAACTTCTCGTCGTGCTAAAGAGATTTTTACGTTAAAAACTTATCCTGATTATGTCTTAATCGATTTGACGGCAAGTCGAGTTGTTAAAGAAACTGATCTCAAAACTAAATGTCAATGGTCACCATTTTCTGGGATTACTTTAAGGGGTTGGCCTGTTTATACAGTGTTGAATAATTATCTCTATGATTTATCTGTTATGTAGACAATTATTTGTTTAGGCGCTTTGCAGGATACAAGGGGATATATCGCTCGCACATGAAGATGCGAAATTTTCAAACTTGTCGCGAGCGGTATACCCGATTACATGACGGGGATCAGCAAAGCTTACGCGCCGTCATGCAAGGGGGGAGCGCTTAGATCGCGATTCTCCCCTTGAAAATCCCCATCGCGAAATGGGTATATACCGCAAGTATGTTCCGTTACGATACTCGAAAAACCATGCTTTCTGGCTTATCCTCGTGCCAAATAACGAGACACGCCCTGGTTTATTTGGTTAAAAAGACAGTAATCTTCGTGTTGCGGACAATTGATAGACGCTTCTTTCCAAAGAATAAATGGTTTATTTTCTCTGCCATGACCAAAGAAAGGAAAATAATAAATAGGTATGTTTATTGCTTCTGCAAATCTTTTAATCACTGTTTTGTACATAAGTCTTTGCTCATCGGTAGAATCTATAGGATAGAACTGCCCAAATATTATAGCTTTAGGATTAAAGTTTTTGTTATAGAGAAGTTGATGCAAACTACGATCTAGCTGTCTGAAACTTACGCCTGTATCTTCCAAAATGAGTATTTTATTTGAGAAATCACATGCATAGAGTGTAGAAAAAAAAGCCTGTATTAATGTGAAATTACCGCCCACCAGAATTCCATGTGTCTTTTGCAAGGCCAGTTTATTTAGGGGAATGAGATTTTTATAGTGAACTCCATCGGTGAGTATATTTTTTATAGAAGGTATATCTTCACGATCATTTATTGTAATCTTCTTATTAGTAGAGGTATCCGTTGCAGCCATTTCTTTATTAAAACTCGCTACGACACCGTGGACTGAAGGCCAATTCAGAACATTATTAACAAAATAATGTATTGCGGTAACATCACTAAACCCGACGATAATTTTTGGCTTTGCCTTTTTTAATTTTTCTCTATTGGCATAGAGATCAGGTATTAAATTAAAAGCACCACCGCCTCCTCGAACAAACCATATTATATCCATGTTGTCATCAAGGAGTGCGCTAACGAGAGTGTTAGCCCTGCTTCTGTCGGTGTTAACATAGCCAAAGTCAGAAACAACTTGGTTTAGGTATTTATCACTAACAATATAACCTTTTTTTTCAAGTTCCTGTTTTATTCTTTCAATTCTGTCTTCATTATATTGTGTCGAGCTTGAAATTAAAGCAACCTTATTATAAGGTTTTGCTAAAATCGTTGAAGAAAACGCCACGGTAAATAGAACTATCAACAATATTATTCTTTTCATAAAGTTACCAATTTTTTTCGACCTTGGCACAAATTTACATTAAAATTACTGTGCTTGCAATAAGACGCCTAGTTTAAAGATTTATTTTTTTTTTAATGTTTTTTTGTAATACTTTAGTGCTTGAATAGGTTCTTCTAAGGTTTCAAATAACTCACCTAATTCTTGATTAGTTTCCGGATTAGAGGGGGCGTGAATTAAGCTCGTCTCTAGATAGTCTTTTGCTTTTCCCCATAATTGTAATTGTTTGCAAAGTCGTCCCAAAGACAATAGTAGATCGGAATCATTCGGATGATTTTTAAGCCATTTTTCAGCATGGACTAATTGATATTCAGGATGGGATGTTTTAATCAGGCCATACGTATGTACTAGTGGGATAAACCATTCTCTTTTGAGTAGCTTCCGCGTTAGCGATTCCGCTTTTTCGGCGTCGTGATATTGGATAAGACCTTGAATATATAAATTGAGGAAATGTATGTTTTTTTTAAATTGATAGGGTAGCTGTTTCCAGCACTCTTCAAACTTTACTAAGTTTGTATGAATGGCTTCTTTTATTAAATTTTCATAGCAATCCTGTTTTAGTACTTGGATTTGTTCTTGAGATAAGACATTTTTTTTTTCTAATTCTGGCAAAATTTTTAAAATAATCTCACAGTTTTTCGGCGTTTGATAAAGCGTCGCAAATAAATTTTGATATTCCATAATGGTTTGTTTTACTTCTTCTCTATTCCGTAACCAGGTATTCCAACGTTTCGGTAATATGAAAAAATAATGGATTGTGCGAATTAAAAAATAAACGACGATGAAACCGACGATAAGTCCGATCAGCGCTAGCCATAAAGGCATTTCTATGGCTAATTTATGTCTGGTAATAAGTACATATCCAGGATCGGTGGCTATTTCAATGCCTATCCAGACTGAAAATAGTAAAACGAGTAAAAATATAAAAAACCGCTTCATAAAGAAAGATCCTATGCTAGTTGGGTCTACTGGTGCTAAGCATTGTTTTAGCGATGGATGAAATGGCTTCTAATGTGGGGGTTAGATCAGGTAGTGTAGGCTGAAGTTTGATTTGTTGAAGTTCATCGATATTTTGTATGACTGCTTGTGTTATGGGTGAACTTTCTACGAAGTGCTGCTGTACCCCCTCTTTAGTCTGCTGTAAACTCGTTTGATAAACTGTTTCTTGAGTATGTAGTAAGGCCCATTGTGCTTGTTGCAATAATAATTGCAGATTATGCTGTAAATATTGTTGCTGTACTTGTGGCAATAAGGGCTCTATAGATTTATCTAAATGCCGAATGGCGATGACTTGTTGGAAACTACGCAAGATAGTTTGTATGACATCAAGCCATTTTTTTTCCGGATGAGATAAGTTTGGATTTGTTTTTACTTCTCGATGAGTAGGAATAGTGCTAAGCAAAGGCAACTGTGTTATTTGAATTTGCAAGCTATTTAATTTAGCTAAGAGGTGACTTAGATCAAGATGTGGTAACGATTTTAGACTTGCTATGTTTTTCGCTAATAAATTGCGTAGTATTTCTAAAGAAACAGGAAGATTGTTTAGCTCCGCTAATTGCTTATCCGCTAATGTTAACGCCGATAAAGCGCTATCTTGATCATGTAGATAAACAAGATTGTAATGTGCTAACTGAATAAGTCGATTCGCATTACTTATTCTAGCGATGGTATCGTTGGCTGAGAATTTTTTCTGGATAAAGTCTTGTAGTTGACTTAAATTTTTTTGTAGCTCCTGATTGTGGATTTGAGTTTCTGAAAGTTGTTCTTGAATCTGTGTTAGACGAGTTGTGTATATTGCGAGAATATTATTATTTTTCTGCCAAAAAAAAGTGAGGCCAAGAAAAAGGCAAAGCCAAGTTATGCAGAGTAGACCGATAGCAGACCATGCTACGTTACAAGGTCTTGGTTTAGGATCAACTGTTTTGCCGCCTAATGCATCGGTGGTTTCAATGGACTGTGACTCCATAGTTATTTCTCCCGTCTACCATTACCCCTGACTGACAGAATGTAGACTGTAGTAAAAATTTTGTTGTCCTGTTTCTATCTAATTGTTTTCTGCACGGTACAAAAAATAGGGGAGGTGGGTCCTGCCACTGGATGCGCTTTTTTTGTTGGCTCACGCCACAAAAAGAAGCTAGCATCCGTGTCACCCACCTCTTTTTAAATTGTTGTACTGTGCAAAGACAAATTATATCCTAGCAACTACTGTTAACAATGATAGCGAGATACCTTGTTTCCCCTAGCGCTATAATTCTCTAAAATTTTCCTTTGCATAAGCCGAAAGGGTTTGTAAAATGGCTGCGTTGCTTGCATTATCCGATATTAAAGGGGGTTTGACAAAGCCTAGTTTTTTTGCATAATCGGCGATGCGTGGGCTGATAAGCAGTAGTTGTTTATCAAGTAGGGTGGCGTGCCAATAAGGTTGCAGTAAGGTTATCAAGTTTTTTAAGCCCGTGTTGCTCGTGCAAATGATGATATTGACTGTATTTGGATTAGGGATGCATTTTTTAGTAATGTGTGGACACAGCCTTTTATAAGTATTTACTGTGGTTACATGAGCGCCTTTTTTTTCTAATTCTTTGTCAAGATATCCTCGGCCTTTTTCGCCTTGGAGAATTAAAATCTTTTTTTGTTTTGGATTTTGTAAGCTAGGGAGTTCTAGCAAGCCTTCGCTGCTAAAGTTTTTTTTGGGATAATAATCTACAGGTAAACCCTCCTGTTTTAAGGCATTTGCAGTTCCTGAGCCAATAGCCATTATTTTTGTTTGTGTAGGCCAGTCAGGATAAATCTTATAGATATAGTTTGCCGTTTTCAATACGGCATTAGGACTTAAGAAAATAACGAAATCATAAAAGCCAATTTTTTTAGTTTGTTTTAAAAAATTTTCTTTTGTTATCGCTATAATTTCTAATGTAGGAAAAGAAATGGTTTCGCCACCATAAGCCAGGATTGCCGCCGCTAGATTTTTTGCTTGCTGAGCGGGACGCGTAATCAGAATTTTTAAATGAGTAAGATTGTTCACGATATACTGCTCGTACTTGAAGATGCGAACTTTTTGAATTCACAGCGAGCAGTATAACCGATTACTTAACGGGGGAAAGCCAAGCTTCCGCCCCGTTATTCAAGGGGAGAAATCGCGATTCTCCCCTTGAAAATCCCCATCGCGCAAGGAAAGCACTTGAAAATGCGATCTCGCATTTTCAAGTGCAATGGGTCTATACTGCCTGAGAAAGAAGCAGAGTCTATTATTTTACATAATCTTTACATAGGATTGCTGACGTAACTGGCGCAACCAATTTTGTAAGGCTTGTTGGAATTTCTTTTGATAAACTAATTGTGCAGCTTGTTCACGTGAAAGTGATTGTGTGGTTTGAAGTTTTTTTGTTCGCCCTAAGACTTGTACGATATGCCAACCGAATTGCGTACGAAAGGGTAAACTCATCTGGTTAATCCGTAACTTGTTTTCTTGCGCTTCAAAAGTGGGGTCCAATGCACCAGGTAAGGTCCATCCTAAGTCGCCACCTTTGAATGCGGATCCAGGATCTTGCGAATATCTTTTGGCGAGATCAGCAAAGCTACCGCCGCGTAAAATTTCGGCACGAATCTCTTTGAGTCGTTGTTCAGCTTGACTATTATTAACTAGCGGCGAAGTTTTAATCAAAATATGCCGCGTGTGGGTAGCGGTTACGGTGCGAGATGTGATTGCTGTACCGCCACGTACTTCTATTAAGCGAATTAGGTGAAAACCATTTTCTGCTTGAATAGGACCTGCTATTTCTCCCTGTTTTAATGATTGTATGGACGCTTGAAAAATATCGGGTAATTCATTGAGTGGGCGCCAACCCAGGTCGCCGCCGGATAAAGGAAGTGCTGTATTTTTTGAGTTCTTAACCAATTGTTGGAAAGAACTACCATTTTTTGCTTGTTGTAACAGGGACAGTGCGGTTTGTTTTGCAGTCGCCAGGGTTTGTGGCGAAGGATTATTGGGTAGTGGTACTAAGAGATCCTCAACATGACAAGCAGTATCTTTCGAAATAGATTTTTCTGGCATGCGTGCTAGCATGTCAGTTATTTCTTGAGGGCTGACAGTAATCTTTGGGCCAATTTCGTCTTGTTGTAAACGACTGATGATAAGTTGTTCACGGATTTTCTGACGATATTTTGCATAAGGCATATTTTCTTTTTCTAAACGACTACGTAATTGTGCTACCGTTAGGCCATTACGTTTAGCAATATCCGAAATGGTTTTATCTAGTACTGCCTCGTCAAACTTCAAGCCTGAACTTTCAGCAAGTTGGTGCTGTAGTTCATTGTCAATCATGTGATCAAGTATTTGTTTACGAAAAAGTGATGCTGAAGGAATAAGCTTATTTTCAGCGTGCCACTGTTGACGGGCTAATTCTATTTGTTCAGCAAGTTGCTGTTGGGTAATAACATGGGTATTAACGACTGCAACGATACGATCTAAGTTTTCAGCCGCATGGGAAGCCATGAAAACCAATAAACTGCTTAACAAAATGACGAGTGGGAAAACTTTTTTTAAGCGATTCATAATTTCTACTTTAAAAGGTTAGCACCATACTGAAAATTATCAGTATAACCTGGGATATTGCTTGTTAAAAAGCTGGTTATATCACTGATACCCACTGTACTCAAGCCTTTGAACTGCCATTGAAAGTAGATCACATTGTTAAAGAGTGGACTGCTATTTTGATCTAAGGCATAAAAAGTACGTCCTGCGACTACGCGAAATGCCCAACAACAACTATCATATTGCAAGCCATAAAAGAAGCTTTGTGAATAATTATGGCTGAAATTATAGTTCCATCCACCGACGCTACTCCATTGATTCTTGAGCGGCGTAGCGAAGGAAAAGCCAAGCCGATTGAAATCATTTTGATGGTTGTTGGGTGCTGTAGGAGGGTTCGTTACTAAAATATCACCAAAACGAATATGGCCATAGTTAATATTAAAAAGCTGATTTGGACGTGGCTGATATTGCACATTTGCCGCTGCATTAATAATATCGTGGCTTGAAGGATCCCAAGCAATATCTGCTGTGGTACTCCACTTTGAATTGACATTGTAATTCAGTTGACCGGCAATGGGTGAGAATTTTTCGGTTGGTGAGGTGGCGCCTACCACAGCGAAGGGGTCAGAACACAATGTTCCTGTAGTGCTGAGTTGTTTTTCCAGTGGACTACACAAATGTACGCGCCGATCTTCGAAATAGTAAATTTCGCCAAGACTCGCTCTTAGTTTTTCTGCTCCTGTGGTTTGATCAAGTAGACGTGTCGTTACGGCAAAGCTAATTTGGTTAGCATCGCCAATTCGGTCATAGCCACTAAATCGATTCGTCATAAAAAGGCTATCATAGCTAAATGGAATGAGGGCGCTATCAAAAATAGGAATATTATTTTGATCACGGTAAGGGACATAAAGATAGAAGAGGCGTGGTTCTAAGGTCTGTTGGTAAGGATGATGCCCCCAGTCAAAGGGACGATCGAAATGCAAACCACTATCAATGCTAAATAGGGGTGTGGTTCTTTGAATATCACTTTGATATCCGGGTACTTGGTTTGTAATGTTGTAATGCGTTAGACTCAGTTGTGCGCGAGGTATTAAATAGGCCCCCTTTTTTATTATCGGATAGCTGATAGAAGGTTGAATATTTAGGCGTAATGCTTGTGGTGGTGTAATCAATTCATCGGGATTATTTAAACGTTGAAAATAATTAAGTTGGTTACTCAATTGATAATTAAATCCATGAAAAGATTGGGTTGTACTATTTAAGTCGATCTCGGGTAGGCTATTGTAAGGATTGTTTACAGGAGATTGGTTCAATGGATGTAGCGTTTGATAACGCATTAAACGTGTCGTAAAGTTCCAGATATCACCTGTGTAATTAATTTCTGCATGCTGAGATAGTTGGTTGATAGCAACGCTGGGTGGCGTATTAAAATCTTCTAAATAGTAATCATCACCTACCCAGTTGAAGTCAATCAGGCTTGACCATCTGGATGACCATTGTCGCTGTTCTTGCCAAGAGAATGATTTTCTATCACTACGGGGGAAAATCAGTGGATTCGTATTTGGATAAAGAAAAGGGATTTGATTAGCAAATTCTGCAGCACTTCGATCATAGGGAAGATAATTCGCAATCATTTTCCCTTGGCTGTTATGGCTAAGATAGCGCAACTGCCCAGTGAATTGCAGTCCTCGTTTACTTAAGAGTGTAGGCGTCAATAAGAAATCATAGTTAGTTGCTATATTCCAATAATAGGGAAATCCGA
This sequence comes from Pseudomonadota bacterium, assembly GCA_040384585.1. Taxonomy (GTDB): domain Bacteria; phylum Pseudomonadota; class Gammaproteobacteria; order Diplorickettsiales; family Diplorickettsiaceae; genus JAZKJD01. Next base: position 5,797 of record JAZKJD010000016.1, on the reverse strand, counting down.
TTCCAATTCCAGATTGTGTTGTGGAGTTAAGACTAGGAAATAAGAAACCTGATTGACGACGGTCATCGATAGGAAACCCAATATAAGGACTATATAAAATAGGTATTCCTTTATAATCTAGCCAAGTGCCATAGGCTTTTCCTCGTCCCGTATCACGATTTAACACTATTTTTTTAGCGAAAAGCTGCCAAACGGGATTGGTCGGGGAGCAGCTTGTATAACGGGTATCGTATAGCGTTATTAGACCAGGATAATTTTGTTCTGCCTTGCTTGCTGTTCCCCATGCATTGATGGGCATTCCCTGATTAGTTCCAAATAAAATTGTCTGATTACGTAATAAAATACGATAAATGATATTGGTTAAGTAACCGGCTTGTGTATTGAGATCTAAATGCGCTTTTTTAGCTTTTATTAACAAATTGGGTTCGAGGATCTTGATTTCACCCTGTAGATCCATATTAGTAATTTTGCCTGTAGCATCGCGATAAAAGTAGACTTGATCGGCATACAGAATTCTTCCAGGCTGAGTAATGACAACATTTCCCGTTAAGGTCGAAGTTCCTTCAAATGAAAAGTGGGATTGCTTTGCATCGATATGTGTAAAGGTTTGCTTAAAATCAGCTAAAGGTATTTTAGCATAAGCGGATAAGGGGTCTAAATAATGACCTTTACAAATACCTATATTGTCAGGTACCCAACTGAGTTGCTGCGCAATGTTGGAAGGAGATCCATTGTTTGGGGTTGCTGCACTAATTTGACTTAGATAACAACAAATACATAGGTAAAATATCCATTGCAAGGGTTTCAAAAAGCTTTTTTTAGCGCTCATTATGAAAGATTATCGAATAAAGCGGTAGGCAAGACAATTATTGCCTTTAAAATCTATATGGATAATATCGCCATGGAGGTTGGTTTCAAAATGGGTACGACAGTAACGTACTAGTGTTTGATTGCTGCGCCAAGGTTCATCATAACTTGCAAAGACCGTGTTATTAATTTGCATAGAACGGCGTTTTGCATCCGGAATGGTATAAAAGGTCTTTCGCGTATACTGATAAAGGGTATGGCCATTGGCCAGTTGGATGGCCGCATCCGGTTGTCCCCATCTATTCTTTAATACCTGAATATTCTTTCCTTTCCATTGATTGAGTTGTTGCTGATAAGCCACTGTGCTAGCGCAAGCACTTAATAAAAAACAGAGTACGAGTGAAATAAATAAAGAAAAGCGCATGTTATTTTCCTTTGCTGTGTAAAGCAGATCGGAGTTTGGTTAATGTCTCAGAATAGTTAGTCGATTTGAAAATGTCCGAGCCAATGATAAACGTGTTAGCGCCTGAATTTGCAGCCGCTACAATATTATTTTGTTTTATTCCGCCATCGACACCTAAGCGTATATCTGGATTGTGTTGTTGGATGAGCTGTTTGGCTATAGAGATTTTATCTAAAATTTCGGGCATAAAGGTTTGAGCAGCAAATCCAGGGGTTACCGACATCATTAATAAAAAATCTAAGCGATCCCAAGCTTGACTTAAGCATTCTAATGACGTTTCTGGGTTGATAGCTAGACCCGCTTTGCATCCGAGTTCACGAATTTGTTGCAGATTTTGCTTAACATCATCACTCGCTTCCGGATGAAAACTAATTTGATTGGCGCCTGCCTTAGCAAAGGCATCAATCAATGCACCAACGGGTTTTACCATAAGATGTACATCTAAGAATGCATTGACAAGATGTTTGCGTAAGGCTTGACAAACCAAAGGTCCAAAGGTGAGATTAGGTACATAATGGTTATCCATGACATCGATATGTAAGCAATCTGCGCCTGCGTTTAACACAGCATTAGCTTCTTTAACTAAACAACCCATATCTGCGGATAAAATAGAAGCGGAAATCACATTGCTATGCATTATATTCCTATATTCCCTTAGCCATACAAATACGGTCGTATGCAGCCTTAATATTTTGGGTTTTTTCAGTCGCAATTTTTATCATTTCTTCAGGTAGACCTTTTGCTAATAGCTTATCTGGATGATGCTGGCTCATTTGTTTACGATAGGCTTTTTTAATTTCGGCAGGTGTCGCATTCTCAGAAACACCTAAGATAGCATAGGCATCTTGTAGATTCAGCTGATGTCGTGAATGAGGGGGTTGATAGTGTCCTTGCTGTTGCTGCTGGCTAGATTGCTGTCGAAATGCCTGTTCAAAATTGAAGATGTGCTCGAAAAAGCTGAAATTAAGTGGCGCAAAGCCTAAATATTGACAGATTTTTTGTAATACTTTTTGCTTGTCGGCGTTGAGGTGATGCTCGGCTAATGCGGTTTGCATTTGAATTTCGACGAAGAGTTTGAGTAACACTTTATTGCGATGACAGGTTTGTACAAGATGCTTTAAGGTTTTTTCTAGATCAAAAGTAGGCAGTTTTCCTTGATTAAATAAAGCAACCGCTTTTCTCCGCATTGCTTCAGTCAATCCTAAGCGATTCATGATGGCGCGTGCCGCTTGGATTTCAGCTTCAGACACACGCCCGTCAAGCTTGGCAATATGTCCCATGACCAAAAATGTGCTATCAAAAAAAACTTGTTGGGTTAGCGTGGGGTTGGCAGAAGAAAAAGTCCAGCCCTGATTTCTAGAGAGACCCCGATCAAACAGATGTCCGATAAAAACACCGAGTAAAAGCCCAAAGGGTCCGGCAAGCAGAAATCCAAAAAAGCCTCCAATAAGCTTGCCCCATATATTCATGTTGAAAACCTAATTTATAAAATTTTGACTAAGACTAACAGGATATTCTGTTGCCATAAAGTTGTAGAGGCGATAGACTAAACGGACATCATATTCTAAGTATAATTATTTTAAGCATGCGATACTTATATACAATAATTTTCTATTTATTACTCCCTTTTATTTTATTGCGTTTGTGGGTAAAAAACCGTAAAAAACCAGCAGCGCTTAAATTTTGGTATGAACGTTTAGGAATAGGCTTGCGTCCTGTTTCAGAAGGAGGTATTTGGTTACATGCCGTATCTGTGGGAGAGTCTAGTGCAGCGATTCCGCTTATTAAAGCCCTGCAACAGCGCTATCCAAACATTCCAGTGATTGTGACAGGAGAGACTGTTGGCGGGGCAGAACGTATTCGCGCCGGTGTAGGAAGCAGTGTGACACAGCTTTATTCTCCTTATGATCTTCCTTTGGTTTTGAGAAAGTTTCTTAAAATGCTTAAACCACGTTTACTCATTTTGATGGAAACAGAGCTATGGCCTAATCTCTTGGCTGAGTGTCAAACAAACGAGGTGCCAGTCATTGTTGCTAATGCGCGTTTATCCGATCGGTCAGCACAAGGATATCAACGTATTTTATTGGTAACGCAAGAAATGTTAAAGCGTATTACGCTTGTAGTGGCTCAGACGCAAGCAGATGCTGAGCGTTTTATTGCTTTGGGTTTATCGCGAGATCGTGTTTGTGTCACCGGTAGTATTAAATTTGATTTAGAGCTTCCTGCTCAATTGACTGAACATGCTAAACAAGTGCGTGAAATATGGGGAAAAGATAGACTTATTTGGATAGCTGCTAGTACCCACGAAGGAGAAGAAGAACAGATACTAGAAGCATTTACCCAAGTACGAAAGTATTTTCCCAATGTTTTGTTAGTGTCTGCACCCCGACATGTGGATAGGGCTTTTCGTTTACAACATCTTTATCAACGTCACGGTTATCAGGTGATTAAGCGTAGTGAAAATAAGATTTGTAGTCGCGCTACTGATATCTTTATTCTGGATACGATGGGGGAGCTGCTTTTATTTTATGCGGCCGCTGACCTTACTTTTGTCGGCGGGAGCCTGGTAGAAAGAGGTGGTCAAAATCCACTCGAGCCAGCAGCAGTAGGATTACCCATCTTAACAGGGCCTCATACCTTCAACTTTGCACTTATTACGGAACAGTTAAAACAGCGAGGTGTAGAAATTCAGATCAATAACGCACAGGAATTGGCAGAACAAGTCATTGCGTTATTATCGAATCCAGAAAAAAAACAAGAAATAGGACATGAGGCTAAGAAATTTGTAGAAGAAAATAAAGGCGCAGTGATAAAGCATCTGGAATTGATTGAAGGGATTATGAATATAAGTTAGGGTGCTCTTATAGGAGAAAAAGATAGCGAAAAAAACGGAGTTTACACGTTAGGGACAGAACCTAAGTTCAAATTAGAGAAAATTATGTTTACTGGTATTACGCAAGGTTTGTTTCCCGTCAACTCGTTGCTTAAAGATGAAGGGCTGTTGCAGTATACGGTCGTTTTAAACGAAACCTTAATAAAGGATTTAAAAATAGGTGCGAGTGTAGCTATCGATGGCGTTTGTCAAACCGTTGTCACTATTAACGGATCTGTAGTTACTTTTGAGGCAATGTCAGAAACCCTAGATAAAACAACGATCAGTGATCTTTTTATTGGTAGAAAAGTGAGTGTAGAGAGGAGTTTACGTTTCGGTGAGGAAATAGGTGGGCATGAAGTCAGTGGGCATATATTTGAGAAAGGCATAATAATTGCTAGAAAAGAGCGGGCTAATAATTTGTCTCTCACCATCCAATGTTCAGATGCTTGCTTTGTTTTTATTAAATCAAAAGGATTTGTTGCTCTTGATGGTTCAAGTTTGACTGTGGATTCGTTAAATAAAGCGCAAAGGAGTTTCGAGGTTTATTTAATTCCTGAAACTTTACGCGTGACAAATTTTGAAAATAAAGATGTCGCTAGTTACGTGAATCTTGAACCAGATATAAAAACCATGATCTTAGTCGAAACAGTACAAGCTAGTTTTTCTGATATTCAAGTTAGATTAGAAAAAATAGAAAAGCAATTAGAAAATTTAGAGTAGGGTGTGTCGTCATTTAGCGAGGATGAGTCAGAAAGCGTGGTTTTTCGAGTATCGTAACGGAGCATAACGCAGAAAATACCACGCTTTCTGACCATCATCGTGTCAAATGACGACACATCCTAAAATATGTAAAAGATCTATTAAACGTCTAATGCTATAGGTTGGTTTCAGTGCACGACAAGTTTTTGCATCCCCATAGCCATATTCTGCCCAACAGGAGTCAGTGCCAATATTTTTCGCAAATAGGAGATCGGCAGGCGTATCTCCTACCATTAAAATTTCATTAGGAGATATAGTGTTAAATTTTGGTTTGATAAAATCAGTATAGGCCATAGGGTCTGGTTTTTTTCGAAGTGTTTTAGTGTCACCTACTACCATTTCAATATATTTCTTAAGATCAAAACGTTCTAAGGCGATATTAACTGCAGCGAAGGCTTTATTGCTAACGACTGTGAGTATAAAGCCTGCAGAATCAAGTTTAGATAATACTTTACCTGCTTTTTCGAAAGCAGTACTTTTTTGTTCACCTTCTTGCAAATAAATGCTTTCATAAGTATCAAGTAGGCTTTGAATTTCAGCATCGGATAGTTCAGGACTTAGCGTCTTTAAGGTACTTTCCATTCCAAGTCCTGCTCGAATGGTTTCATCGGAAAAATTATGTTTAGGAACGGGTTTGCCAAGTGTTTCATAGGCTCTTTTAATGCAAAAAAGAATGGCTTCATGGGTCGAACAAAGCGTACCATCGAAATCAAGTATAATTAATTTATAATTATTCATAGTAGAAAACTATAGATAAGCTTCTGTAGGGGAGGCAAAAAAGTTGTTGGTGGGGTTCGCAACTTCACGTACATACGCATATTCTCAAAAAATAGTGTAACTGATCTTGCAACCGTTTTTTAGACACTAAGAAGCGAGACGTTGATAAAACCGTC